>JAFXYZ010000039.1 GCA_017541465.1 bacterium | reverse complement strand
TGACAATACTTTTTGACGATAACAATAACTCAAATAAAGATATAAACAGGCAAAAGAAGAACGAAAACACGACCTCTAAGGCAACGGAGTACGACAGTTCTTACGAAAACAACATAAGACCAAAGTTTTTTAAAGATTATATCGGGCAGGAGGCTCTCAAAGAGACTTTAAAAATCTCTATTGAAGCCGCAAAACTCAGAGCAAAAGTTCTCGACCACATACTTCTCTACGGTCCTCCGGGGCTCGGGAAAACAACTCTTGCAGGTATTGTCGCAAACGAAACGGGAACGGGGTTTAAAGTAACCTCAGCCCCCTCTTTGGAGCGCCCGAGAGATATTATAGGAATTTTAATGTCCTTAAAGCAGGGGGATGTGCTTTTTATAGATGAAATTCACAGACTCAATAAGGTTGCGGAAGAAATTTTATACAGTGCAATGGAGGATTTTTCGCTTGATATGACAACAGGAAAATCTCAAAGCGTAAAAGCGATAAGAATCCCTCTTCCCCAATTTACACTTATAGGTGCAACAACAAAGGCGGGAAGTCTTTCAGGTCCTTTGAGAGACCGCTTTGGAATTATCCACAGGCTTGAATTTTATACAACGGAAGAACTTATAAAAGTCATTCAGAGAACGGCAGGGATAATTAATGTTGAAATATCCACTGAAGCATCAGAAGTGATTGCTCTTTGTTCAAGAGGTACACCAAGAGTTGCCAACAGACTTATAAAAAGGGTATCTGATTATGCTCTTGTTAAATCGGAAAAAGGAAAAATCGAAAAGAAAATCGCGGAAGAAGCCCTTAAACACTTAAACATTGATGAGTTTGGGCTCGATAACACCGACAGAACCCTTTTAAAATTGATAGTTGAAAAGTATCAGGGCGGACCTGTCGGAATAGAAACACTTGCAGTGGCACTGTCTGAGGACACAAAAACCATTGAAGATGTCTATGAACCCTACCTTGTTCAGAAGGGATTTCTTGAAAGAACACCCAGAGGGCGCAAAATCACACCTTATGCGTGCAGATGTTTAAAATTAAAAGCTGATTTTGACGGACAACAGAGTTTATTTTAAATTTTCACCTTAAACACTGCTTTTTTTACTTTATCGGGATGTGAAGCGCATAAAGAAGGTTTGTGGGCATCCTGAGGGAAGAAGATAAAGAAATTTTGGGTTGTTGCCAAAACCTTATCAACTTCGCCCTTCAGAAAAACTACATCTTTTCCTTCGTCATAAGGGATGGAAGAAGTTGTATTTTTGATATTCGTATAGCCCATAAACTCACTTCCTTCGAGCATAATCTGAATATCAATATATTTTCTGTGGGCTTCTAATTTCTGTTCTTCCTTTGTTTCATACTCATTTATATTGACGTACAGAGTATCTCCGTCAATTTTATAACTGCCCGCTTCAAAATCAGAAAGATTGTGAGCTTTTACAAATTCAAAAACCTCTTTAAACCGTGGGTTCAGCTCATAATAAAAATGTGCATTTTCAAGATTATCAACTATCATAAATACCCCTTTCAACAAGAAAATTATATTACAAAAAAATTTACATTGTGAAATATTTAGTCAATTCTCAAAGATTAATATACTTTTTATATATAAGAGAAAACACGGTTATTTTTTGGGTTAATAATGAGCATGAATGAAAATCAACTGAATATTGTCATGGACTGTATATCCGATCCGATTAAGAACGTATATAAAGCCACGACCTTTAAAGAGAAAGAAGAAATAAGAAGAATGTGCAGGGTGTTCGAGATAAACAAAGAACAAACCGGCAAAAACAAACTTCTTTCGGTTGCTTCGCTTTCCACGATTAAAATTCTTTTAAGCTATAACTAAGATATTACAGGGTGATATGCCTGGGCATAGGAATATTTTTCCTCAAAGCCCGCGTTTTCGTACATCTTAACGGCTTCATCGTAAGATGCATCGACACTTGCGTTTATGGTTTCGAGAGGGTGGATATTTTCTTCCTTCATGCGCACAATATCCGTCAGGACAGAGCGAAGAAGATATTTTGAAAGCCCTTTTCCTCTGTGTCTTTTGTCTATCGCAACAAGCGGAATATTTGCTATCTGCTCGTTCGTTAAATTAGCAAAGCAAAAACCTACGGGGTTTCCTCTGTGAAGAAGTGCCTTTGTTGCCGAGGGAAGGAAAGTTCCGTAGATATTATTTGTAATTTTTTTAAGAATATCCCTTGTACCCTTAAAAGAGTTAAATCTTGTGTCAAAAAGAGCATCCGAGGAGTGTTTGAAGGAGGTGTGAATAATATCGACCGCCTTTGAGAACATTCTTGTTGACCAGTCAACGACCGCATAGTCTTCGGGGAGTTCATCAAACTCAAAGTTTTTGATGTCATCCCTTCTGAATAAATCATTCAAATCAATCTCAACGACCTTAGTCGGAACAATTTCAAAGCCGTAGGCTTTAATCTCCGAGGAAAATTCATTCTGAACGCCGAGCATCGGGTAAATAACAACCTTTTCGCTCATCAGTGGTTTATTGAGTTCAATAAATTTTTCGATTAAGAGTTTTCTCTTTTTATTAACGTCCTCACCTCCAAGACAGTGGATAAGATTTAACTCTATACCCTCCGAAATCATTGTGGTATAGACCAAAAAGCCTGTCGGAATTTCGTCCTCAAGAAGAACAAGACAGTTAATAAGTTCATCATTTATGCTTTTGATAAAATCATCATAATTTAAGGGTTCAAGCTCAAAATTGTAGTTCTGTTTTGCTTTTGAGCGAAAGTCCTCATAAACACCGCTAAAGATTCTGAAATATTCGGGTTTATATTTTTCTACTTTATAAATCAAAATATTTCCCATTTACACTCCTAAAAATTAATCAAATGTTCCATTTTTGCTACCTTAGTAAGCATATATTTTTCATTGAATTTTGTCAAATACGGAGTTAAGGCAACACGCTCAACAACCTCTAAACCGTAGCCTTTTAGCCCTATTATTTTTTTCGGGTTATTGGTTATGAGTTTAAATTTTGTGTAGCCTATATCTCTTAAAATCTGAGCGCCTATGCCGTAATTTCTAAGGTCAGGCTTAAACCCGAGAGAAACGTTTGCTTCAACGGTATCCTGCCCCTGTTCCTGAAGAGCATAGGCTTTTATCTTGTTTACGAGCCCTATTCCTCTGCCTTCATGCCCTCTTAAATAAACAACGGCACCTTTTCCGTAGTCACTGACTAACTGCATGGCTGTTTCAAGCTGACTGCAGCAGTCACATCTCTGGCTGTGGAAGGTATCACCCGTCAGACATTCGCTATGCACTCTGACAAGCGGAATTTTATCCGAACCGTCATCTTTTACAAGCGCGACCTGGTCTATTCCGTTGAGTTTATTAATGTAAGCATAAATCATAAACTCCCCGAACTGTGTCGGAAGTTTAGCAACGGCTTCTCTTTTAACAAAAACTTCTTTTGAAAGACGATAATCAATTAACTGTTCAACTGTGATAAATTTTAAATCGTGTTTTTTGCAAAATTCAACAAGGAAATCACGTCTTGCCATAGTGCCGTCAGGCTTAACTATTTCACAGATAACCCCTGAAGGCTTATGACCTGAGAGGATAGCCAAGTCAACGGCAGCTTCCGTATGTCCGACTCTCTCTAATACCCCGCCCTGCTTTGAAATAAGAGGGAATACATGACCGGGACGCGATAAATCTTCTGGTTTAACATCATCTGATAAAGCGACCTCAATGGTTTTCGCCCTGTCAAAAGCACTAACTCCCGTTGTTATTCCGAAACTTCTTACGGCATCAATACTTTGGGTAAAGGCGGTTTTCTTGGGATCTGTGTTATTCTCAACCATAGGAGAAAGTGAAAGTTTTTCCGCCATTTCGCCTGTCATCGCAAGGCAGACAATCCCTTTGCACTCTGAAATCATAAAATTGATTTTTTCGGGGGTAACGCAGTCCGCAGGAAAAATGACATCGCCTTCGTTTTCTCTGTTTTCATCATCTGCGACAACAATCATTTTGCCCTGTTTTAAATCGGAGAGCGCCTCTTCTATTGTATTAAATTTGATTTCTTCACTCATTTTAAATAAACCCGTTTTCTTCAAGGAAATTTTTATCTATTTCTTTTTTTGTTTCAGTGTAATTTACAAAATTTTCAACGTATTTAGCCAGAATATCAGTTTCAATATTGACTACATCACCTGATTTGAGGTTTCTTATGTTTGTATTTTCTATAGTTGAAGGAATAATGACGACCGAAAACTCCAAATCGTCTTTGTCTGCAACCGTCAGGCTTATTCCGTTTATAGCAACAGAGCCTTTATAAGCCAGATATTTCTGAAACCCCTGTTCTATTTCAAAGGTGAATTTTTTTGAAAAGCCGTCCTCTGTCATCTCTTTAAATCTTGCATAGCAGTCGATATGACCTGTTACTATGTGCCCATCGAGCCTGCCGTTAAACTGAAGCGCAGGTTCAAGATTAACCTCGGCACCGATTTTAATCGAGTTTGAATTGGTTTTCGAGAGAGTTTCATTTGAAATTTCAGTTTCAAAGCCGTCTTTTGAGATTTTTGTAACGGTAAGGCAGGCACCATTGACGGCAACACTGTCGCCCGTTTTTAACCCGTCAAGAATTTTTCCGCACTCGACACAAAGCACGCAGCCCTTTGACGAATACCTGCTATCCCTTATTTTTCCGACTTCTTCAATTAATCCTGTAAACATATTAACATTGTAGCATGAACAGAGAGATTAGTATTGTTTTGCCCATAAAAAATGTTATAATGTTAATATCAGTTATTTAGGATTTACGATTATATGAAGATTTTGATTTCAAATGATGACGGCGTAATGGCAACAGGTATCAGAGAGTTGACTATTGCTCTGAGCAAAGAGCACGATGTTTATGTGGTAGCCCCCGACAGAGAAAGAAGTGCAGCAGGGCACTCTCTCACACTTCAGACACCCATCAGGGTTGAAGAGTTAGATTCTCGTTTCGGTGCAAGAAGGGTTTGGATAACCAGCGGCACCCCCGGTGACTGCGTAAAAATCGCAATAAATGCAATATTAGAGGAAAAAGAAAAGCCCGATTTGATTATATCAGGTATAAACCACGGACCTAATTTAGGCTCAGATATTCTGTATTCCGGAACGGTCAGTTGTGCTATGGAGGGCGCAATAATGGGTTACCCGAGTATAGCGGTATCGTTAGCGAGTATGACAGGGGATAACGAATATTTCACCTATGCCGCTAACTTTATGAGAAAATTCCTTCCTAAAATCAAATCAATAGAATTTCCTAAGAAAACTGTTTTAAATATTAATATCCCCGCACTTCCCGAAGAAGATATTTCGGGTATTGCGATAACAAGGCTCGGAAATAAAATGTTTACCGATGAATACGACAAACGTATTGATCCGAGGGGAAAAGTCTATTACTGGATGGCAGGCGAGCTCATTAAACACAGTGAAAACGATGATACGGACATTAATGCAGTCCGCTGGAACAAGGTTTCAATAACCCCTATCACCTTTGAAATGACTTTAACCTCAATTATTCCCCAGCTTGAAGAAGAGCTTTGCAAAGATGCTTCTCTTGACTGGCTAAAATCAAATTTACCAAAATAAATATTCTTAAGATGTTCAATCTTTGGATTATCAAGACCTATAACAGCTATTCCGTCACAACGGTAGCCGTTAAATTTTTCCTTAGTTTGGGATAAAAAGCCGTAAACCGCAGTCTGAATTTTCTGAAGTTTATTATTATCAATAGCTTCAAAAGGATGCCCCGAATTAAGATTAGTCCTCGTTTTCACTTCAACAAAGACAAGCGTGGTTTTATCCATCGCAATTATATCTATTTCTGCATTTTTTGAAAAACGATAATTGCGCTGCAAAATCTTATACCCCTCTTTTTCAAGGTATTTTGCGGCGATTTCTTCCCCTAAATTTCCCTTTTCTTTGTTGTTCATTTTTTCCATAGTTTGATTATACCAGACTTTTATGGTAAAAAGAAGTTATGGAAAATAAAGAAACAAAACAAAAATCTGTATTAATAACGGGAACTTCCTCGGGGATAGGGCTTGCAACGGCTGAAAAGCTCGCAAAAGAAGGGTATCTCGTTTTTGCAGGAATAAGAAAAAAGAATGACAAAATCAAAGTTGAAAAACTTCACAAAAATATAAGGGGAGTTTACCTTGACGTTACAAACCAGGGGAGCATTGATAAGGCTTTTTGGTATGTCATAAAGCAGACAGACAGACTTGACGCGTTAATCAATAACGCAGGCGCTGCTTACGCAGGCCCTCTCGAATTTATGCCGATAGAGTCAATAAAAGAACAGTTTAATATAAACACCTTTGGGGCACTGGCTGTTGCGCAGAAGTTTATGCCGTTTTTAAGGCACGGAAGAATAATTAATATAAGCTCTATGGCATCAACGGGACTATTCCCTTTTATTGCGCCCTATTGCGCTTCAAAAAGAGCTTTGGATATTCTCTTTAATTCGCTCTTTATCGAAAATAAAGACGATATAACGGTTATTTCAATCAAACCCGATGTAATTAAAACTCCGATTTGGAAAAGGGCTAAAGAAATTTACCAAAAGTGCTTTGAAAATGTCCCCGAGAGTCAGAGAGAAAAGTATGAAAAAGAAACTCTTATGCTCCAAAAACAGGCAACGGATAACGAGAATAAGGGGATAAGCGTTGATGATGTAGCATCAACAGTCTTAAAAGCATTAAAAGACAAGCACCCAAAGACCTCATATTTTGTCGGAATAAAGTCTCTCTGGGCAGAACTCTACTCCAAACTCCCGCAAAAAATTGTTAATTCGGGGGTTAGAAAATTACTGGCGCAGAGGTTAAAGTAATTACTTCAGATACTCTTCAAACTTTTTCTCGGGCTCAAACCAAAAACCGCAACCGTCTAATGGTTTTCCGCCGTTAACCAGAAATTTTTTATCGGGTTTCGGATACTCCCTGCATCCTTTTGCCCTGAGCCAGTACATCGAGCAGGAATTGTCGGGTTTTAAACATTTACAGGTAAAGAGCATAACACCTCTTTCATCAAATCCCGAAGGAAAAAAGTTATGGTAATAACTTTTCCACTTCTTTAAATCCTCAAACTCTTCTTCCGTTCTGACAAGTTTTCCGTCCACAACAAAAGTGATATTTCGGCAACACTCCCCGCACCTTCTGCACTTTCCTTTGCGGATAAATTTATTAGAGGTCGTTTGACGTTTAAAATTCTTCAAAAACTCGAACATCAGACAATCTTAAACCTTGCCCAGACCAATATTCTTCTTGGCTTTCTCGATTCTACAAACTGAAGCTGATAAATCCCCGGCTGATGAATAACAAAATAATCATAATAATATTTATCCCCGAGAACAACAGGCAAATGACGGCTTCTGACTGTTTCATAGCCTAAAGTATTTGTTTTATCGCTCAGTTTATAAATTGTCATCCTCAAAACCGTATCACCAAAGCCCTCGGGGTAATAAAACATAAAATTGACTTTGTCACCAACCTTAAAGATGTTTTCCGTTACATTCGCAGTAGCCTGGGTTATAACCGGCGAGGTCGTCAGAACAAGCACAGGCTTTCCTTTCTTTATTTTTGGCATGGAAAAACCGCAC
The DNA here is from genome assembly GCA_017541465.1 of bacterium. Taxonomy (GTDB): domain Bacteria; phylum Cyanobacteriota; class Vampirovibrionia; order Gastranaerophilales; family Gastranaerophilaceae; genus RGIG6874. The sequence goes on along the minus strand of JAFXYZ010000039.1, from coordinate 85,894 downwards.
ACAAAAATGAAAGAAAGACAAATCAGAAGAAAAACGGAAAAACGTTTCATTAATTTTCCTGAGCCTTTAATCTTTTGGTGATAGCATTAATCTTGTTTTGAATAGTCTCTTTTGCGCCCTTATCTTTTGTGAGCTCGACAAATTTCTTATAGTTTTCAAGTGCCGAGTCGAGTTTTCCCTCTTTTTCGTTCGCAAGACCGAGAGCATAGTAAGCATATTCATAGTCAGGGTTAAGAGCGATAACCTTTTCAAACCCTGCTTTTGCTTTTTCAATATTGTTTTGCTCAGCCTGGCAGAGTGCCAAGTTAAACCAGGCATCAGTGTTATCGGGTGAAATTTTGATAACTCTGTCATAGTAATTAACGGCATCATCGAGTTTTGAAGTATTTTTATAAGAATTACCTATTCTTATCAAAAGATTTTCATTATTAGGCTGAAGTGCAAGCGCCTTTTGGTATTCAACAAGAGCACTGTCGTATTTTTTAGCATTATAAAGTGAATCACCGAGCTCTAAGTAGGCACTGAACTTTTCATCAGCCGTAACATCAGACGAGTCTGCGAGTTTATTATTAATAATCTTAGCTTCGTCCATTCTGCCGTATTTAGTGAGGAGTTTAGAATATCCTCTTATAACCTCACTGTTTTCAGGCTCAATTTCCATAGCCGTTTCATAGCATTCGACCGCCTTTGATTTAACTCCCATCAAATCATAGGCATTTGACATCGCCATATAAGTAGCAACGGAGTTTGAATCTACCTGAAGCGATTTTTCGTAAGTATTAACCGCCTTTTTGTAGTTTTTAGCATTAATAAAATCCTGCGCCTGGTCGGAATAAGCCTTTAATAAATAAGACTTAACCTTTTGCTGCTGCTTGGAATCTTCGCTTCCCGATTTCTGAAGGAGTGATTCATAAATTGAAACGGCTTCAGAATAGTTGCCGAGTGCGTGGCAGGCAAGTGCTTTATTGAATTTTAACTCGGAATTATCCGGATTTGCCGAAATTAACTCGTTATAAAGTTCAATAGCACTGTTATACTGCTTGTTGAAATGATATGCTTTTGCAAGTTCTTTCTTTAAGACAGTATTCTTCGGTGAAACGGTTAAGCCCTGTTTAAAAGCAGAAATTGCCTTATCATACTCGCCTTTTTGAGAATAAATAGTACCTAAATTAAGATAGGCAACGTCATTATCCTTAATTTCCTTTATATATTTTTCGTATTCTGCTATTGCCTTATCATATTCACCGAGGTCAGCTAAGGTATTTCCGTAATCAAAACGAAGGCTTGTGAGTTCAGGGTTAATGGAAAGAGCCTTTTCAAACTCGATTTTGGCTGCCGTATCTCTGTTTTGTGCGGCATAAACAAACCCGAGATTGGCATGCGCAACATAATCATCAGGGTTTTTCTTAACCGCCTTCTGGAGCATAATCTCTGCGTTTGTGTAATCGGTCAGTTTATAGAGCGCTAACCCATAATTTGAATACTCTTTAAACTCTTCAGGGTTTTCAAGATATAGAGCATTATAAGTTTCTGCCGCGTTCTTTGGATCATTAATCTTCAGATAAATTGACGCCATATTCTCTCTGGCTTCAATGTAGTCAGGATAATAGGTCAGAAACATCTGGTAATATTTAAGTGCCTCTTCGTTTTCCTCCATAAATGCCTTAACATTTGCCATATTTAAATAGTTATATTTATATTCGGGGAAAATCTGCATAGCGTGCGAATATGCATTAAAGGCATTTTTATAGTCTCTTTTCTGCTCTAAAATATTACCTATGCTGATATAGATAAAAGCATCATCAGGGTTGAGCTTTGCCGCCTTCTTATAGGCATCAAGCGTATTGTCCCAGTCATACATCTCTGCGTACATACCCGCAAGTTTTGTATATAAAAGAGCATCCTCGGGTGAAACCTCGATTGCCTTTTTGAGTTCAGCTACTGCTGCGGAATAGTTTTTTGACTCTCCCAGTTTGCAGGCATGCTGATAATATTTCGTCGCCTCCATATTCATTGAATATGCGCAAGATACAGACATAATAGCGATAACCGCCGCCGATAAAAACCCTTTGTTAATAGCCCTGTCCTCCTCGTTTAATTTCTTGATTTAATAATACCATATCAATATTATTTTAGTTGATTTTTAAAGAAAAATTTTAACGAAACTATTTATTTTGTCCGAGCAAAATTCGCGATAAGGAACTTGAGCGAATTTTGGGAGTGACGCGTCAGAAAAAGTGAGCCTTTATGACGGCTCGGAGGACGAGTCGGCATAAGGCGACACTGGATTAGATTTTGTCAGCCTTTGGTAATACTTTGAATTAATCTGTCCGCCGAGAAGAATTAAAAGAGAAGTGTAATATAGCCAGACCATAAGAATAGCAACGGCTCCGATAGTTCCGTAAACCTTGTTGTAGGCATTCAGATTGCTCAGGTATATTGAAAAACACCAGGAACCAAGCAGCCAGAAGATACACAAAAATACCGCCCCCGGAAGCGAGGTTTTGATTTTAATATTTTCATTCCCTTCAAGAGCAGGAAGAACGTAATAATTAACCCAGAAGATTAAACAGATAATAATTATCATCGCAGGCCACCTTGCCACTGAAATAATGTCGGCGGTGAGGTTTAGGATAAAATGCTTATCTGCAAGAAAATCAAGAACAACTTTACCCAAAATAAGAATATTTACCGATATAAAAAGAACAAACGCATTAACAAAAACCATCAGAACAGAGAGGGTTCTTGTATATAGGAAAGAACGTGTTTCCTCTATTTTAAGCGACCTGTTAAGCCCTTTTATAATAACAGCAATAGCGTTTGAAGCAAGCGCAACCGTTATAATAAAACCGATTACGGCAATAAGTGTTCCCTGTTTAAAAATCATGGCCTCGTCAAGAACAGTCAGAATAAGCCTTGAAACATCGGGCGGGGCAACTGTGTTAATAAAATCCAAAATAGGGTACATAACCGTCTTTTTACCGAGCCACGCAAAAAGCGCCGTCAGAAAGAGAAGAAACGGAAAGATACCTATCATAAACCAAAAGCCCATCTCAGCAGCCATTCCGTAGAAATCCTGCTGAATAATGGTTTCTATAAAATCCCAGATACCGCGCGCGAATTTGGGAAGTTTATTCTTATCCAATTGCATTCGTCAGTTTTTCCAACAATTTATCGTACGCAATACTTATGGGCTTTTTGATAGTGCAGCCTGCCGAAAAGATATGCCCCCCACCTCCGAAATCTTCAATAATAGGAAGAAGGTTGACTGTTTTACTTCTCAGGCTGACCTTTGTAAACCCGTCTTTTGTTTCCTTTAAAATAGCTGAAATTTCAACACTCTTTGCCGTTCTCAAAACCTCAACTATGCCCTCAGTGAAGTCATCGGTTGCATTAAATTTATCCATATCTTCTTTTGTAACTGAAGTCATTGAGATTTTATCCGAACAATAAAACTTAGCCTTATTTAAGATGTGTGTCTGAAACTTTAACATATTAACAGGTTTTGATTCATAGCAAAGACGATATATTCCGTTAGGGCTTGCACCTGCTTCTACAAGCTGAGCTGCGGCTCTCAGACATTCGGGGGTTGTATTTTCATACTTGAAAGCGCCTGTATCCGTCATAATTGAAGTGTAAAGGGCTATCGCCATATCCTTTGAAACAGAGTAATTGAGTTCATTAAAGATTTTACAGAGAATTAAACCTACCGCACAGACATCGCCTTCTACGATGTTCAAATCGCCATAACCCTTATTGGTTTTGTGGTGGTCGATGTTAACTCTGAATTTTGCGTTATTATATATGGGCATAGCCTCTGCGAACCTGTCAACAGACGCAATATCAACCGCAATAGCCAGGTCGAAGATTTCTTTGTTATTATCTGCGCTCACAAACTCTGTTTCATCATACTTTGGAAGAAAAGAATAAACCTTTGGCAGAGTGCTTGTGTGAAAAACTCTGACCTTCTTTTCAAAATGCTCTTCTATAAAAAGTTTTAAGGCAACAGCCGAGCCCAGAGTATCGCCGTCAGGGTTTACGTGGGTACAAATACATATCTTTTCGGCCTGTTTTATATGTTCAATTAAATTATTCGCTTCACTCATGGATGTCTTTCTAAAAAAACTGTCAATTTACAATATTATACAACAAAATAGTAAAGTTAGACAATTATAGAAACATTAAGAATGAAATTATTCTCAACCCTGTCAACGATAGCCCAGCGGAGAACTTTGAGATTATTTTGTTTAAAATAATCTTCAATATAATCTGTTGTTAAATCTTCAACAACGGGAATTTTAATTATCTGATTTTCTATCATTCTATTCAACCGTAACGGACTTCGCCAGATTTCTCGGCTGGTCAACGTCTTTGCCCAAAAATTCCGCTATGTAATATGCAAGAAGCTGAAGAGGAATACATGTTAAAATCGGCGAGAGAAATTCATGAACTTTAGGAACGATTAAAACATCATCAAAAAGCGAACGAATTGCGGGTGTGTCCTCTGAAGTCAGCGCGATTAACTTTGCGTTTCTTGCTTTTGCCTCCTCGCAGTTTGAGAAAATCTTTTCATAGACAATGCTTCCCGGCATAAGAACCGCCAAAACAGGCATGGTTTCATCAAGCATAGCGATAGGACCATGTTTAAGTTCGCCCGCAGGATAACCCGTTGCGTTAATATAACTGATTTCTTTTAACTTCAAAGCGCCTTCATAAGCGGTTGCAAGATTAATTCCCCTTGCGATATAAATAAAATTCTTATACCCCGAATACTTTTTGGCGCAGTCCTTAATTGTTTTTGTGTCAGACAAAAGCGCCTCAATCTTAGAAGGCAGAATAATCAAATCGTGTTTAATACTCTCAATCTTTGATTTTTCCATACTTCCTTTAATCTCGGCAAGATGAAGAGCCAGCAGATAGAAGGAAACGAGCTGAGCGGTATATGATTTTGTAGCCGCAACACTGACTTCAATACCTGCATTAACGGATAAAAGACTGTCCGCAAGTCTCGCCATATTTGAATCAGGTCTGTTTGTGATGATAAGGATATGAGAACCGGTTGATTTTGCCTGTTTGATTGCGGTTATTGTATCTGTCGTCTCACCTGACTGTGAAACACCTATAACAAGTGTGGAAGCATCGGTATTTGATTTTCTGTAGATGTATTCGCTCGAGGCTTCAATATCAACAGGAATACCGGTAAAGTCCTCAATGATATATTTCCCGACCATAGCCGCATGCAGAGAAGTTCCGCAGGCTATGATTTTTACTCTTGAGAGTGTCTTTAAATTTTCCTGTGTAAGATTAACCTCAGGAAGTCTTACGGGCTCATTTATATCGAAAATTTTGCCGTTGATAACGTTTCTGACGACATCACTCTGCTCATAAATTTCTTTGAGCATAAAGTGTTTGTAGCCGAGTTTTGAGAGTGCAACAGGCTCCCAGGGGAGCATTTCCACCTTCTTTTGAATTTCTCTGCCGTCTTTATCATAGATTTTAACGGAGTTTTTGGTTATAACGGCGATTTCATCGTCATCAATATAAATTGTTTTCTTTGTATATTCAATGATAGCCGGGACATCACTTGAAATGAAGTTTTCACCATCCCCTAAGCCTATAATCATCGGGGCATTTTTTCTTACACCAACGATTTTATCGGGTTCATCTTTGTGCATAACGCAAAGAGCATAAGCCCCCGTTAATTTCTTTGTTGCGTTTCTCAGAGCATCCTCGAGTTTGTGAGTTTTTGCAAATTCATGGGCAACAAGGTGCGCAACAACTTCTGTATCCGTCTGAGATTTAAAAATACAACCTTTTTGAATTAATTCTTCCTTTAATTCCTTGTAATTTTCAACAATACCGTTGTGGACAAGCGCTAAGCTACCGCAGTTGCAGGTATGGGGGTGTGCGTTGTTTGTCGTAGGCGTTCCGTGTGTAGCCCATCTTGTATGACCTATACCGCTTTTAGGGGCTTTGAGTTCAGACTTATGAGCTTCAAGATTTTCTCTTAAAACTTTGAGTTTTCCTAAAGATTTAAAAATCTTAATCTGATTTTCGTCATTTAAAGCAACTCCCGCTGAGTCATAACCTCTGTATTCAAGGTTGCCTAAACCCGAGAGAAGAACTTCAACAACATCTCTGTCCCCTATATATCCAACGATTCCGCACATGAATTAATTCCTTTTTACAACGTGATTTTATTATTATATTTGTTCAAAATAAAAAGTCACATTAAAATTTTATAAAGAAATTAATATTTACTTATAATCTCTTTTATGGCGCTGAAGGCTCTATAGTAAATTTCATCTAAAGCTGATTTTTCAAGCGGTTCTTTTTCTGAGGTTGTCTGAAACTCAATAATTTTACCGCTTTTTGTTAATACAATATTTGAATCTACATCAGCATTTGAATCTTCGGAGTAATCCAAATCTGTTTTCAGTTCGCCTTCGACAACCCCTACTGAAACCGCTCCGATTTCCTCTTTAATAGGATTTTCTTCGATAAGTCCTTCTGCCATTAATTTATCAACAGCGATTTTGAGGGCGACAAAACCTCCGCAGATAGAAGCGCATCTTGTTCCACCGTCAGCCTGGATAACATCAGCATCAATGGTTATGGTCCGCTCGCCGAGTTTGGTTAAATCAACGCAGGCTCTTAAACTTCTTCCGATTAGTCTTTGAATTTCATGCGTTCTCCCGGAAACTTTGGAACGTTCTCTTGAAGTTCTTGTGTTAGTTGAGGCCGGCAAAAGAGAATATTCGGCAGTCAGCCATCCTCTTGAATCCTCTTTATCCATCCATTTCGGCTTACCCTCTTCAACACTTGCGGTAACAATAACTTTAGTATCTCCGAAGGAAATGAGGACAGAGCCCAGCGCATGTTTGGTATAGCCCTTTATAATCTCAATTTTTCTCAGTTCATCGTTTTTTCTGTTATTTAATCTTTCTGACATAATATACACCCTTTTTCTTTTGTGATAAATTATAATTATAGTTTATTATATCATTTTTTAGGAAAGAAATATGGCAGATAAATTTTACTTAACAACCGCAATAGATTATGTCAACGGGGCTCCTCATATCGGGCATGCTTACGAAAAAATTATGGCTGACGTTATCATCAGACAAAAAAGACAAATACTTGATGACGTCTATTTCCTGACAGGAACGGATGAACACGGAATAAAGATACAAAAGACCTCTGCTAAAAACAATATGACACCGCAGGAATTTTGCGATATGAATTTTTCTAAGTTTGAAGCGGAATGGAAACTGCTAGAAATTGATTATGACCAAATAATCAGAACATCAAACCCCAAACATAAAAAGATTGTTCAGAAGATTTTTCAGAAATTATGCGATAAAGGTGATATTTATAAACACTCTTATACAGGGCTTTACTGCTCAGGATGTGAATCTTTTCTTAACCAAAGAGATTTAACCGAGGACGGGCTCTGCCCCGACCACCTCGTTAAACCCGAAGAAGTCAAAGAGGAAAACTATTTCTTCAGACTTTCAAAGTATAAAGAAAGAATAGCAGAGCATATCAAAACCCACCCGAACTTCATTCAGCCTGCCTACAGAGCAAATGAAATACTTAATCAGCTTGAAAACATTGAAGATATTTCAGTTTCAAGAAGTAAAAGTTCTGTTTCGTGGGGCATTGATGTATTAAATGATGACAGCCAGATTATCTACGTCTGGGTAGATGCACTTTCAAACTATATAACGGCTTTGGGCTTCGATTTTGAGAACCCCGAAGAGCTCTATAAAAAATACTGGCCCGCGAATGTTCATTTAATCGGAAAAGATATAATTAAATTCCACTCAATCTATTGGATAGCAATACTTATGGCACTTGACCTGCCTCTGCCTGAAACAATTTTTGGTCATGGCTGGATTACAATAGATGAAACAAAAATGAGTAAGTCGTTGGGAAATGTTATAGCCCCAAGAGATATTTTAAAGGAATACAACCTCGAACACCCCGATGCCTTCAGATATTTTATGATGTCAGCAGCGCCCTACGGCAAAGACGGAAACTATTCCGATAAAGACTTTAAGGAAAAAGTTAATGCAGATTTGGCGAACAACATAGGAAACCTTCTGAACCGCTCACTCAATATGCTTGTTAAATACTTTGACGGTGAGATAAAAGAGGAATTTAAAACACCTTCCTCATGCGAAATAGCAAAATCAGCAGAGGAAACAAAGCAAAAAGTTCTCTCTCACTTTGAGAAATATGAAATAGCAGAGGCGATAGGCGAAATCGTTGATTTTTCAAACAGTGTTAATAAATACGTTACGGAAAACGCACCTTGGACACTTGCGAAGGAAAACAAAATGTCGGAATGTGCTCAGGTGCTCTATAACATACTTGAAGCGATGAGATATATTTCGGTTATGTTATATCCTATGTGCCCTAATATCTCAAAAGACATTATGACGCAACTCTCAATGCCTTTGAATTTCAAATATGACACCCTCGAATGGGGCAAACTTAATATCGGAAAAATTACGGAAAAAGAGAAAATAAAACCCGTATTTTTAAGAATAGACTCAGAGTTTGCAACAGATAAAAAGAAAGAAAACTAATTGCTGACGGATGAACTCAGACAGAAATATAACGATACTAAGGCGCTTTTGACAAGGGCGGTTTCGACCTGCGATAAAGATAAAATCAACAAAGAGATAAAAGAAACGGAAGCCCTTCTTCAAAAGGAAGAGATCTGGTCAGATACTGAATTATCCGCCAAATATTCACAGGAATTAAAAGAAAAAAAAGATTTTCTCTCTGAAATAGAAAACTGGGAAACAAAATTAAGCGATATTGAAGTTTTGTTTGAACTCTATGAAGAGAGTAAGGATGAAAGTCTTTTAAATGAAGCACAAAACACTCTTTCTGCGCTTTTAAAAGAGTTAAAAAACTGGGAAATCGAATCAACACTCGGCGGGGAATACGACAAATCAGGCGCAATTATAACAATAACTGCAGGAGCAGGCGGTACGGATGCTCAGGACTGGGCGCAGATGCTACTTCGGATGTATTCAAGATGGGCAGAGAGCAAGCACTGGAAAACAGAGTTAATTGAAAAATCCGACGGCGAAGAAGCGGGAATAAAATCAGCGACGATAAGAGTTATCGGGAAATATGCCTACGGACTTGCCAAAGCCGAAAAAGGAGTGCACAGGCTCGTTCGTATTTCACCGTTTAACGCAAACGGGAAAAGGCAGACAAGTTTTGCAAGTCTTGAAGTGAGCCCCATTATTGAAGATTTCAGCAAAAAAATTGTTATCCCCCCTGAAGATTTGCAGATAGACACGATGCGCTCGGGCGGTGCGGGCGGCCAGAACGTCAACAAGGTTGAAACGGCGGTCAGAGTTCTTCATAAGCCGACAGGAATTGTCGTAAGGTGTCAGCAGCAGCGCTCACAGCTGCAAAACAAAGAAACCGCAATAGAAATTCTTGCGTCAAAACTTCTGGCGCTCAAGCAGGCAGAGCACGAAGAAAAGCTCGCAAAACTAAAGGGTGAGAACGTGAACATCAACTTCGGTTCTCAAATCCGCTCTTATGTTTTCCACCCCTACAAAATGGTCAAGGACCACAGAACAAACTATGAAGTTTCAAACGTTGAAGCAGTAATGAACGGGGAAATTGACGGGTTTATTCAGGAATATCTTAAAAAATAAAGGTAAAAGATGAAAATATTCAAATATCTGTTGATAAATTTACTGATAATTTTAATTCTTTTGACAGGTGCTGAAATTTTCATCTATAAAACAAATGCGGACAGCTTTAAAGAAAATAACTGCAACTTCTTTGAAACTGCCCCTTTTGGTTATATTCTCGGCGACCCTAATATTCACAGAATACAATTAAACAACTATTTTACGGGAGAAAACAATGTCACAACAGGCAGACTTCCTGCGGGGCTTGAATATAAAACAGAACCTGCTACAATCTTCGGGTGCTCTTTTGCACTCGGACAGTTTCTCGAAAACGAACAGACTTTTTCATATAAGCTCTCTCGGATTTTAAAGCGCCCTGTTTATAACAGAGCAGTTCAGGGACAGGGATTTCAGGAAATGTATTACCAAAGTACACTACCTGAATTTTATTCCGATGTTCCAAAGTCGTCTGACGTCATATATGTAATGATAGATGACCATTACAGAAGAGCCTACATCAACACTATGAGTATTTTAGACCAATATTTTCTTCTTCACTGCAAAATAAAAGACGGGAAAATCGAAATCGAAACCTACGAAAACAATTTTATGAATTTTCTCAAATCTTTGTATATGGTAAAATACACAAATCTAATGTATTTTGAAAAATACGTTAACAACGATAAAAACAAAGATAAAATAACAGATGATGCGCTTCTCTACTTCACAAAAACGAGAGAAAATTTAGAAGCAAAATGGGGAAAAATAAACTTTTATGTAGTCTTTTACGGCAAAATAAGGTTTGAAGATGAGTTTGCAAAGAAACTGGAAGATAACGGTTTTAAAGTAATTAAGACAAGCGATTTAACCGATGCGGATTTAGAAAACGGCGAAGAATACATAATTGAAAACAACGGCCACCCAAGTGAAGGTGCCTGGAATTTATTAACTCCAAAAATCGCGGAAATTATTCTGAAAAAGTAATAGCAAATTTTATTTTTATAAGTTTTTTAATAAATATAGAGACCGGAAGAAATAAAATGATAACACCCATATTACTAAATCAGCTAAGAACAGTAAATTTCAGACCACAGAGTTTTAAAGGAAACTCAAATGTTCCTGCTGCTACCCATCAGCAAAAAGCAGAGGTATTTCCTTATGCAAGGACCTATAATGCGGTATCGCCGATTACAACAACTGTTGAGAAATCGCGAAACTCATACAGCATGTTCAAAGCAAAATTAAATTCAATTTTCTATGACTGCACTAGAGATAAAACAAGGAACCCTGCAAGAGCTTTAGGATCTATCGAATTTAACGATAAAAAATACAACAGAGGAATTGACTCTGTAAAACATCTGAAGATGAAATCAGGTGTTCAGGCAAAGAAATTTATAAACGATAACGACATTATTTCGGGAAGAATTATCCTGGATAACGGAACAAAATCGGAAGGCAACAGAGTTCTCACAAGGCTGAAAAACGCAATAAAAGAGGACAGAATAGAAGTCACAGAGATAGGACTTTTCGGAGTTAATACAAACACGGACTATGCGGACAACAACAAAGTAAACAGCATCTTAGAAGAAATGAATTCAAAAGGTAAGCCCTGCTCAAAGATTACAAACAGAAAAGCAAACGGCTACCACAGCATAGTTGCAAAAGTGAAACTTGAAGACGGCTTCACAGGCACTCTAGAAATTATGGGAAGCGAAGTTTCAAAATTAAAGGATGTTGAAGATATTCTTCATTCCTTCAAAAAAAATATACCGGTAGATAAAAAATACGACAAGCTGAAGGAAGAATACAAATTACTTTCTGAAGACGAACAACGTGATTTAAAAAAATATACAAAACTGGCCTACATTTCTGCAAGAGCAGACGAACTTTTCGGTAAAAAATCGGAAGGCTTCGTACCACTAATGGAATATAACCTTCCAAAGACATTTGACTTTAATAACATTGCAAAAATCTAAAAGGAACAAAAGTGTTCGATTTTCTGCGCACAAATCTTAATAACATCCGTCCTGTTGCGCCCAAACAACAAAAAAGCGCAACGGTCAGCCGTGTTTATCCGAATTTGCGCCCGCTTGAAAAAGATACTGTTTCCTTCTCGGGTTTAGACAAAAACAAAATGATAACGGACAAAACCTACTATGGCGGTGCAGGTCCAAAGGTGCGCAAACTTCTCGCAGAGGCTGAAGAGCCGAGAAAAGAATTTGAAAGAACTCTGAAGAAGATATTAGCACCCTATTGCTGTTTTGATAATAACCTTCCCACACACGATTTCGGCAGACTTGTTTTTAATAAAAAGAGTGAAAGGTCTTTAAGGGAAAAATTCGTCAGCCGTGAGATAAGTGATGTTGAAGAAGCCAAAAACGAAATCAGAGATATAATAAGAGGAAGAATTATCCTCGATAACCCAAACACCACAGAAGGTGCGAATTATATCTGCAGCGCACTCACAAAAGCAGTCAACGAAAAGAAGATAAAAATAGTAAACATAAAAAGTTACTATGAAATGGATAAAAGATACACAAACGGTGAAGATTTACAGTATATTCCGCTTAAATCACTCCTCAAACTTGATAATGCGGTAACGGCAAAATATGGTGAATCCGCTTTTAAGAGCGGTACTTCAAGAGAAAACGGCTACAACGCAGTCCATATAATCTTTGAACTCCAAAACGGTTACTACGCAGAACTTCAGATTATGGGCAAAAATGTTGAAAAGGTTAAAGAAATGGAGGATATTCTCTATAAAATAAAGGGAAATAAAACCATTCCTCCAAAATACCGAGAAGTTCAGGAAGCCTATGATAAATATGTTAAAGGTAAACCCGCAAGAGAACGTGAACTCAGCGAATATACAAGAAGAGTTTATAATGCTCAAAGGTTAAAAGAACTTGAAAAGTATCCAAACATAGAGCAGAAGGAATTTCTTCCTCTTCCCATAAATTCAAAATTGCCGAGAATCTTTGATTTTAATAATCTGGCAAAAATTTACAGAAGTAAAGATTAACTGATTAATCCTTCGACAAACCTTTCCCATGTGTATTTTTGAGAGATTTTCCACCCGTTATATCTGATTTCTCTAAATTTATCAGGCTCAGAGTAAAACATTTTGCCGGCTTTTAAAAGTTCTGATACAAAAGACATAAAAGAAAGACGGTTAAATTTAAACCCTGCAGTCTCATCTATGAGTTCAGAGAACCCGATATTTTCAGAAACAAGACAGGTTTTGCAAAAAGAAAGCGCCTCAAGAGGGACGAGCCCGAAGGCTTCGTGTATAGAGGGCATAAGCACGCAGTCTATACTTTTATAAAACTCTGTCATATCGTCCTGGGCGGGTAAAATTTCGGTATTTGCCCTGAGCCCGGAAAGATTAAGCAGAATTTTCATAAGAAAATCTTTGTTATATTTTGGTGAAATCATTTTTAATCTGAATTTCAGCCCCGAAAGTTTAGCAAAAATAAGCCCCAAAACGCAGAAATATCCGCTTTTGTTTGAAGAAGAATTGGATATAAACCCAAAAGTCAGGACATCATTTTTATCCCCGTTAAATTCACTGTAAATTTGGTTGCACCCGAGATAAGAAACTTTAATGTTTTTAACCCCGAGATTTTTTTCATAATCCTCTTTTATCCCCTCTGAAACAGCAAAAGCATAATCAATTTTGGAAGAAGAAAAGAGTTTTTTCTGGGCATTGATTTTCCCGGAGTATAAAAATCTTTTTATGGGAATAAAGAACTTTTTAGACCGCTCTGTTCTGTAGAGATAAGAGTGAGACTGAAGAATTACCCCGGAAAAGATATTTTGCGTCATAAAATTAATGGTTATATCACACTCTGAAGCGATTTTGAGAGCGGAAGCGGTAAATTCTCTGCACCCTATCATATCATCTATGTACCTGACAGTCAGATTACCTTCTCTCTCATCTTCCTTTTCACCATAACAAATAATGACTATTTCGTGCCCCTGAGCTTTTAAAATTCTGAAGATATTAGAGGAAACTATATTCCCTCCGCCAAGACCTTTATACTTATTCATAATCCATTGTTTCGAGTTCGCAACCAGGGCAATTTTCATTGTTCATTACCCCCTGCTTTTATAATATCCCCTGCTTCAATAAAGCCCATGACCATCTCAGGGGTAATTGAGAGCATACAGGGAGTGATTTTTTCACCCTCCATGAGTTCCTTACACAGTTTTTGCCCGCAGAATTTACATTCGGTTTTCGGAGTAATACAGGAATTATCATGCCCGAAGGGCGAAACAGAGATGGGGTTAGTTGAACCGTAGAGCGCAATAATTTTACAGTCAAAGCAGGCTGCTATATGAAGAGGTCCGGAATCACCGGAAAAGAATACATCAGACATTGAATAAAGTGCAGCACTTTCTTCAAGAGTTAATTTTCCGGAAAAAACCTTTGAATTATTAATCTTTTCAAAAGCCCTGTGGTGCTCCTCTTCCTCCTTTGAACCGCAGACAAAAACAGTTCCTCCGTACTTTTCGGTCAGCATATTACCGAGTTCAAGCCAGTATTCATCAGACCAAATTCTTCCCTGGCGTGCGTTATCGTTCGCTCCGCCCGGTGAAAAAACGAAATAAGGTCGTTTATATTCTTTTGTTAAATCATTAATTCTAGTTTTAAGTTCATCAGTAATATTTAAAAGAATTTTTTTCGGTTTATCAAGCTCACCAATCCCGTCCACTGCGGTATTAAAGAAGGCATCCACTGCGTGAACCCTGTTTTTATTACGTTTAACAACCTTCTTTGGAAACGCAAGATAAGTCATCAAAACGTTTCTGGTGGTATTTGAAAGAGGGAAAATTATATCATACCTCTCAAACAGAAACTTAAATGCCATTTTTAAAAGATAAAAAATATTGTTGCTCTTCTTCATATCAAAGGGAATAACCTTATCGACAAAAGGAGACATTTCAATGAGAGGCTTTATAAAATCAGCTGTTAGAAAATGAATTTCGCAATTTTTGTCTTTATTTTTAATTGCCTGGGCGATAATGGTGGAATGAACAACATCACCTATTGCGCCGAGCCTTATTATTAAATATTTCATTGTTCCTCCCAGTTTTCAGGTCTTTTTGAGGACCACAAAATTCCCTCTTTGACTATTCGTGCGGGATATCCCGCAATTACACAGTTAGTTTTGTCAAAACAGCTTGTAACAACAGAGTTTTGAGCAACTACGCAGTCATCCTTAACCGCGATATCCTTCAAAAAGGTCGTTCTTTTGCAAACCCAGACGCGGGAGCCGATGTGTATAAAATGCCCCTTATTTAACAAATTCCCTTGTAAATCAGTGATAGAGTGAGTGTCTGTGCAGGACATTTCAACCTCAAAGGAAATCATACAGTTATCGCCAACAATAACCTCGCTGGCACTTTCGCCAAGGCAGATATAAAGTCCGTTTGCGGTTGTTTTTTGCCCGATTGAAACGGTGCAGTTATTTATGGGGCATTCAGGAAAACCTATATCAATTTTGGTGTTGTGAAGATGTGCGTTATCTGAAATTATGACTTTATTATTGTTCCCGAAAATCTTCACCCTGAATTTTCTTGTATAAGCGGACTTTGGAACAGAAACGCTGTTGCCTTCCCCTCTGATTTTTATTTTTGGCTTTAACAAAAATTTATTAATAAACTTTTTAAACATAATCTTAATCACCATAGGTCTTTGAGTAAAAATTCAAGGGAGTATTAGCGAAAGCTGCCTTAATTTTACCTAAAGTCTTTGCACACATTGATAATACATTAAAAAATAAAGTAAGTCCAAAAAGTAAAGAGGGTATTAAAATAATCAAATCAAAAATAAAAACAAAACACAGTTTTAAAAGATAGGGAACAACTTTAAAAAAAGATTTATCCTCTCTAAATCTGAGATATGAACCGCTGAAGCCGTTATAAAAGGCGCGGTTAAGGAGGTATTTTACGGTTGCGCGTTCTTTTGAAACGTCTTCTAATATCAAAGACTCTGAGTTCTGAACAATGGTGCAGCCGAGTTTTGAAGCACGAGAGAAAAATTCGCCATCCTCCCCCCCCATAAACTGAAACTCAGAGGAAAATCTCAGTTCAGGGTTATCCTTTAGTATACAGACAGGAATAAAGACATTTCCTGAAGCGCAGGAAGATTTAATGAGCCCCGTTTTCTTCGTCGTTTTTTGTTTAAAGACAATATTATTTTTAATATAATTTTTTGTTTCGGGAGGGAATTGATTCAAAACAACACCGGAGGAAATATGACAGTTTTCATTATTATTATATAGTTCAATATGCGCCATTAAAGAATTTTCGGTCAACAGCTCATCGTCATCAAACATAGATATGTGGGTTGCGCCAAGATTAATTGCTTCTTCGAGTACTCTGTTTCTTGCGTTTGAAAGTCCTCGTTTTTCTTCAGTGACATAATTAATTTTTAAGTTTATACTGCGCTGAACATCTTCAACAACTTCTTTTGCACTTCCCGCTGAATCATTATCAACGACAAGAAATTCAACTTTTATGTCATCGGGAAGTTTCAGATTATTTACCGATAAAAGAGCGTTTTTGAACATATTCGGACGTTTATACGTACAAACCGCCAAAAGAATATACTGAATTTGTGTTTTATCTCGACTCATAACCTAATTTTACCCAAATAAAACTTATAATGTCAAATAGTGAAAAATTAAGAAATGTAAAGTAATAAAAATTTCCAAGTCAATTTAAGAAGAAAATATTTTTTTAATTAAACAAGGGGAATTTAGGGAGATGAAGCTATGGCAAATATTAACAATGTGCATTTAAATGTGCGCTTAAACAGTGACAAATTTCAAAACAACAGACAGGTTAAGTCTGACAATAACAAATCAGGTTTTGGGGAAAGTATTTTTAACAGTACGGCAAAGAATGACAGATTCGGTGATGCCTTCAAAAAGTCATCATCAAGCCCGTTTGGAGGGGATTACGTTCAAATTGACGTAAGACAAATGGCAATAGATGCAGGGCAACAAATCTGGCATCCGATTGCACTGTACTTTCCGAGAGACGTAGCCGAAGAGCTGGGCTTACCATTAATGGAGGACAGAGGAAAGACGAAAGAAAAGGAAGAACCCTCCGAACCGGAAAATATCGATGAAATGGAGGAAGGGGAAACAGATGATTTAACATCAGTTTCGGCGGCTGTTTCAAACGATAACCCGTTCGATACAAACGGCTACCTTATCGCACATACAAGTACTTATGAATATGATGACGGTACGGTAGAAGAAGAATTCGTCGATCCGAATGCAAAAGAAGGCGATGTTTTTATCAAAAGAACAATAACAAAACCTGACGGCACTGTTGAAGTCATTGAAACAATAAAAGGAAAAGATTACAATAACGATACGACGAAAACAACTAAACGTCCTGACGGAACAACGGAGGTCGAGAAGACGGTTAAAAATGAGGACGGTTCTTCAACAACCACAACGGAAATAACCAAAGCAGACGGCTCCACAACAACCGTTAAAGTTACAAATTACCCCGATGATACCTGGGTAAAAGAAACCATAGATGAAAACGGAAATGTAACAAAAGAACAGGGAAAATATTCAAACGACGGCATATAACTCACACCACCATACGTTCTAAATAAACCACAAAAAAGCACAGAGACAAAAATCTCTGTGCTTTTACTTAAATTGTTTGTATCTGAGAATTTCAAGACATTTTTCAACACCATAAAAAGATTTTTTGTTATTTTGTTGAAGAATATCGATTACAGTCATCATTTTTGCATCATCACACACAAGTTCATACAAAACCTCGAGCAGATATTTTGACTGCAAAAGCATAGTTGAAACTTTTCTTCCTTTCCTTTTTAGTCTTTGATGTTCATTCATTTTACACTTCCTTCTACTGATTTATAAATAGGTATAACTAAATTATAAATAAGTAGAATTGAATTGTCAAAAAAAATAGAATAAAATGATAAATAAATTATCATTTATTAACAAAAAGGTATAACAAAATGCAGGAAGAAAAGAAACGATTAACACTGCTTATTGACTATGAAATTTATGAAAAATTCAAAAAACTCGCTCAGGCACAGACCAGAACGGCAGGTAATTTAGGAACAAAACTTATTAACGATTATGTTAAAGAAAACGAAAACACATTACATTAAACAATCAAAATAATAAAAAAGAGCCGAACTCTGCATCGGCTCTTTTTTGTATTTATAACTGATTAAAGCGTAAAATCGGGCTCTGCGGGAAGAATTTCGGGAATAGAATTAATCCATTTCTTCGCATCTTCACTTGCATTTTCCCAGTTAACCGAGAGTAAACCTCTTTGTACCCAGATGAGTTCTTTAAAGAATTCATACTGTGAGTTCAAAGCATCGAGTTTTGCCTCAAAATACATATTTTGCGCATCGTGAAGCTGGCTGACGGGAACTTTACCGACTAAGTATTTTGATTTAACGGTTTCATAGTTCTCAGCCTGGGCAAACATTGACTTATATGATTTTTCGATGATGAAGTATTTTGAAATAGCGCGGTTTACAACCGTTCTGACCTTCATCTCTATCTCAGATTTAACTTCTTCCATATAAGTATTGAGTTCATTTAACTCTGATTTTGCTCTCGCAATTTCGGCTATCTTATGACCGCCCTCAAACGGTTTCCATTGTGCCGCAATCAAAACTCTGCCCGAGGTTCTGTCTAAATCAAGCCACGGAGAAGAATTATAAAGAGCATTATAAGCAGCAGGACTTCCCGTTGAAGCACCTGCAACAGCACCTGCAACATACTTCATCTGTTTATGGCCTGAATCTTCATAAGGCAGACTTCTGTCGAACTGAGAGCCGTATTCAAGCGAAAGTTTTGCACTCGGAAGTACGAACTTCTGCGCATAGTTGCCCATTTCAGCCTTCTTCATCGCCATTGCGGCTTTGAGTTTTGCTGTTTCAGGTGATAAATAAATTACCTCATCAACAAGCATATCAGTAAATTTACCCAGTTTTTGAGGATTTCTGACGTGGTCAATGATATTTAAATCAGAAGTAAAGAAGGATTTATCAGCCGCCGTCATAGGTTTAAACGTGAAATCCTGCTTCTGGTCGATGTGAAGAAGTTTGCTGATTTCAACCTTGAGATTGTTATAATCAGCCTTCATAGAAAGCAGTTTCTTTTCAGCCTCACTGACCTGACCTGCCCACTGAAGCACCTCTTCATATCCGCACTTGCCTGTTTTTTCTCTGACTCTTGCCATTGCATAATTACCGCGGGTTTCCTGGACATATTCTTCCTGGACCTTAATCATATTAGCCAGCATAAGAGTATCGATATATAAATCAGCCGTATGGTATTCAATATTAGCCTTTGTTAAGGCTTTTTCAGCCTTATCAAATTTGAGTTTCTTGTGTTTAACAATGATATTTGTAACCAAATCGGGCGAATAAATAACCTGATCCAGAGCCAGAGTAAACAAACCAACGTGTCTCGGAACATCTGTATAAGATTCCGCATAGTCGTCATTATATTTCTGATACCCTAAGTCCATTCTCAGTGTGGGCAAATATCTTAAATATGCACTTGCAACCGAACGTTTTGCAGCGCTGACCAAATATGCCTTTCTCTTAATATCAAGGTTGCCTTCATCGAGGGCATTGATTAAAGAGCCGAGGTCATAAGTCGGAAGCTGTTTGTGTGAAATTGTCGTTGCGTTGTTGAGAAGCCTGAGAGGTGGTATATAACCGACCTCTTCGCCTGTATCTGCGTTATAATAAATAACTTTCTCATCAAAGAAGGTAAGTTTTTCATTTTTAACCGAGTCGCCGTGAAGAACACCATAGATGTTGAAAGAAGTTGCTTCCGCAATTTTCTTGTCCGCATCAGCGGTTGAAGTTCCGAGCATCGCCCCCAAGTCAACATCTTCTCTTCCGACAGATGAGAAGGTAGGAAGTTTTCTGAAGCTCAGAGACTTATACAAAACTTTTCTTTCTTCAACGGAAAGGTTATAAAGCGGTGTCACAAAAACCGAGTCAACATCCTTTGGAATTTTAGCCAGAGTTTGTGAAACACTGTTGTTTACGGGAACAATTACAAAATCAAGGTTGCAGTTCTTTTCCTGCAACTTCTTTGAAATACTAGCTTTCCAGTTTTTATTTGCGTTATAGAAGTTCTCGTTCATCAAAATTGCTGTTTTCTGAATTGTCGGAACTAACTTCTGGAAAGTAACAAAGTCGTTTGCCGTTTGCTGAAGCGGGTTAAAGAACTTGTCGCCGAAATCTCTCAAACCGTACTGGTCAATTGTTACGACATATTTTTTCTTGTTTTGTTTGCCTGCATAATAAGTGCTCGACATATAACCCAGAGAAACAACCATTCTTGCTCGTGACTGGAGTGCTTTTTCGGAAACCTTAGCCGCTCCGGCTTCTGTCCAGTCGCCCGTATAGATTAAATCTTTCGGGAACGATGCCTTGTAATCAGGCAAAAGCGAACGTGTGATTGTCTTTTGGAAGATTTTAAGAACTTCTTCATTTTTATCGGAAGGTCCGTCAAAAACGAAAGCCAGTTCAATGGTCTTTGCGTTAGGTGAAGCCTGGACAGGTCTTGAAACAAGCCCCTGCGCTGCACTTGGAGCTGCTATTGCATATTGACAAAGCATAAATATGCATAGCACTAAACTAAATATTCTTTTCATTTTCTCTCTACTCATACTAATGTAGTAACTAACAAACTAATTCTATTATAAGAATTTTTGTTTTTATTACGGCATCCCAAAACTGTAACAATTATTTAAACCACCTTATTTTGAAAATAAGGTAAACTGATTTTTAATATTCTAAAAAATATATAAGGCAAAAAATCAGTTATTTAAAACAACTTCGCCGTCACTGACTTCCGAAATACGTATTTTATCGTTAATTCCGAGATAAGGTCCCTGCTTAACCTCAATCATTTCAACGTTATCAAGACAAACAAGCCCATGCCCGCCCGAAATAAGAATAGCAACATCGCCCTCTGAAAGAATAGTGCTTTCAAGATATTCTCTCTCTTTTGAATACAAATCAAGCCTGAGTGTTCCTTTTCTGATAACAAGAGTTTCCTGGGTAAGCGAAATTTCTCTTTTAACTACATTATGAACGTGGGGCAAAATTTTATAGCCCTTTTTATGCTCCATATATCCGATTTGCTGGGGTGCATCATCTTTGGTAAAGAATTTTATTCCTTCTGCGGAATAGTCCTTCTTTATAACAAGCGCCAGTGTTTCATTATTGTGTTCAAAAGTTTTAATCATTATCTACAGCCCCAAACGAATTTTCAATACAAAGAAAAAGGCTTCAAAGATAATATAAAAACTCATCTTTGACTGACCTTCTTCCCTTTCCGCAAAATCAATAGGAAATTCTTTTACCTTTAAGCCTTTATGAACGGCTTTATACTTCATCTCTGCGCCCCAGATATACCCGACGGCTTTGATAGAGTCCAAATCAATTTTCGAGAGCGCATCTTTTGTGTAGGTATTAAACCCTTCCGTCCAGTCTTTTATTTCTCTGCCCAAAATCAAACGGGCATATACATTTCCGCCTTTTGAAATAAAATTTTTAAACCAGTTTGTTTCCTGAGTATGACCGCCCGACATATATCTTGAACCGCACGCACAGTCATAGCCATCATTAATTGCTTCAATAGCAGAGGCAAGATATTTGGGGTTATGTGAAAAATCAGCATCGCAGGTTGAAAAGACATCAAAGCCTTTCTCTAAGCCCCACTTCATTCCGTTGATATAGGCTCTTGAAAGCCCGAACTTCTTTTCCTGAACAAGAAGATACAAGTCAGGGTGCGAAGCCTGAAGTTTTCTCACTACATCAGCAGTTCCGTCAGGGGAAGAATCGTCAACAATAAGAATACTTATACCCTCATAGAGTTTAAAGATTTCTTCCGTAATTCTTTCAACCGTTAAGGCTTCATTGTATGTCGGTATAATAACCAGTTGTTTCATTTATTTCTCTCTTAATCTTTGCGGATAATTACTTTATTTATTATATTTAAAAACAGAACTAAACAAAAGAGCCCCGAAAGGCTCATTAAGATTAAAACATGCCCGGAGGGATTCGAACCCCCGACCTTTTGGTTCGTAGCCAAACATTCTATCCAGCTGAACTACGGGCACATAAAGTCTATTATTATATTACAACGTAATTTTTGTTTATCAAGAAAAAAATATTTTCTCACGTCACTCAGTCAGCCTACGCAAATTTGCTCTCTTGGATTATTTGCAGTTCAAAATCCTAGCACTCCATTTCACAATTTGTTATTCACAAATTGTTTCATTCCGGCGGATTTTTCACCCGGACGGCGTTACGTTCGCTCTGCTCACTCCAGCCTTGCAAAAATCCGCAAAAATCAAATTGCAATTCCTTTACGCTCACAAGAACTCGCCTTACGAAAATTCCACTCTGGTTCAAATTATTGGCAACTCGAAAATTTTGCGGAATGTGCTTTTGGCTTCGCCAACGCACCCGCTCCGCACACTCCGCTTTTGAAAATCTTCGATTTTCAGTCGCTCCGACAATTTTCTCGAACATACGGGCTCGCTCGCTGTCGCTCGACTTCGCCCTAGCCAAAATTTGCTCTCTTGAAATTGCTTATCGCTCGCTGCTGTCGTTGACTTCACTTCGTTGCCGTCAACTTCGCACTCGCTCACCGGGTTCGTTTCACTCCACCCGTCCGCAATTTCGCAAAAAAAATGCTGCCTATTCGCAGCGCTTATACTTAATAATCTTGGGAGGAGATTTGGGGATTTGTTACACTTATAATAATTCAAATATGAATATTTTTTTATATATTTCATGAAAAAATTAATAAAAATTTACAATATCTTGATTTATCTCTTAATTTTTTATAGAAAACAAAATTCTTTTATGTTATAAAAAGCATGGTGAGAGGAAAAACACATGCTAGACAGACTATTATTGATACTATTTGACATTATTTACATATATTTTATTTTATACACAGCCTATTTTTGCACGATAGTTTTCGCTTCCTTAAAGAAAAGAAAGGCTATAGCAGAGGATGTACAGATAAAAAAGAACAACCTGATTGTCGTTGTTTATGCACACAACAACGAAGCAACCGTTGTTTCCCTTCTTGAATCACTGTGCAAACAGGATTACCCCTCAAGCAACTATCAGATTCACATCATACTGGATAAATGCACCGATGACAGCTCGAACAAACTCGAAATAATCGGCGGAGCGAAGATATGGAGGCTTCAGGACTCGGAGCCCATGGGCAAAGATAAAGCTATTTCCTGGCTTCTTGAAAATCTTATCTCCTTCAGAAACGTTGATGCGTTTGTTTTCCTTGATGCAACCTCAAACATTACAAACACCTATTTAAAATCAATAAACGAAGCTCTTCAGACAGATGATGTCGTTGTCGGCTCAACAAATATTGTCCTTGAAAACCCGACACTCAAACAAACAATGTATGAGAAGGTAAACAAATTCAACAATAACGTGATAAAATGCGGAAGAGCAAGACTTTCCCTCTGCAACCCCATTAACTCCGGCAACCTCGCTATTAAACACGATATTATAAAAACAGTTCAGTGTATCGACTTTAAAGATGCAAATTCAGAGTTGAAATACTCATTTTTACTGACGGGAAGCGGTTTTAAACCGATGTTCCATAATGAAATAAAAACCTACGTTTTCTCAAACGACTATGTTCCCAAACGTGCAACCTCAGGATTTAAATATTCACTGATTTTGAACTGCTTAAAATCAAAACTTTTAAGAAATTTCTACTTCACCGAATTTTTGGTTTCACTTCTGAAGCCGAACCCGGTATTGTTCGGAATACTGACTATAGCATTATTATTCTTCGGAATACAGTACCAGTTCCATATACCGCCCGTTATGATAATAATTCCTGCGGTCATTCTTCTGCTCGCCTTCACAATGTCCTTACTGAAATCAAGACTGAATTTTTCCTCCATAGGACAGATTATTATGTTCCCCTTCTATTCAATATTTTCAACAATTAAAGAATTATCCTTCTTTAAAAATATTTTCACAATGAAAAAAGAAGATGAATCCACCAGAATAGAAAAGCTGACTGTTGATGTAATGGTAACAAACGGCAAAAACAACTACCCCTGCACAATAGACCTTGTATCAGAAAGCGGGTTTAAAAAGGTCATCTTCAGATACGGAAACAAAAAGAGGGAAAGCAAAAAAGAATGCGTCAGAATGTGCGATGCGATAAGCAATATGTCTGATATACTTTCCAAAAACGGTTTCAGAATGAAGATATGCCAGACCTGTGCTTACTTTACGGCAAAAATTGACGGCAGTGACAATATGATTAAAGGCTTCTGCAACAAAAATATCGTAGCTGATTCAAGTGCTGAAGCGGAAGAAACAGTTTTATGGCACTCCTGCGAAAGCTACCTGCCCCAGGAGGTTAATAACGTTGTTGACATTTCTTCATATATCAAGAACAGAGAGTAAAGTTTTATAACCATTCTGCCGATACCATGTTAGAACGGTTCTGAATTATGGAACTTAATTTATAGCCGTTCATATAAAAACAATATGTAAAGTATTGTAACAATATATACATTGTATGCAATCGTTATATATTAAATGTTTTTATATAAATGTGGTAATAAAATATAGAGGTTTTAAATTATGGGTTTAGCGGCATCTCAATGCAGAATATTATATCTGACCGCCAGACAGAGTGATGTAGAATACCAGATGATGGCTATTGCTGAACAACAGCAGAGATTGACTACGGAAACACAGCAGATTTCAACTGAGTACGCAAATGCAATTGATGACAAAAACATCAAAATCAGAATAACAAATTCTGCGGAAACAACAGGCTACAGTTATGAAAATATTACTTACAACAACTTAAAAGATGCGGGATATTACCTTGTTGATGCCGCCGTTGATGCTATCTATTTAAAAGCTGATACTTCAGCAGAAGGCGCAACAACCTGGGATGTTCCAAAAGATGCAGACGGAAACCCGATTTCAAAAGTTTACACAGTAAACGGAAACACTGTTACCGATGAAGACGGCAACACAACTCAAAACACAAACAACTTAGACAACGGACAATATATCAAAATCGGTGACAAATACTATGCACTGAAAGATGCGAAAGCATATATCGAACACTATAAACTCATCAACAACAAAGTTACAGAGGGTGTCGTTAACCTCGCCAAAATTGACGGAACAAATATTACCCGTTATCCTAATTTCCTTGCAAATGAAGATATGAGAGTCGATTTTGACACATCAAACGACGCGGCTGCTTATGCTAAATACACTGCAGCTATGAACAAAATTAACTCAAAAGACAAAGAACTCGAAACCGAGTTAAGTTTACTTGAAACAGAGCAGACTGCAATTACTAAAGAACTTGAATCTATTGACTCTATCATAAAAGACAATGTAGAAAAGTCATACGGTATATTTGCAAAATCTTAATAATCCAAGAGGAATATAAAAAAGGCGGTTCAAAAGACCGCCTTTTAATTTGTAAAAAAATATTCCCCTCTCCCCCTGAGGGAAAGGGGCAGGGGTTAGGGGGCAAAAAACTCTGTAAAGTTTTATAAATATCTCTTCTTATTTTATAAACTGACGTAAATTCTTCGGGGCGAAATGTTTTATATATAATGTAAGGTAAGGGATTACTATGGCCGGCGAAATTAATAATATTCCGAACAGACAATATATACCGATGAAATTCGTGCCGTCTAACGGTGCTAATTTGCCGAGCAGAGAACAGCTGAAGGAAAACGTAACAACAAACGTAAACGAAAACCCGACTGTTAAGGCTTCGGATGGTATGAGAGATCCAAAGGTTATGGCAGGGGCTCTATGTTTATGGCCTGCGCTAATGACTGTAGTAAAACCTATCAACAAATCGATTTCGGGCGAATATAAGAGTTCAATGCTCGGTAAAATAGGAACTTTTGGGGATAATTTATATACAAGGCTTCATCTTGATAACGTTGTTAATACAACGAAAGCGACAGGGATAGGCAATTTCTTAAAAACGAACAGATTTACGAAGTATTTCACAAAAGATTATGCTGCAAAGCCATCAATTTCTCTTGTCCGCTCACTCGGAACGAAATCAGAGCTAGCGGGTGATGCACTTGGAATACTGAAGGAAATACACGAAAAGAACCCTGCAATTAATCTTAAAGACTTTTTTAACCCGAAAATGCTGAAAGATTTGGGACTTGCGGGTGAAGATGCTCTGAAGGGCGCAAATCCCGCTGATTACGTTGATGATTTGGCGGTAGGTCTGCATAAGATGGCTGAACACTGCAAAGCAAACGGCATCCCTGAAGGCTTTACAATGGGTAAATTCTTAAAAAGACATATAAGACTTTCTGAGTTAAGAAATAAATTAATAACAATCGCCCCGAACCAGACGAAAAAAGCTCTTGAAAAAGCGGGAATTGATACCGCAAATATGGTAGCAAAAACCCCCTTAGGAAAAGGAATGGCAAAAGGTACTTTAAGAACCTTAGAGGGCTTGACGAACGGTATGGCTGGCGGACCTGCGGGAACGATTTTACAGGCCTTCTGCTTTGCTCAGGCGATTAAAGAAGCACACGATGCGCCAAAAGGCGAAAAATTAAGCACCTTTATGCATGTTGTTGTAAATGACTTAGGCTCATACCTCCTGTTTGCTTCCAGCAAAGACCTCGTTTATCAGCTGGCAGGCAATAAATATAGAGGAATGACAAAGGAAGGAATTTCAGCCTTCAGAGAATTTTTGTCTAAGGTCAATACTTCAGAGCTTACTAAAGAAGGTCTAAAAATAGCAAAAGCCCAGAAGAAGTTATTCTTAAAAGGTGTCAGTGCCGATGCGGTTAAACAGTTCGGCGAAACTGTTGCAAAAAATCCTTCAGCTTATAAATCAGCTATGAAGGATGCTATGAAGGGTGCAACTAAACTCAAATTCTGGGAGCATCCGTTAAAATTTGCAGGTAAGATAATAGGCGGCGGACTTGACGCAATCAAAGCAGGCCCGATGAAGAAATTCCCGAAATTAAGCGGAGTAGCCGGAGGTGCTTTGAGATTCGGTCTTGTTATGTTCGTTGCGGCACCGCTTCTTTTAAAACCGATAACAAAGCTCTGCCACAAGATTTTTGGCGAGCCGAAAACATATCTGGCAAAAGAAAAGGGAAATAAAGATAATAAACAGCCTCAGCAGGTTCAGGCGCAGGAACAAAAAGAGCCCGTTAATGCAATGGATTTAATCAAACAGTATCAAAATAACGATGTTCAGCAGGTTTCGTTTAACCCTCAACAGCAATATACAAACGTACAACCCGAAAATTTATACAATGATTTTATAGCGCAAAACTCAGGTGAAGATGTGAGCGGTGCAAACCCGCTTTCAAAATCGACAAGAAGATATATTCCCTCCTCTGAAGCCCCTGTTTTTGAAACAGAGGTAGATACCCAGGCAATAGATGATCTGATGAAAAGAGGGGAAATAATCGAAAAACGTGCTATGCAGTATCTGAAATAAAAATTTTATGCAAAATTCAATGTTGTTGGGTTAAAACCCAACCTACCAACTACCGACTTTTGAAATAACATTAATGACATTTACGAATGATTTTTAAATATTTTAATTAATCTGCAAAGTTATTAAAATTTTCTTGCATACTTCTTTTCTAAAAGAAGTATGCTCTGTTTGATTTCATTGATGAAAATGCTATTGCGGGGCTCTGGACTTCGTTTTCAATTCTTTTATAAAAATCTTTAACGAGTACAACCTTATTTTCGAGCATCTCAAAGTGATTTTGTTTGAAGAAATCTTCAATTTCGTAGCCAGACATCAGATATTTTCTGTTTTTGATATAAATAGAAACGTTTTTGTTTCTCTTTTTAACCTCTGAAACGGCAAAACTAAGAATTTGGGAATACAAATTCATATACCCCTGAGAGATAATAATATCAATGCCGTAGGTCGAATTGTCGTAGGCAAAAATTTCGATATAAGAAATGATATTGTCGCCGTCCTCTAAAATATATCTGAACATCGCATTCCCGAGCCCTTTAAAGAGGACATCCGAGAACTCCGATTTATCCTTCTGGAGTGAATTTTTAAAGGAGGAAAAAATGTTTTCGTTAAAGAAATCGGCAAGCCTTTGAGAATCTGAAGACTTTATCATTCTGAAGTTTAGTTTTGAAAAATTTTCATCAAAGAAATTAATATTAGACATCAGGTGAAGTGCGGTACATGAGCACATTCTGAACCCTGCCCCTTTAACAAAGAGCTCAAGAAGTTCTGTTTCTGTGTCGTTAATGACCGCAAAGAAGGTTGTCGCGCCGACCGCACCGAAGTGAGAAACAACATAATCAACAAGTTGTTTTCCCGTATCATAGGAATTTTTCTGAAGAAAAAGCCTTATTATTTCCCACTTTCTGCAGTTAAGGCACTGGGCTTTAAGGCTTATAACCCCTCGCAGTTCGCCGTCTGTTTCCGCAACATAGGTTTCGGGCTGTTTTCTCATAAACAGGGGAAAGAAATTCTGGAAAAAGGTCATAGGTGCAGAGGCAAAAAACAGACGTTTGTAGTGGATAACCTCATCAGCGCAGATGAAGGAAACCAATTTGCGAACGTTGATAACATCTAACAGATTTATTTTTCTGATTTTTGCCATAAAAAACTTCCCTGTCTTTTACATGGTATAATTTAATCGGGGATGTTGCAAGCCATCATTTACAGTATTTTTAGAATAGTTAAGAAATAATTAATAAACAATTGAGAGCAGGGATTTATGGAATATAATGTTTATAAGAGATAATTAGGGAAGGGTGAAATGTTTAACAGGTTATTTAATAAAGACAAAGGCAAAAACCCTTTTGGAGAAACTACAATGGACGAAGAACAGATAACAGAAGAAACTGAAACGACAACAGCAGAAGAACAAACAGAAGAAATAAAAGACGAACAAACTGAAGAACAGGCTATATCGGATGAACAAACTGAGCAAGAGCCTGAAGAGAGCGAACTTGACAAGGTTAAGAAGGCGCTAGAAGAAAAGAATAATCAGTATATAAGACTTTCCGCTGATTTTGACAATTTCAGAAAACGTCAGGCTCAGGAAAGAGAAAACCTTTTAAAATACGGAACGGTGGAATGCCTAAAAAAAGTTATCGAGGTAGTTGATAATTTTGACAGAGCGATGCAGTCTATTGATAAAATCGACAATATTGACAAAATGAAAGAAAATTTTGTCATTTTAAATAAACAGTTAATGGATTCATTAACAAAAATGGGCTTAGAGGTTATCGAAACAAAAGACCAGACCTTTAACCCGAATTTACACGAAGCCGTTATGAGAACACCGACCGAAGAATACCCGGAAGAAACTATAATTGCAGAACTTCAGAAGGGGTATAAGTACGGGGATAAGGTATTAAGACCGGCTCTTGTTAATGTTGCAGTGAGTGAATAAAGAGATTAGGAAGAAACAAATTTAATATGAGCAGTAACTATTATGAAGTGTTGGGTGTAGATAAAAACGCAACCAAGGAAGAGATAAAATCGGCTTTCAGAAAGAAAGCAAGAGTGCTTCACCCCGATGTAAACAAAGCCCCCGATGCGGAGGAAAAATTCAAAGAGCTCGGAAAAGCCTACGAAACTCTTATGGACGACAATAAGAGAGCAACCTATGACAGATACGGCGAGGACGGACTGAAGGATGCGGGCTTTAATACCCAGGGGCCGTTTGACTTTGGCTTCGGCGGGCTTGATGAAATCTTTTCAAGCTTCTTTGGTGGCGGTTTTTCGCCCTTCGGCTCCGGCATGGGCGGACAGGATCCGAACGCACCTCAGGACGGGGCTGATTTAAGACTTGATATGGAAATAACCTTTGAAGAGGCTGTTTTCGGTGTTGAGAAACAAATTACCCTAGAACACTTAGAAACCTGCAGTGTCTGCAACGGAACAGGCGCAAAACCCGGTACAAAGACGGTTGAATGCAAAACCTGCCACGGAACAGGAAGAATACAGCAGGTAACAAGAACACCTCTCGGAAGTTTTTCACAGATTTCCGTATGCCATGCCTGCGGAGGAAAAGGGAAAGTAGTTGAAAGCCCCTGCGAAAACTGTCACGGTGACGGAAGAGTAAGCGCTGATAAAAAGATTACGATAAGAATACCGAAAGGCGTATCAACGGGTTCAAAGATAAGAATTGCAAAAGAAGGCAACGCAGGGAAAAACGGCGGTAGCCCGGGCGATTTTTATGTTGTGCTTTTTGTTAAGGAGCATAAAGAGTTTAAAAGAGACGGCTTTGACATATATTCAAGGCTCGATTTAACCTTCCCTCAGGCGGCTCTCGGGTGTCAGGTAAAGGTCAAAACCATTGACGGCGAAGAAGAATTAACCGTTCCTCAGGGAATTGAGCATGACAAAGTTTTAACATTAAAAGGAAAAGGTGTCTTTCATTTAGGAAACGAAAACAAACGCGGTGACCACCATTTTGTCGTAAAACTCAACCCTCCAAAGAATTTGAGCAAAGAAGAAAAAGAGCTTTATACAAAACTTATGGAATTAAATTGTAACAAAAAGCCCAATGAAAATATTATTGATAAAATGAAGAGTGTACTTAATAAATAGTGAGATACATTGATGAAAAAAATGAAATCGTTTATAGCAGTTATATTTATGGTCGTAATGTTGTCAGCGAGTGCATTTGCGACACAACTTCCTAAGGATATTAAAGATTTTGTCATAAACCAAAAGGATGTACCTTCTGTCAGATTTGACGGGCTGATTAACTACGAGGACGGAACGATTTATCTCCCCGTTATACCCGCAAACGCAGAGCAGGTGGACGAATTAAAGATTAAATCTACAATTCCGGCTAACACTCCTTTTGCAAAAAAGCCCGACATAGTTATTTTTAATAACAACTACAGCCTTATAAAGCTCTCAAAGAATAAAGATGGATTTTTGACAGCGCCTAAGCTCGAAGAAGTTCCTTTTGAAATCAGAACAGGGTTAATTCCACAGGATATGCTTGTTCCGACAGGACTTGTCTTCCCTGCGAACCTGAGCTGTGTTTTGGGTAACGTTCAGGTGCCCGTTTTAAATGAATATTCTGTTGAAGAAGCAATGAAGAGAGCAACCGCCTCCGCACCGCTTCCGACGGGTAAGAGAGTAACGATTAAGAAATTAAACGTTTCAAACGATGTTAAGAATAAACTTTTCTTTGTAAATAACTACCAGTCGCCTTATCTTATGGTTTTCAGCCCGAATGTTGCAGAACCACTGTTTGAGCTCAAAACCTCAGGTGTAATCAAAGATGTTAAGCCTGCAATGGGCGGAAAATACCTTCTTGTTGCAAGCGCAAACCTGAAAAATATTGACGTTGTTGATATTAAAAATGAATACGTTGCAAGAAAAATTGATTTAACAGATTATCCTACCGAAATTGTTGTTGATGACGCTCACGCAAAGGCTTATGTAGCCTGCGGAAAATCGAATGTTCTTTCTATTATAGATATGAACACAATGACAATGAAGGAAAAGATTCAGTTAATCGGCTCACCTCAAAAGATGGTGCTGACAGAAGACGGACAATATCTGATTTATTCCGATAAAACAAGCTCTTCCATCTATATTATGAAGCTGGATAACTACGAAAACAGGTTTGTAGCAAATGTTCCGAACCTCACAAAGATGATAGAAAAAGACAGTGTTATCTATCTGATTTCAAGAACAAAACCGGAAGTAGTTGCCATAAACTATGATATTAATGCGCATTATGAAGTCGTTAAGACAAAAGCTCAGAAGAAAGCAGAAAAAGAGGCTTTAAAGAGAGAAGAAAAGGCAAACGAACAGGTTGAAGGTTTGGTTTCGGGCTTTGATCCCGATGTTCAGGCAAAACATGCCCAGTTTGATTTGGACGAAAAGCCTGTTTCTTACGCAACTTCAACAAAAACTCTCGAAACAGGCAATAAACCCATTGATATGGTGCTTTATAAGAACAGATTATACGTTCTGACAGCAGAAACGAATACTGTTTATACCTATAACATCAACCCTGAACTCCAGGCATCAAACATTATTCCGACACAGCTGAAAGGATTTTCAACAAAAATCTCTCAGGCAGGGGATACGCCTGTTGCTTTGATTATGAATATGACAGACCACCATTTCAGTGTACTTGATATGGATAAAAACAAAATTCTTCAGGTTATTCCCATTAACAAGCCTGTTAACAGTGTAACGGTAACAGAAAGGCTCTGATGGAAACCTTAACGGAAAAAGTTTTGGCACAGCTTGAAGAAACAAGCGACAAGTTTTGGAATGTTTCAAAAGACAGTGCCAACTTTTTAAATATGCTCATCAGAATACACAAATCACAAGAGGTGCTTGAACTCGGAACTTCAAACGGCTACTCGGGGATATGGCTCGCAAGAGCATTGGAAGAGACGGGCGGACATCTGACCACTATAGAATATTGGGATAAAAGACGGGATTTGGCGCTTGAAAACTTTAAACTCTGCGGAGTTGAGGACAGAATAACCTCTCTTTTGGGCTCTGCGAGTGATGTTATAAAAGAGAAGCTAAGCGATAAACAGTTTGATTTTGTCTTTATGGATGCGAGCAAACCCCACTACCTGGAGTTTTTTGAACTTCTTCATCCTCTTTTAAAATCAGGGGGAATAATAGCAGCGGACAATATTACTTCACACGCGGAAAAGGTTAAACCGTTTGTTGATGAAATAAGTTCAAGAAAAGACTATCAGGTGCAGATACTTCCGCTTCCTGACGGAATGCTTATAGCAAGAAAGATATAATTTTTTATGAACGAAATATTAAAAAATATCGGACTTATTTATAACAAGGAAAGTGTAAAATCGGCAAATGCGCTTGATGAAGCTGTTTTGTGCTTTAAAAAACACGATTTAAACGCAAAACCGATGACAACAGACGATATTGAATCGGATATTTCGCTTGCGGTTGTTTTAGGCGGTGACGGCAGTATTTTAAAAACGGCGAGATACTGTTCAAGGTTTGATATTCCGATTGTCGGGATAAACTTAGGAAGGCTCGGGTTTCTTTCCCAGGCTAAATTATCAGAGCTGGATAAAACCATTGAGAGCATAAATTCAGGCGATTACAGGATAGATGAGAGGTTAATGCTAAAGACCATAAACAACATCTGCGCCCTGAATGATATTGTAATCAGGGGAAACACCTTTTCAAGAACTTCAAGACTTTGCGTACAGATAAACGACCAGAGTGTTTGCGACTACCTCGCTGACGGAATCATCATCGCAACCCCGACAGGTTCAACCGCCTATACTCTGTCTGCCGGAGGTCCTGTTGTAGAACCGAGTTTAGAGGCTATGGTAATAATTCCTATTTGCCCTCACACAATGACGGCAAGACCTTTGGTTGTACCTGCAAAAGAAAAAATAACTATTTTAACAACCGAAAAAACAAGACTCAGAATAACGGCAGACGGACAAAAGTCTCTGACTGTCCCGAGCAGCACCAAAATTGATATTTTTGAAAACGATAAAAAGGCGAAACTGCTGCTTTTAAACTCAAACAAAGGCTCTTTTTATTCGATTTTAAGAGAAAAATTATACTGGGGAATGTCCTGGAAAGGCTAGAGAGTTGCTGAAATCAATAAAAATAAAGAATTATATTTTAATCGACAGTCTCTCTCTGGAGTTTAAAGAGGGCTTTACCGCCTTTACAGGGGAAACTGGAGCGGGGAAAAGTATTATTATAAGCGCGGTTGACGTTGCTCTCGGCTCAAAAGTAACAAAAGAAGTAATAAAAACAGGGCAGGAAAAGGCTTATATTGAGCTTTGCGTCACTCTGAACGACAATTTTGACAGACAAAAGCTCTCCGAAAACGGAATAGATGACCTTGGGGAGGAACTCATAATCTCAAGAGAAATACTTCCGACCTCTTCCCGCTCAAGAATCAACGGTGTTCTGGTTACCCAGGATTTTATAAAAGAGATAAGGGAGTATTTGATTGACATTCACACCCAGCATCAGAATTTCAATTATTTAAAGCCAAAATCACATATAAACCTCCTGGATAATTACGCAGACGATACTTTTAAAGAAATTTTGAACAAATATAAAAAAAATTATCAGGAATACCTCGATATTTCAAATACTCTGGATAAAGTGCAAAATGCCGCAACTCTGACTGAGCAGCAAATAGAGTTTTTAAAGTTTCAGATAGATGAAATCACCTCGGTCGGGGTAGAAGATAAAAATGAAGATGAGAATTTAAAAGAGGAATTGGAACTTCTCACTAACGCGGAAAAACTGAAAGAATACTCTTATTCTTCCTACTGGGCGCTGTATGGTGACGAAAAAAATATAACCGATTCTCTCTCTGAGATTAAAATGAACATCTCAAAACTCTCTCAGCTTGATTCTTCTGTTTCCCCTATGGAAGAGGAATTAACAAACATTCAGGAGCAATTAAAGGATATAGCAACAAGGCTCAGAGATTATTCAGACTCAAAAGAAGCGGATGAAGAGAGGATAAATGCAGTCCAGGAAAGATTATATGAACTTGAAAAACTAAAAAGAAAATATGGCGGAAGTTTAGAGAAAGTCCTGGAAAACCTCTCTCAGATGAAGACAGAGCTTGAAGGAATTGATAATTCTCAGGAAAACAGAGAAAGACTGGAAAAATTAAAACAGGAAAAACTCGGGGAACTCAAAACTCTCTCTGCGAAGATGACTGAGATGAGAAAAGAAACGGCTTTAAGACTTCAAAAGCCCGTTGAAGAAGAGCTTGAAAAACTTGACCTGCCCAAAGTCCGGTTTGTTATAGACCTTGAATCCTGCACCCTTAATGAACTCGGAGAGGATAAAGTAGAATTTCTGGTTTCAACAAACGTCTCAGAGGAACCGAAGCCGATGATAAAAGTAGCATCCGGGGGCGAAATATCAAGAATTATGCTCGCGCTAAAGACTGTTTTTGCGCACACCGACAACACTTCAACGGTTATTTTTGACGAAATAGATACGGGAATTTCGGGAAAAGCAGCCCAGGCGGTAGCGG
Source organism: bacterium (assembly GCA_017541465.1). Lineage (GTDB taxonomy): Bacteria > Cyanobacteriota > Vampirovibrionia > Gastranaerophilales > Gastranaerophilaceae > RGIG6874. The sequence goes on along the minus strand of JAFXYZ010000039.1, from coordinate 51,119 downwards.
ACAGCATAAGTGAACTTTCAAAATATCATCAGGTTATGATGATAACCCACCAGCCTATAGTTGCAGCAAAGGCAACAGAGCATTTTTATGTAGTTAAAGACCAAAACGCGACAACAGAAGTAAAAGTTTATAACCTGAGAGGCGAGAACAGGGTAAAAGCGATAGCCCTTTTGGCGGCAGGTGAGATAAACGACCAGTCCATGAGTTTTGCAAAAGGACTCTTGGAAAAAAACACCATAAATGTATAAAAACTGTGCAAATTCGCTCATAATTTGCTATAATAAAACAGTAAAAAAGGAGAAGATATGAGCGAACTCAGATATTTAGGGCACAGTGCTTTTTATATTAAAAGCGGCAGTTTTGGTATTTTAATAGATCCGTTTTTATCGGGAAATCCGAAGGCAAATTTTGACTGGAGAACAGAAAAAATAACCCATATTTTTGTTACCCACGCACACATGGACCACCTCGGCGATGCTATTCCTATTTCAATAGCAACAGGTGCTAAGATTTATGCCGTTTTTGAGCTCGCGAACTATTGTGCAGAAAAAGGCGCAAAGGCAATAGGTGTCGGGATAGGCGCAGAGATAGAAACAGAATGGGGCTCATTTAGATTTGTACCCGCTATCCACACAAGCTCTAACCCTGAACTTCCTTATGGCGGTTTAGCGGCAGGTGTCATATTAAATATTGACAACACCTCTATCTACCACGCAGGGGACACTTCTCTCAGCGCAGAGATGAAGATAATAAGAGAACAGTATCAGCCCTACTACGCACTTCTTCCTGTCGGCGGTTACTACACAATGGGAATTAAAGAAGCGGCAGAAGCGGCAAAACTTCTCTATTCAATGGAAATTATCCCGATGCACTACAACACCTTCCCTCAGATACAGGTCAATATTAACGAATTTAAAGAACTGATAGAGGCTCAGGGGCAGACCTGCACAGTGCTCAATGTTAATGAAGCGATAGATTTTGAATGATAAACGACAATAAAAAAGAGCTGATTTCAATGATAGTTCCGACAGGAATTGGTGCATCTATAGGCGGTTTCGCAGGCGATGCGTCATATTGGGCAAGAAAATTCAGCGAATACTTTAATGTTATAGTAAACCCGAATGTTGTTAATGCTGCCTGTTTTTCGGGAATAAAAGAAAATATGCTCTATTGCGAGGGCTCCGCTTTTGACAGGTTTATGAAGGGAGAAATTAGTTTAAAGCCCTCCCGTCACAACAAAATCGGGGTTATTTTCGATAAAGGAATCTCTGAAGGGATAAGAAATGTCCACATTAACACCATGAACGCAGTCAAAACTGTTTACGGTACGGATATAATAGGGTATGAAATCAGCGAAGAAGAAGCGGGAGTTGAGTTTTTCAACACAAAAGAGAGAATTTCCTCGGGAAGAGTTTTAAACCCTCAGACACTTCTGAAAGCCGGAAAAAAATTGCTCGACAGAGGTGCTCAGGCACTTGCCGTTGTATGCAAATTTGATGAACCGCCCGAAGACGATTACATTAACGGCAACGACGTTGATATTGTAGGGGGTGTTGAGGCAATAATTTCCCACTATCTGACCTCAGAACTTATGACACCCGTTGTGCATGCCCCTGCTTTTGAAAACATAGAGATAACAAAAGATATAGTAAGCGAAAAAGTTGCAGCGGAATACATAACACCGACTTTTCTTCCCTGCCTTTTGCTAGGTTTAGAGAATGCCCCGTTAATTTTTGAAGGAATACGGGAAGAGTATATACACAGGCATCAGCTGAAAGGAGTGATAATGCCGTATAATTCACTCGGAGCATCCTGTGTGCTAGATTCAATAACCGCAAAGATACCCGTTTTTGCAGTTGAGGAAAATAAAACAATACTAAATGTTACAAGTGAGGTCATCAACAAAAAAAATGATATAATAAAAGTACCGACTTACAGGAATTGTTTAGAATTATTATTAAAGGATTACATATATGAAAAAGTTTAAAGGGTTTACACTCTCAGAGGTTATGATTTCGCTGACGATTATCAGTGTGATTATGCTGTTTTATATACCTGTCCATAAGACGGTTGCACGTCAATATACGACACTCGGTTATGCTGCCTTTGAATCGCTCAATGCACTGTCTCAGGAATTAATGAGCGGACACTTTGTTGAAGAAAGCGGAACGAATATTCATGCAACAATACTTGATGATAGCGGCAGGCAGATTTTTAACACAACTGACTCAGAATTCTGCAAAAATTTCTTTGACGCAATGAACACTGTTGGAACCCCTAACTGCAGTTCATTTTTAAATGTATCAAAACAGACAGCAGGAAATCCTCTGACCTACAAACTTGCTTCAATTAATGTTGATTCACCAAATGCTTATACAACAAACGGGCACAGATATTACCTTTCTTCTCACCAGGCACAGGATGATAATGTTTCAACGGAATACGGTTACAGGGTTATCGGTATAGACATGACCGGTAAAAAGAAACCCAACCTTGCCGATCCCTATCCGAACGCCCCGGGGAACAGACCTGCCGATTTGATTTATTTCATTCTTCTCGATGACGGCAGAGTTTTCCCGATTGGTATTGCAGCAACAAGCAGAGACTACATCAATGCAAGAATGGACGCATATTTCTACGATGAAACTCCCGCTGATGCGCATGCACATTTAGCAACAGGCTGCTCTAACGCAGGTACATACACAGAATACCAAAATAACCAAAGACAAAACGCAACATCAGGCGGCGGAACAGGAGTATGCGGTTTCGGAATTGCAAGCCCGCTTAATCCGGTTGATAACACCAGTACCTACGATTACAGGAAGGCTTATTGCTTTAAAAACGGCGATGATACAGACTTCAAAGGTTACGGCTGCACTGCTGCCGGGTATTCAAAATATACATACTGCCCGCCCGGAGGAGTAGCATCAGAGTGCCAGATTAAACTTATCAAACCGCTCTACAGGGTTAAAATTTAACCTCTAAATCATATCAAGAGGATTAACATCTGCGATAATTTTTATATCGGAGGCAGGCTTAATTGTCTTATAAATAGAATTAATAAGTCTTTGCCCCCTGTGTGAAAGTTTATTTTTGATGACAAAATTAAACCTGTATTCCCTGTTTAATTTAGAAATAACGCACTTCGCAGGGCCAAGCACAATAATATATTCCTTTAACCCTTTATCCTCAACAATTCTTTTAAAATATTCCGTTATCTGCTCGGCGCAAAGTTGCGCCCTATCTTCATTCTGAGAGGAAACAACAAATTTGTAAATCTGGGAAAACGGAGGATAGTCAAAGCATTCCCTTAAATGAATTTCAGTTTTATAAAAAGACTCGTAATCCTGTTTGCAGGCGGTTGAAATAGCATAAAATTCGGGGTTATAGGTCTGAAAAATCGCTCTTCCCTTAAAATTACCTCTTCCCGCTCTTCCCGCAACCTGCATTAATAACTGAAACCCGCGCTCTGATGCTCTGAAGTCAGGAAGCATTATGCCTAAATCAGAGTCAATAACACCGACAAGAGTGACATTTTCGTTATCAAGCCCTTTTGCTATCATCTGGGTTCCGATTAAAATATCTGTTTTTTGTTCGGAAAAATCTTTTAAAATTTCGATATACCCTGTTTTTGTGCTCATGGCATCAGAGTCAAGCCTTGCAATTCGGGCCTCAGGGAAGAATTTAGCCAAAATATCCTCTATTCTCTCAGTCCCGACTCCTAAAGTTCTCAGCTCGGAGCTGTGGCACTTTGGGCAGGAAGAGGGCATGGGAGTTTCATAGTCACACCAGTGGCATTTTAATTTCCCCTCTGATTTATGATAAACCATAGTAACATCACAATTAGGGCATCTTATGGGCTCAGCGCAGCTCATACACTGAGTATAAGTCGTAAACCCTCTTCTGTTAATTAAAATTAAAGACTGTTTTTTATCCTTTAAATTCTGTTCTAACTCTCTGATTAAAGTTCTTGAGAGAATACTTGGCTTATCCTTGTGAAATTCCTCTCTCATATCAACAATAGAAACTTTTGCAAGCTCAACGTTATTATACCTGTTTTTGAGTTCATAAAGATTCCCCGAAGTTTTTGCAAGATAATATGAGGAAACATCAGGTGTTGCACTTCCTAAAATAAGGGGAGCTGAATAAATTTCAGAGAGCTTCTTTGCGACTTCTTTTGCACTGTACCTCGGAGCAGGAGTTGTTTGTTTAAAACTCCCCTCGTGTTCTTCATCCATAATTATCAAGCCGATATTTTTCAATGGAGCAAACACCGCAGACCTCGCCCCGATTAAAATTCGTATCTCATTATTTTTGAGCTTGTTCCAGACATCATACCTCTCGCCCTCAGAGATACTGCTGTGCCAAAGTGCCGTTTGATACTGCGAAAATCTTTTTACCGTTCTTATTGTCAGTTGTGAAGCAAGTGCAATTTCGGGGGCAAGAAAAAGAACATTTTTTCCGCTCTCAAGAACATCTTTAATGAGATTAAAATAAATTTCTGTTTTCCCTGAAGCGGTAACACCGTGAAGAAGATATTCCCCCCTGCCCTCCTGAAGTTTGAGTTTTAAAGCCTCATAAACCTGCTTTTGCTCTGAAGACAAAGGAGGAAAACTTTCTTTTTCCGATATTTTATAGATATCAAGAGGATTTCTGTAAACTTCTCTCTCTTCTATTTCAATAAATCCGAGCTCTGCAAGTTTTTTTACGGTCGCTCTTGTTGTCTTTGCTTCCTTTTCAAACTCAATTAAAGGTGCTTCTTTTAATTTTTCCAGTTTTTCTAATATTTCTGCCTGCCGTTTGGGTGCATTTTCCTTTGTTTTAAAGATTAAATACTTCTCTGTCTTTGTCTTTTGAGCGGCTTCAGCATCTATTTCCTTTATTTCAATAACATTTTTATCTTTTAATTTTCTGAGGGCGGAATAAACCTTATTTTGAGTGGCTTTAACCGATTTTAAAGCGGAAGAAAGGAGTGCATAACCGTTTTTTTCTTTTAAATACAAAAGAATTTTTTCTTCCAAACTGTTTTGTTTCGGTGAATAGTCATAGAGAAGAAGAGAAACACTCTTTTTAACATTTTTTAAAAACTTCATCGGAACTGCACACTGAAAAACAGTTGAAAAATTAGTCAGGTAGTATTGAGAGCACCATTCAAGAAGTTTGAGATAGGAAAGAGGAAAAATTTCCTTCTCGTCTGCTATCTCAATTATTTCTTTAGCCTTAATTCCCTCCTCAAGATAATCAGAGAAACCGACAACAACCGCAAGAACTGTTCCCTGCCTCCCGAAATTAACCAAAACAGGCTGACCGATTTTGATTATCGGCTTTAAACTGTCAGGAATAAGGTAGGAATAGGTTCTCATTTCAAGATGAGAAACGCAAACAAGAACCTGGGCATATTTCTTCAATATGCCCGGTTCATTAATTTTATCGTTATTTTGAGTTTTTTCGCTCATCTACTCAGCGTCACTGTCAGGACACAATTCCGCAATAGCAGCTTCAATTGCATCTTTAAATTCAACCAGGTGATCGGGGGAAACCGTAACACCTTTTTTGGTCGGGTTCCAGTTCATTCCGTCATCTGTTGTAAAATATATTCTCATATCAAGATATTTTTTATCTTTATAAGAATTTATGCTAACCTGAAGTCTTTCCGTTGCACTTCTGTTAATCAGCGCCAAAACATTAGGTTCTTCACTCATTTTTCTGATCTCCTCTCTTTACTCTCTTAATCCCAAAGTCTTTAAATAGTCGGGAATCTGAAACTCTGTTCTGTCCTCATCTTTAGATGAAAAACCATCATAAATTTCAATCGACTTTTTCTTAGAACTATTGTAATAATCTTCACTAATTAAGGCAATATATTTACTGTTCTTATCCCCTGAATAATTTCCGAGAACAGAAGCAAATTTTATTAAATCAGCCTTATTCTCACCGCCGCCGTAGCCTTTTGTCTTAGCGTCAGTTCCTGAGGGACGAATTTCTATAAATTTATCGGTAAAATCGAGATATGTACCATCACCCGTAAACTTAATATCCGTTAAATTATCAAAATTGAGCTCAGGGAAGGTTGATTTAAATATTTCCCGAACATCATCAACCGAAATTTTATTCTCAAATTTCGCAATAGCAAGAGTGAGGAAGAATAAATCATTTTTCGTTCTCTTTTCCTCCCCTTCCTTCTTTGCCGCCATTAGTTTTTCAATGTTCGGCTCTGTTTCGTTATAATAGGAAATATCTACCCTTACATCAAATTTAGAGATAATTTTGTTATCTTCAAAAATTTTGTTTAAATGGTCAGAGAGAAGCTCTGAGTGGTTTTCAAGCACTTTTGCTAAAGCCGAGGAAACCAAAATAGCCTCGGCTGCACTCTTTTCTCTCATCGCTAAGGCTTTTCTTCCGCCCTTTGACTCAATTAACTCTTCAGGTCCTATAATCATTCCGCCCGATTCTTCGCCTGCGAAGATGAGCCTCGGGTTTATGCCCAAATCAATATCATTTCCGTAAACATCAGTAACGACAACTGATTTTGAAGGATTATCCTTAATCTGTTTTTCGACTTTTTTGATAACCGATGCAATTTCTTTAAACCCTACGGGAACATTAACCGATTTTACCCCGTTTGCCTTCGCCCATTCGTCCCAGGCTTTTGAGCTTGCAGTGGTTTTAATTATAAATCTCGGGTGATTATTTAATTTACCCTCATTTTTCAACGACTGAAGCCAGTAGTCCATAATCAGAAGGAAGGACTGGTTTGCACTATATACACACAAAATTCTGTCCCCGTCGAGCTCAGAGTAGTTTATTCCGAGTTTCTCGAGTTTCCGAATTGCGTTTTTGCTCTCTATCTGGCATACAGTGAGCCTGTCATTGTCGGGATCGGTAATTAAAACAACGGTTGAGAGGGGATAATTCTTTAATCTCTCTTTATAGTTCATTGTTTCAATGACGGGAAAAATCTCTTTTCCGCTATCATCTTTTGCCATAACCGTAGCATCAACGGAATAATCATACAGCTCACCGTTTTTCATAACCTTGCCTATTGAATGGAAGAAGGAATCCTCTTCCGTATCAAGCCAGTCAAATTTATCAAAAATGCCGAGTTTTTGAGTGATTTTAGAGAGAGTTCTGTAAGCGCTTCCGCCCACACACTCAACGACAATTTTATTCTTTAAAGTTTTAATCAGATTAAGGTTCTTATCAGACGCAACACCTGATTTTAAGTATTCAACATATAAATCAATTCCGTCATTGATTGACTTCATAAATTCATCATTTATTAGCTTATCGCTGTCAGAAGCGATTTTAATATCATAATAGCCTTTTTCCTCAACTATCGAAAAAATTTCTTTTAACTTGCCTACAAATGCCATTGATTCTTCGGGAAGATACTGACTTCCCTGATTATTGAGGTCTTTTGTCGCATTTTTAACACTTATTCCATGGCTTGAAGTGATATATTCACCCCCGTATAAATCGAGTTTAAAGGCTAAAAAGGAAGCAAGCCATATAGGAATTGTCTTTCTCTCAAAAGGAGTAAGAGTTTCTATACCCTGCCCAGCCTGAACTCTGGCTATCAGTTCTAAAAATTTATCCGAATTATATCTGACTTCTCTTCCTGCAAGTTTTAAGATTTTGGAAGAGGGATACTTTTCTTTTGCAACAAGGGCTTTTGCATAAGTTGAGAGCAAAATTCCGAAGAGATTAATCGGAAATCTTGAATCCTGACACCATAAAACATTCTGAGGTCCTCTTATCCCTGCCGTTGAAACTCTGGCTTCTTTTTCATAATTTTTAAGCCAGGCATTAAGGTTCAGTCCTTCAGGGTTTAATTTTTCATCATATTCTCTCAGGTGCTCTTTTTTTAGTCTGAAAACAAATTCATTTTTGTTTTCAAGGTCAATAACACTGAGGTTTTTGATATATTCAGGGGTATTTTGTCTGACGGAATCAAAAAGAATGTTTTCTAGTGTCATAATTTTACCTTTATTACTCTGTTATAGCGCTGTAGCAGTCGTCACAAATTGTCTCATATCCCGCGTGGTTGCCTAAGGTTCTGTATTTCCAGCATCTCTCACACTTTTCACCTATTGCTTTTGTGACATAGACTGTGTATTCGTCCTCAGAGTATTCTCTCAGACAATTCTGAGGTGCGTTCTCAGTGATAAATGCCTGAGAAGTAATGAAAATATTACCGAGTTCGGTTTCGTACTTCTTCAAAAGTTCGGTTTCACTTGATTTAACATAAACCGCAACCTCTAAAGAACTTCCAATGGTTTTCTCAGTCCTTAAAGGTTCTATCGCTTTCGTGACAACTTCTCTGAGCTTCAAAATCTTCTGAAATTCAGCTTCAAGCTCAGGGTTATTCCACTCTGCGTGCTCTTTGGGCCAGGAGGAGAGAAGAATACTCTCTAAGCCGCCTCTTTGAGCTTCAGGTGTATTTTGCCAGATGTCCTCAGCCTGATGAGGCATAACGGGAACCAAAATTCTCGTTAAAACCTGTGAAATTTCATATAAAACCGTCTGGCAGGCTCTTCTTGAAAGCGATTTTTTACCGCTCGTATAAAGTCTGTCTTTAACAATATCAAGATAGAAGGAGCTCAAATCCGTTGCGGCAAAATTCTGAAGATACTGGAAGTATCTGAAAAATTCATACTTTTCAAACGCATCGGTAACATTTGAGATTAAGGTATTGAGTTTATGAAGAGCGAATTTATCGATATTCTTTAAATCTTCATACTTTACGTAATCCTCTTCAGGGTTGAAGTCAAAGAGGTTACCGAGCAAAAATCTTGAGGTGTTTCTTGTCTTTTTATAAATTTCGGCAAGCTGGCCGATTATGTTATTACCGATTTTAATATCGTTTCTGTAATCAACGGAAGCTGCCCAGAGGCGCAGAATATCAGCGCCGTAGTTTTTGATGATGTCGTCAGGTCTTATATAGTTTCCTAAAGACTTTGACATCTTTCTTCCATCCTCACCAAAGACAAAGCCGTGAGTGAGTACCTGTTTATAGGGCGCTTTTTCCTGAACGGCAACAGAAGTCAGAAGCGATGACTGGAACCAGCCCCTGTGCTGGTCTGAACCCTCTAAATAGAGTTCAACGGGAGTGTGCCCAAGCTCTTCCGCTCTTTCTTCAACAACCGCTCTCCAGGAAATACCCGAGTCAAACCAGACATCCATAATGTCTTTTTCTTTTCTCAGGTGAGTTTTACCACACTTAGGGCACTTAAACCCCTGCGGAAGAAGTTCTTCAGCGCTGTGGTTTACCCAGGCATCAGAGCTTTCTTTTTCAAAGATTTTTGCAATACTTTCGATGGTTTCATCAGTGCAGATAACCTCACCGCAGTCCTCGCAATAGAAAACGGGGATAGGAACACCCCATGCTCTCTGACGGGAAATACACCAGTCTGTTCTGTCTGCGACCATATTGCCGATACGGTTTTCACCGCTCGCAGGTATCCATTTTACACCTTTTATAGCTTCAAGAGCTTTATCTCTAAACTTATCAACCTTTACAAACCACTGGGGAGTTGCTCTGTAGATAACAGGATGTTTACATCTCCAGCAGTGAGGATAACTGTGGGTTATTTCATTTTGAAAGATGAGTGCCTGCTTATTTTCAAGCATTTCAATAACCATGCCGTTTCCTTTGTAGTAAGGAACTCCGACAAGCTCGGGGATTCTGCCCTCTTCAGTCCAGCAACCTTTAGAATCCAGAGGTGAAAGAATTTCAATACCGTATTTACAGCCGACTTCCCAGTCCTCAAGACCATGCCCGGGGGCGGTATGGACTAAACCGGTACCTGCATCGAGGGTAACGTGTTCACCTAAAATAATCTTTGATTTTCTGTCAATGAGCGGGTGGTTAACCTCTAAGAGTTCAAAATCAGTTCCCTTTAAAGAGCCGATAACTTTAATCTCGGACTGTTCAACACCGACATCAACCAAGAAAGTTGATAATAAATCGGTTGCAACGACATAGACGTCATTATCCTTTTCAAATAAGGTATATTCAAACCTCGGGTGCATTGAAATAGCAACATTGGAAGGAATTGTCCAGGGAGTTGTTGTCCAGATTATTGCAAATATCTTCTTTCCGTTTAAATTAATTAAATCATTGATTTTCTTTGTTGATGGCTCGTCAAATTCAAATCTGACATAAATTGAAGAAGAAGAGACATCTGCGTATTCAACCTCTGCTTCAGCAAGAGCTGTTTCACATGAAGCGCACCAGTAAACAGGTTTTAACCCTTTTTCGATGTAGCCTTTTTTATACATCTCGCCAAATACTCTTATTTGCTCTGCTTCATATTCGGGGCGGATAGTTAAATAAGGATTTTCCCAGTTTCCGAGAACTCCCAGTCTTTTAAAGGCTGCTTCCTGACCTTTTAAGCTGTTTGCGGCATATTCTCTGCATTTTTGTCTGAGTTCGCCCTCTGTAATCGAATGGCGGCCGCCTTTTAAATTTTTAACAACGGCATTTTCGATAGGAAGCCCGTGGGCATCATACCCCGGAACATAGGGGGAATAAAAGCCCTGCTGGGTTTTATATTTGATGATAATATCTTTTAAAATCTTATTTAAGGCAGTTCCGACGTGAATTTTTTCGGAGCTTAAATAGGGAGGACCGTCATGGAGGATAAATTTGTTTGTCTTATCCTTATTTTCCGTCATTTTCTCATAAATTTTGTTTTCTTCCCAAAACTTTTGAGTCTGAAGTTCTTTAACTGTGGCATTTGCCCTCATTTCAAGAGTTGTTTTGGGCAAATTTATGGTGTTTTTAAGTTCTTCTTTTGTTTCGTTAGCCATGATTTTCCATCCTGTGTAATATTTTCGCTATTATAATTGTATTACAAAAATAATTATTTTTAATATATACTAAGAAATGTAGGCGGGCTTTCAGCCGACAAATCGTAAGTTGGGCATTCCTGCCCGACAAAAGAAAAAGAGGGAAATATGATAAAAATCGGTGTTATAGGTGCTTTAGGCAAGATGGGAAGAGAAGTCATCAATGCAGTTTGTACTTCAGATGATATGGAGCTTTGTATGGCTGTTGATATACAGAAAGAAGGCGAGGACATAGGACAAATTCTCTTCAGCAAACAAAACGGAGTTAAAATTGAAACGGATATTGAAAAAGCACTCTCAACTTCAAAGCCAGATGTAGTCATCGATTTTACCCAGCCAAAATTCGTGTTTGAAAACACAAAAAAATATCTGAACAACAAAACAAAGTGTGTAATCGGCACAACAGGCTTATCGGAAGAGCAGATTCAAACAATAAAGGAATTATCGGAAAAGAACCAAACGGCATGCCTGATTGCCCCGAATTTTTCTTTAGGTGCGGTTTTAATGATGATGTTCGCTAAAAAAGCCGCTAAATACTTTAAGAACGCTGAAATTATTGAACTCCACCACAATCAAAAGAAAGATGCACCATCGGGAACTGCAGTCAAAACCGCTCAGATGATGGCAGAGGAAAATCCTGATTTTACTTATTCAAACTGCCCTGAAACAGAAACAATAGAAGGTGCAAGAGGGGCAAATGCAAACTCAAATATCCATATTCACTCAGTCAGAATGCCCGGGTTTATAGCTTCTCAGGAGGTTCTTTTCGGCTCAAGCGGACAGATTTTAACTATCCGCCACGACTCAATGGACAGAACATGTTATATGTCGGGAGTTCTGACAGCAGTAAGATATGTCGCTGAGCATAATGAATTCATTTACGGGCTGGATAATATACTTTAATACGCTATTTTCCCCATAACAACAGGCTTATTTGCGCCTGTGCAGGAGGGAAGGTTATTGGGTTTATTCAATAACGTAAAATACCCAAGATATGCAAATGCTAAACATTCTTTGAATTTATCAGGGATATTAAAGTCTGCGTGAGTTTTAAGAGGAATATCAGAGAGTTTTTGTCTCAAAGAGCCGACTATCGCCTTATTAAACGCACCTCCGCCTCCTAAGACCACCTCATCAATTTTGTTATCATTAAAAATAAAATCACAATAGGAGTTATAAATTACGCTTGCAGTTAGTTCTGCTATGGTTGCCATAACATCATATTTATCTTTGGGCGCACTCAGAAACAACTTTTCTGCGTATTCACTTGAAAACAACTCTCTTCCTGTAGTTTTAGGCGGAAGTTTTTTATAATAAGGTTCCGACAACAAAAGTTCAAGCCATTTTGTATCGACTTTTCCTTTTAAAGCAAACTCTCCCCCTTTATCGAACGGCTCACCAAAGAGTTTTAAAGAAAAATAATCGGACAAAATATTCCCGACACCGTTATCAAAGGCAAAGGTCGGTTTATCCTTCGTCAAAACCGTTACATTTGAAATTCCTCCGATATTTTGGATAAGTCTGTTTTTGTCTTTCTTAAACAAAATCTCATCAGCAAAAGGTACAAGAGGTGCGCCCTGACCGCCTGCCGCCATGTCCTTTGTTCTGAAATCACCGACAGTTTTTATTCCGGTCAGATGAGAAATAACCGAAATATCACCGAGCTGAAGGGTTGATGAGATATTAAACCCGCAAAAGTTTTTCTTTTCGGGAATATGAAAGACAGTCTGCCCGTGTGAAGATATAAAATCAATTTCTTCTTTCTTCATATCAGTCTTTTGAAGAAGCTCATTCACAGCTTGTGCAAAAAGCTGCCCTAAAAGGAAATTAAGAGAACAAACCTCGGAAACATCAGACTTATTATCAACAGTTTTAAAAATCATATTTCTGACTTCAGAAGGATAGGAAAGAGAATAATTATCAACAATTTCAAACGAAAGATCATCGAAAATCTTCACCATAAGAGCATCAACAGAATCAATTGATGTACCCGACATTAAAGAAATTATTGTTTTATAATTACTCATATAAAAATATTATACATTAAAATAAAGCTTCTATAAAATGTTTAATTTTGGTATAATTGTGGTAATTAAATATCGGATAGAGAGACGAAATAATGAAAAAAAATAAATCAGCATTTACTTTAGCGGAAGTTTTGGTAACACTCGTTATAATCGGAGTTGTTGCGGCTTTGACGGTTCCCTCCGTACAGTTGTACGTCAGAGATGTTCAGTATGTAAACAGTTTAAAGAAATTTTATGCAAATACAAACCAGGCTTTTAAACTCAGAATGTCTAAAGACGGAGTTACCGATTTCAGACGCTCTGCTATTATTGAAAGCATAAGCGGAACAAACCTTAATTCCGGAAACCAGTCAAGGTTTTCAAACGAAATGAGAAAAGCCTTTAAAACAATAGCTATCTTTGAAAAAGGACAGTACGGCGGAAACAAAGCATGCGCATACCAGTATGAAAGCGGCGGCACAAATAACGACAACTACACTGTTATTCTCGCTGACGGAACAATTATGAGACTTGATTTAACAACACAACCCCAGGAATCCGCCTTAACAATGACTGAAATAAGAGCCCTGACGGGACACATGAAATATTTACTCGGCACTATTGATGTTGATGTCAACGGCGATAACCCGCCAAACAAATGGGGGCTTGACTGCTACAGATTTGTTCTCGCTCAGGACGGTATGATTTACCCCTATATGGGTAAAGATTATGCAATCTTTAAAGCGGGAAGCGGCTGGGAATCTTCTCAATACTACTGGAACGGCAGTTATGACGAATGTCTTGTGGAAGGGCTTTCCTGCGCTGCAAGAATTATGCACGATGAATGGGTTATGACCTATAGAAGCAGCAAAAAACTTAAATCAAATCAGTAATAAAAAGAATGAGCCTAAATAAAGGCTCTTTTTTTATTTTTTATACTTCAAAAAATCCTGAACGGGTGTTTCCATACTCTCTTCAATGATTTTATATCCGCCCCCTCTTTTTTCAACAATAAAATAAGCATTAAGCCCCGTCTTATCCCTCATAGGAAACCTCTTTGCACTTATCATATACCTTCCGTCATTTAAGTCGGAAACAAAAATATCCTCATATCTGTTTTTATATCGGACAAGTTTTGCAATTCTCGAACGCTTTTTCATCTGGTTCATATAATCATCAAATTTAAATTCAACACTCTCTTTAACCCCGTCAGGTCTGATTACAACCCTCACTATCCTGGCATCCGCAGAATAATAATCGGGAACTTTTTTACTGTAAGAATTTGCAGACTGAACATAACTATCGAAAAATTCCCTCACGTCAGAAACCTCGGAAGAAAATGCAAACATGGGAATTGACAATAAAAAGAAAATTAACAATATTTTTCGCATAAAATTCTCCAAATAAAAAACGGCGGTGAATTTATCACCGCCGTTATATTAACTCTGAATATTAACTTATTCAATTGTAAAATCGGGCGAGCCGAACATTCCCTCGATTTCTTCCAAAATCGCAGAGGGCTTTCTTGTGTTGTTCTTTTCGGCTGCTCTCTTTTGCGCTTCTCTGTCTTTTTCCTCAGAAGCATTTGTTAGATGATAGAAGCCTGTTCCTGCAGGAATTAACCTGCCGATAATGACGTTTTCCTTCAGACCTCTTAACAAATCCTTCTTACCTTCTACGGCAGCTTCAGTTAAGATTCTTGTTGTTTCCTGGAAGGATGCCGCTGAAATAAAGCTCTCGGTATTCAAACTTGCTTTTGTGATACCTAAGAGAACGGGTTCAAATGTGCATTCAACTCCGCCTTTTTCTCTTATTTCTTTGTTAACAGCTTCAACAGTCTGCCATTCGAGGAATTCACCCGGAAGTAATCTTGAATCGCCTGAGTCAAGAACTTTTACCTTCTTGGTCATCTGCTTAACGATAACTTCAACGTGTTTATCCGCAATATCAACACCCTGTGAACGATATACTCTCTGTACTTCGTCAACGAGATATTGTTGTGCTGCTGCAACACCATTGAGTCTGATTACGTCATGCGGGTTCAGAGGACCTGCCGTTAAAGGCTGACCGACAGAGATTTTTTGTTTATCCGCAACAATAATGTTAGAGTCAATCGGATATTTAATCTCTGTTCTTGAATCACCGGATTTAAGGTAAAGTCTTGCAACTTCATCTTCAATTTCGATTTCGGCAACACCGTCAGTCTCAGCCACGATAGCGGAGTCTTTCGGTTTTCTTCCTTCAAGAAGCTCTTCAACCCTCGGCAAACCCTGAACGATATCGCCTGTCTTTTGTCTTTCATAAAGGAGTGTTGCCATCATATCACCACGGAGAACCAATGAACCGTTGTTTACCTGGAGCATTGTACCCGGGCTGATTAAGTAAGGACGTCCCGTTCTTATTGTTATTGAGTTTTTGTCAACCGCAACAACTGAACCGGAAAGCTCTGATATTTCCCCGCCTGAAGAAATAACTGTATCCATCTTAATCAACTGCCCGACTTTTACTGTCGGTTTTGATTTTAATTTAATGGTCGATTCAACACTGTCAGAAATCAAAAGTAATCTTCTTGCATTTTCTTCTTCGGTATTTGTCATTCTGACAACACCATCAGCAATAGCAAGTGCCTGAGTTTTTGCAACGGGTGTTTTCGGTTTGATTACATCGCCGTTTTTAACAAGCAGTTCAGTCTGCATAGATGATGCAGTCTTTGCATTACCTTCAATTTCACGTCTTACAATTAAGTTTTCAAGAACGACAATTCTGAGTTTATCTTCTTTGTCAAGCTCAACCATACCTTTTAAGTGGCTTAAATAACCATCCATCTGGAGAACCAGACTTGTTCTGGTTAAAACACCGCCATCGAGGTTTCTGACTCTCGAACCGTCTTTATATTGTAATTGTGTAACGGTAACAAGGTCGATAGCCTCATCTGTCGAATTGAATTTAATTGAAACGTCTTTATTTTGAATATCAAATTTCTGAACAGGTCTCAATAAAATCTGAACGGGCTGATTAGGAATTGAATCTTCATCAAGCGATGCCAAATCCATTTCTTCATCAAGATCATCAATATTGAGAGTATCCTTATCAGAATCAATAATAGTAACGATAGAATCAACCTTTGCCTTAATCTTGGGAGCAATAGTCGTACCTGCCGTTACGAGTTCGTTTTCCTCTACTTTCAAATCACTGAGACTGTTTAAGGTATAAAGTTCACCCGGACAAATAGAAACTTCAGTGATAATATCGTTGAACTCTTTGATTTCAACAATACCGTCAAGGTGAGTATAAAGGTCTCTTACAACCTCTGTACCTGCAGTTACATAAGTACCGCTTTCAACGAGTTTTGAAGATATATCCTTGCTGAGCTGGTGAATTTCATCAGGAATAAAGATGATTTCGCCGGGTTTTGTGATTACCTGGTTTTCATCAACTTCAACACCGTTGTATCTGATTTCACCGCTTGAAGTTACCGCACATTCATCATCAACGAGCTCTGCAATAACAGTACCGTTTTCAACCATGGTATCAATCGGTGCTTTAACGATATATTTTTCGGTGTTTTTCTTATTCTTAACAGTCCAGATTTGTTCCTTCTTTGTGTGTTCAAACTCTGCATTAGAAGGTGCAATAGAAGCAATAACAATTGTAAGCTCTTTACCCTTAACAATTTTCTTAATCTTCTTTCCTTCAAATACGTCATCTTCAACAACTAAACTGTCACCGACTCTGACTTCACCGCCGTGTTCAGAGATAATCGGGTTTTCTGCAAGTTTTTCGCCTGCTTTGATAACCTGTTTATCTTTAACAAGAATCTTTGAACCGCTCGGAAGGTTATAAACATCACCGCCGAGAACCCAAACAATACCGTTTTTGTTTGCAGTTCTTGAGATATTGCCCTGTCTGTCCTTCTTTTCATCAGCAACAAAATCTTCAAATACGATTTCACCTGAAAGGTCTGCAGTAATATCTTTTGTAGCTTTTTCCGTAAGACGGCTGCCGTTACCCTGGCTCTGAGGTTCATACTGAGCAATTACATCGCCCTTCTTAACCTCTGCGCCTTTATTGAAGAATAAAACAGCGCCTGAAGGAATATGATATTTATGAGTTCTCTTTACAGTCTTAATCTCTAAGTCGGATTCCTGAAGAGTTACGGCTACGTTATCACCGTGTCTTGTTCTCATATCTCTTGTAACAATCTTTGAAGTAATTTCACCATCAACATCAGAGACGATTTCTTTAACAGCGCCTGCGCCTTTAAATACACCGCCTGTGTGGAAGGTTCTCATTGTGAGCTGTGTACCGGGTTCACCGATTGACTGAGCAGCGATAATACCGATAGCTTCACCGACATCAACGGGCTTTTGGGTTGTCATTGCCCAGCCGTAACACTTTTGGCAGATACCTGACTGTAATTCGCAGGTAAGAGGAGAACGAACGAGAATTTCGTGTAAATCGAGGTTCTCGATTTTCTTTTGGTCCTCTCTGTCAATGGTTTTATTAGCAGATACAACGACATTTCCATCTGAGTCCTTAATGTCCTCTGCGATAGTTCTTCCGAGAAGTCTGTCGATTAAAGGAACAACGATTTTTTCACCGTCTGAAATATCAGTCATCTTAATACCGCGCTTTGTACCACAGTCGGTATCTCTGATAATTACGTCCTGGGCAACGTCAACAAGACGTCTTGTTAAGTAACCGGAGTCAGCTGTCTTTAACGCGGTATCTACAAGACCTTTTCTTGCACCGTATGATGAAATGATGTATTCGGTAACAGACAAACCTTCTTTAAAGTTTGATTTAATAGGAAGGTCGATGATTTGTCCCTGTGCATCAGCCATCAAACCACGCATACCGACAAGCTGTGAAACCTGTGATAAGTTACCTCTTGCGCCCGAGAATGTCATCATATAAACGGGGTTTAATCTGTCGAAGTTTTCAACTACACTCTCTGTGAGCTTTGCAGTTGTTTCGGACCAGGTATCGATAACCTTTGTGTACCTTTCAACCTCGGTGATTTCACCCTTTAAATATCTGTGAGTTGATTTCTCAATCTCAACTTCAGCTTCCTTTAACAAGTCCTTCTTAACCGCGGGAACACTCAGGTCGGCAATGGAAATTGTAGTCCCGGCTTTTGTTGCGAATTTATACCCTAAGTTTTTAAGGTTATCAGCAAGCGCAGCAGTCTTAGCACCGCCATATTCAAGGTAAACCTGAGCAAGCAGTTTATTTAGGGACTTTTTATCCATTTGCTGGTTTTTATATTCAATCTGTTTTTTTGTATTTTTATGCATTAATGTATCCATGTTATCATTCACCTTATATTATTTATGATGCCATTATTGAATTTCTGATAGTTTCGTTAAAGATAATTCTTCCGACTGTTGTTTCAAGTCTCTTACCGTTTTCATCACGGACAACAATCTTATCGTGAAGTTTGATAACTTTTGTTTCGTAAGCCGAAATAGCATCTTCAAAACTATAGAAATATCTTAACTGCTCAGTTTTGTCCTCTTCCATAATTGTCAGATAGTACATACCTAAAACCATATCCTGTGAGTGAGTGATAATAGGTTTACCTGTAGCAGGAGCCAATATATTGTTGGTTGCAAGCATCAACATTCTTGCTTCGGTCTGAGCTTCGATTGATAAAGGAACGTGAACAGCCATTTGGTCACCGTCGAAGTCCGCGTTGAATGCGGTACATACAAGCGGGTGAAGCTGAATAGCTCTTCCTTCAACCAATACAGGCTCAAATGCCTGAATACCGAGTCTGTGAAGTGTAGGAGCACGGTTGAGCATTACGGGGTGTCCCTGAATTACCTCTTCGAGAATATCCCAAACGACATTCTCAGAGCGCTCAATTTTCTTCTTAGCTGATTTGATATTCTGAACAAGTCCTCTTTCGATTAACTTGTTGACAACAAACGGCTTGAATAATTCAATAGCCATTTCCTTCGGCAAACCGCACTGGTTAAGGCTGAGTTTAGGACCTACAACGATAACCGAACGGCCTGAGTAGTCAACACGTTTACCGAGTAAGTTCTGTCTGAAACGTCCCTGCTTACCTTCGATGATGTTACTCAGTGATTTCAAAGGTCTGTTGCTCGGTCCGACAACCGTTCTTCCTCTTCTGCCGTTATCGATTAAGGCATCAACGGCCTCCTGGAGCATACGTTTTTCGTTCTTAACGATGATTTCAGGAGCATCCATTTCGATAAGTCTTAATAAACGGTTGTTTCTGTTAATAACTCTTCTGTATAAGTCGTTCAGGTCAGATGTGGCAAATCTTCCGCCGTCTAACTGAACCATAGGTCTTAAATCAGGAGGAGTTACGGGAAGAACATCCATAATCATCCAGGTGGGCTCAGTTTCAGAGTCAATTAAGGATTCGATTAATCTTAATCTCTTGATTAATTTAGCTTTCTTCTGAGCGCTTCCCGACAAACCGTTGAGTTCTGCTCTGATGCTTTCAGCGAGTTCAGTTAATTTAATTTCAGAAAGCAATTCTTTAATTGCTTCGGCACCAATACCCGCTTTGAGGTTTGTACCCTCGGCTTCTTCGTACTCATCCTCTGTTAAGAGCTGATATTTTTTATATTCAGTGTCACCCGGATCAATAACAACATAGTTATTGAAGTAGATAACCTGCTCTAAGTCTTTAAGAGTCATATCAAGAAGTAAACCGAGGTAGCTCGGAATACCCTTCAGGAACCAAATATGGCTGACGGGAGCAGCAAGTTTAATGTGTCCCATTCTGTGACGTCTTACTTTTGAATCAGTAACCTCAACACCGCAGCGTTCGCAGATGATACCCTTATGTCTTACTCTCTTATATTTACCGCAATAGCATTCCCAGTCCTTTGTAGGCCCGAAAATTCTTTCGCAGAAAAGACCGTCTCTCTCAGGCTTCAACGTACGATAGTTGATAGTCTCAGGTTTTGTTACTTCACCGTAGGACCATTTTAAAATCCTTTCGGGAGAAGCAATACTGATTCGTATATAATCAAAATAATCTATACTTGTGGACAATTTTCTATCTCCTTATATCTAATCTTTGTAAACATTTGATGTTTCGAAGAAATCCATGTTTAACAACTCTGAATCAATATCAGACAGTGTTCTCTTCGGAGAAGGCTTTCTGATGTCGTCAGTGTCAGACATTAAATCAATTTCTTCACCGCTCTTCTTGGAAACAGAAATGTCCAAAGCAATACTTTGAAGTTCTCTTACCAATACTTTAAATGATTCCGGAATACCCGGTCTCGGGATATTATCGCCCTTAACGATGGATTCATAAGCTCTTGAACGTCCGTTTACATCATCAGACTTAATTGTAAGCATTTCCTGTAATGTATATGCCGCACCATAAGCCTCAAGAGCCCAAACCTCCATCTCTCCGAATCTCTGACCACCGAACTGAGCTTTACCACCCAACGGCTGCTGAGTAACGAGAGAATAAGGACCTGTACTTCTTGCGTGAATCTTATCATCAACAAGGTGAACGAGTTTGAGGAAGTAAGAAACACCAACGGCAACAGGCTGGTCAAACGGTTCACCTGTTCTTCCGTCAAGAAGAATAACTTTACCGTCTTCTCTTACCCAGTCGCAGCCTGATTTCTTGATACCTTCAAGAAGTTCGTGTTTAGTTGCGATTTCTGATTTGTTTTCACCGTACATTTCGTCAAACGGAGGAGCTTCATAATAGTTTCCTGTTAAGTAACCTGCCAGACCAAGTAAGCATTCATAAGTCTGACCAACGTTCATACGGGAAGGAACACCCAGCGGATTAAGTACAATATCAACAGGTGTACCATTCGGAAGGAACGGCATATCTTCTTTAGGAAGTATTCTTGAAACAATACCTTTGTTTCCGTGACGTCCTGCAAGTTTATCACCGACAGAGACTTTTCTCTTCTGAGCGATATAAACTCTGATAACAGTGTTTGCACCCGGCGGGAGTTCATCACCCTTTTCTCTGTCGAATACTTTAACATCGACAACTCTTCCGCCCTCACCGTGAGGAACTCTCAAAGAGTTATCTTTAACGTCTCTTGCCTTTTCGGCAAAGATTGCTCTTAATAATTTTTCTTCGGGCGGATGTTCTGATTCACCTTTCGGTGTAACCTTACCGACAAGAATATCATCTGCATAAACTCTTGCACCGATTCTGACGATACCTCTTTCATCGAGGTGTCTCAGAGAATCCTCTGAAACATTCGGAACTTCACGGGTTATTTCTTCAGGTCCGAGTTTTGTTTGTCTTGCATCGATTTCAAGTTTTTCGATATGGACTGAAGTAAAGATGTCATCGTGAACGCATCTGTCACTTAACAAAATAGCATCCTCGAAGTTATATCCTTCCCAGGGCATATAAGCAACAAGTACGTTCTTACCGAGTGAAAGCTCACCGCCACATGTTGAAGCACCGTCAGCGATAACATCACCCGCTTTAACCTTATCGCCGTCTCTTACAAGCGGTTTTTGGTTAATGCATGTATCCTGGTTGCTCCTTAAATATTTCATTAACTGATACTTATGAAGTTTATTTGCTTTATCTCTGATCCAGATTTCTTCGCCGACAACTCTTTCAACTGTTCCGTCAACATCAGAAACAACGACCATGCAGGAGTCTTTTGCTGCTCTCTTTTCAAGACCTGTTGCAACAATAGGTCTCTGAGTGATGAGAAGCGGAACTGCCTGACGTTGCATGTTTGAACCCATCAAAGCACGGTTAGCATCGTCGTGTTCAATGAACGGAATAATTGATGTAGCAACAGAGATGATTTGGATAGGTGAAACACCGACATAGTCAACCCTGTCAGAACTGCCCATTGTAAATTCTGATTTATAACGGATAGGAACATACTGTGATTTGAAGGTTCTGTCCTTGTTGAGCATAACGTCTGAAGGTGCAACACGAACGTTTTCCTCTTCATCCGCTGACATATAGTGTACTTCTTCGGTAACCTTACCGTCTCTGACGACAAAGTATGGAGTTTCGATGAAACCATAGTCATTAACTCTTGCGTGAGTAGCCAATGAACCTATCAAACCTGCATTCGGACCTTCGGGAGTTTCAACGGGACATATTCTTCCGTAGTGTGAAGGGTGAATATCACGAACCGCGAACCCTGCTCTTTCTCTTACAAGACCGCCGGGCCCTAAAGCAGAAATTCTTCTTTTGTGAGTTAACTCAGCAAGCGGGTTTGTCTGGTCCATGAACTGTGATAATTGTGATGAACCGAAAAATTCCTTCAAAGACGCAATCAACGGTTTTGTATTCAAAAGATTAAGCGGTGTGAGTGTATCAGAGTTTTGAATAGTCATTCTCTCTTTAACAATACGCTCAATTCTTGATAAACCGACTCTGAACTGGTTCTGGAGAAGTTCGCCGACCGAACGTATTCTTCTGTTTCCGAGGTGGTCGATGTCATCGCATGAACCTTCATCGTAAGTTAAGTTAATTAAGTATTCAACGGCTGCAACGAGGTCCTGAATAGTCAGTGTTCTTTGTGTTTCAGCAACGTTGAGGTTAAGTTTTTTGTTTAATTTATAACGTCCGACATGTCCAATGTCATATCTCTTGTCATCGAAAAATCTTGATTCGATAATCTGACGGCCGCCTGCAGGAGTAGCAGGATCACCGGGACGGAGTTTTTTATAAACCTCGACTAAAGCTTCATCAGTAGTTTCTGCAGTATCTTTAGCCAGAGTTTTCTTCAAAAATTCAAAGTGTGAGAACAGAGTTTCCATTTCACCTACACTGATACCAAGTGCTTTGAGGAGTGTAGTAGCAAGGATTTTTCTGTTCTTGTCGATTTTGATATAAATGATGTCGTTAGCATCAGTCTCTATCTTCATCCACGCACCTCTGTTAGGTATCAGGGTTGCGTTGAATAAACGTTTACCGGTGGGAGATATTTCTCTCTTATAGTAAATACCGGGAGAACGAACAATCTGTGATACGACAACACGTTCGGCACCGTTTACGATAAAGGTACCTTTGTTAGTCATTGTCGGAATATCACCGATATAAACTTCCTGTTCTTTGATTTCACCGGTGTCACGGTTAACCAGACGTACCATGACTCTTAATTGTTTAGCATAAGTAGCATCATGGATTCTGGCTTCTTCAATAGAATACTTCGCATTATCGAAGGTATAATTCGGTAAAAAGTGAAGTTCTAACCTGCCTGTGTAATCTTTAATAGGCGAAAAGGAAAGAAATTCTTCCTTTAATCCCTCTCTTAAAAACCATTCAAACGAATTTTTCTGAATTTCGATTAAGTCCGGAAGGTCATCAAGCCTCAGAGCCGGAATTCCCATCGGAGTTACTCTTTCAGAATATTGTGTCTTAGACATTCAATCACCTCTCTATATGTGGTGTACTACAACTATATAAAATATTATATTTACTACGTTATAAACTGTTTTGTGTTATTAGATTTTTCGACAAAAAGGCATAAAAAGCCCCTATAGAAAAATGATACTCCCTAAATCATGACCGTCAAGCAAAAAGAGAAAAAAGATGAAAAATTATTTTTACAAAAATTTACAATTCGATTTTTCGGGAATAAAAACCGGTCAAGTTATCGACCGTTATTGAATCAGAGTGTCAAGTACCGATGAACTGACAAAATTTTTATAAAAAATGAACAAAAAACAGTCGTTTTTCCCGAAATTTCGGATAAAAAGCGGATATTTTCAAAAAGATATATGATTTTATCGGTTTGGATAAGAATTTCATAATATATAAAATATTATTTAAATTTATAAAATTTTCTATTGATTATTTATTTTGCTTATGATTTTATATAGCTATGATTTTAAAGACAATCCTCTTAGCCTTTTAAAATCATGCGGCTGAAGGCAGTGACACAAAAGTTTCACTCCCGACTTGTAGAATATACAGGAACAGTAGGCAGGGTTTAATAACCCGACAAAAAAGGAGAAAAAATGGTAAAAATCAGATTAAAAAGAGCAGGGTTCAAGAAAAACCCGATTTATAGAATAGTAGTTCTTAATTCAACAACAAAGAGAGGCGCTCTTCCAAAAGCACAACTCGGCTTCTATAACCCCAAAACAAAAGAAATGAAGCTCGACAAAGCAGCAGCTCTCGAATGGATTAAAAACGGCGCTCAGCCGACAACAACAGTTTCTTATTTAATTGCAAACTGCGATGATGAAGGCAAATTAATCTATAAGAAAAAGACAGAAGAAAAATTATCAAAGAAAGCCAAAGCTAAACTCGAAGAAGAAGCTAAAGCAAAAGCTGAAGCCGAAGCTGCAGCAAAAGAAGCTCCCGCAGCAGAAGAAGAAGCCAAGGCTGAATAAAGTTTTATACAGGGAAAAGAGAACACTTATTTATCGCTTTTTTTTAAAGGCGATATTTTTTTGACTAAATGATGTTATAATAAATATATTCAATATTACACAAATTATTACTTGAATTGTCATGCTGAATTTATTTCAGCATCTCACAATTTTGAGACCCTGAAACAAGTTCAGGGTGACACTTTTTATTAAATAGAAAGATAATAATGAAAAAGATATTGGTCATACAGCCTGAACTCGAAAAAGAGCTTTTTATCTCGCAGGGGTTTGCAAAAGCCTTCCGCGCACTTGGTATTGCAGTACTCGAAAAGCCGTTTAAAAGCATTAACACTGAGGAATTGAAGGATACAAAATTCGATTTTGTCTTTAACTGCGAGAAAAATATTATTCCTTTTCTCACAAAAGACTTTGCAGATTCAATTCAGACGGAAACCTACGTTCATTTTCTCGAGGATATTTCAGGGCTGAAGGACTGCGAACTCTTTAAAATAAAGAATAACTTTATTTTTTCCTCGGATAAGAGCCTCACAAAAGAGCGCTCAACAAGGTTTTTAACACCTGCAATTGATGCACCTTCTTATAAAACAAGGTTTCAGGAATACAGATACCCTATCACTTTTGCAGGGAAGGTTAATTCACTCCAAAGGCTGAAGGTTTTGACAAAAATCATAGAAAACTTTGGGGAAATAAGCATTTTTGCAGATATTGACGATTTTAACGAGAGTGTAAAATTAATCGAAAAAGAAAATTTATTAAGCGGTTTTCTTTTGTCTTTATACAAAAACTCTTACAGGGGCTATAAAAGAACCCAGGAGGAACTCGGAAGATTATATTCTCAGACGAAAATAAACCTTGATTTAGGGAAAGAAAATGCCGACAAACTCAATTACAGAGTTTTTGAAGTCTTAGCAAGCGGAGGTTTTCTGCTCGCAGAGGATAATAATTATATAAAGACCTATTTTGACGACGGAAGGGAACTCGAAACCTTTAAAACGACAGAGGAAGCGATAGATAAGATAAGATTTTATCTTCAGAACCTCAACCTTGCCCAGTCAATAGCGATGAACGGCAAAAGAAGGGTGAGTACAAGCTACACCTTTAAAGACAGGGCAAAAGAAATTTTAACAACACTGAAGGAAAAAAGAAGAGAACATAATTTGTAAAAATCCCCCCTCTTTAAAGATTATGGTAGGGGTGAGAGGCAAAAGGAAATAAACATGATAAAAATATTAGTAATCGATGATGATTTAGCGATAAATGAACTCATAAAGATTAATCTTGAACTTGCATATTATACAGTTATCAGTGCAACAGACGGGACAAAAGGTTTTGCACTTGCAAAACAGGAGCTTCCCGACCTCATTATTCTTGACGTTATGATGCCTGAGGTGGACGGATACACAGTCGCAAAAAGGATAAGAGAGAATAAGGAAACAAAAGATATTCCGATTATTATGCTGACAGCGCTCAATATGCTCCAGGACAAGTTAAAGGGTTATGACATCGGAATTGACGACTATCTCGTGAAACCTTTTGAAATGGAGGAACTCAAGGCTAGGGTTAAGGCGCTTTTAAAGAGAAATGAAACCATACCGAAATCAAGCGCAACGAAAGAGATTTTGACTGTCGGGGATATTACTCTTCTTCCCGAAAGCTACAGTATTGAGATAAACGGAAAGAGTGTTAAAGTAACCCCGAGCGAATTTGAGATTATGAATTTATTAATGCAAAATTACGGTTCAATGGTGCCGGGGTCAAAGATTTTAACGGACATCTGGGGATATTCGCCCGATGATAACCTCGAAACTGTTAGGGTTCACATTAAACATTTGAGAGAAAAACTCGATAAAATCTCGGGAAATAAAAAATACATCGAAACTATCTACGGAGGCGGGTATAAACTCATCCCCGAAGGTGTTGAGAAGAAGAAATAAGTCGGGCTTTAGTAAGAGTAGGGTGGGCAACTTCGTTTTGCCCACCCTACTTACTATTCAGGTGTTGTAGCAGGATAGTCTGTATTATTATATTTTAATATCCAACCTGCACAACCTAATCCAGTATTGTCTTTGTAACATTCATAGCTATTATCTGTAACAGATATTTTCCCGGTTGTAAAATCAACTGGAAACAAAAATAAATCTTTAGCCCATTGATTTGGTCCTTTAGGACCATTTATATCAAACCAAAAATTCATTCCTTGTTTATTTCTATGTATTAAAATTACAACAAGTGTCCCATCATTTAGAATAAATTTATATATATCACCTCTTGTATCAATATTTATATATTCTCTATTATCTAAATATTTATATGTAACATCAGGAAAACAACCCGAACCATAACCGCATTCTTTCATTATTTGAAGATTAGGTTTCACTAACTTAAAAATATCTTCAGGAGAATCTACTGACCAGGTTGTTAATGAGCCATTTGATATTTGAGCTTTTTGTATTGCCTGAGCCAATTTTGAATATGCTGTTTTAACACCGCTTACAGTCCTTTGTTCATTAATTTTATTCATAACAGTAGGAACAGTCAAAGCGGCAATTACGCCTATTATTACGAGAGTAATCAAAACCTCGGCAAGCGTAAATGCCTTATGGTTGTTGGGGGGGGGTAGGAATAACTTGATTTTTATTAAACATACTAAAAACCTCTCTTAATTCTCTGATTAATTTTTATAATATCATATTACCCATAATTTGTAAAAATTTAACACAAAATAAATTATATCAAAATTTTATGTCATAATGTTGATATGAACGACAAAATAATTATACGAAAAGCTAATCAGAATAATCTTGATAACATAGACTTAGAATTTCCGAAAAATGAACTCGTTGTTTTTACGGGAATTTCGGGTTCAGGGAAGAGTTCGCTTGCGTTTGACACGATTTTTGCTGAAGGGCAACGCAGATACGTTGAAAGTCTTTCCACTTATGCGCGTCAATTCTTAGGGCAACTCGACAAGCCCGATGTCGAGAGTATAGAAGGTTTATCGCCTGCAATTGCAATTGACCAGAAAACCACCAGCAACAACCCGCGTTCTACTGTTGGAACGGTAACAGAGATTTATGATTTTTTAAGACTCCTGTTTGCAAGAATAGGAACTCCTCACTGCCCGAATTGCGGAAGAGAGATAGTTCCCCAGTCTTTAGACCAGATACTGGAGAAAATAAACAATTTCAAAGAGGGAACAAAAATTCAGATTCTCGCTCCCGTCATAAAAAGCAAAAAAGGCGAGTATCAGACACTTTTTAACACCTTAAAGCAGGAAGGTTTTATCAGAGTACGTGTTGACGGGGAAATTTACAACCTCGATTATGACGAAATAGAACTCGCCAAGACAAAAAAGCACGATATAGATATTGTTGTTGACCGCCTTATTGTAAGAGAAAGCGCGAAGACAAGGCTTGCGGACAGTGTCCAGACTGCGCTGACGAAATCAGGAGGTATTGTAACGGTTTTAACCGAAGACGAAAAGGAAATAATCTTCTCGGAAAAACTGTCCTGCCCCGACTGTAACCTCAGTTTCGGTGAAATTTCGCCCCGTATTTTCAGTTTCAATAACCCCTATGGTGCGTGCGAAGAGTGTTCAGGACTCGGATTTCACTTCAAAATCAACCCTGATATGATTATCCCGGACGATAAAAAATCACTTTCAAAAGGCGCAATATATCCCTGGGCAAAGACGGGAAACCCATACTATCAGGAGGTTCTCTCTTCTGTTTCAAAGCATTTCGGAATAGATTTAGACGTTCCGTTTAAAGATTTACCCGAAGAGCACAAACAAATTATTCTTTACGGTTCAAAAGAAAAAATTCTTATGCACACCCATGCCTTCGGCTCTGATACAAGATGGCAGGACAGAAGACAGACGTTTAAAGGTGTTATTCCATATTTTATGGAGCGCTACGAAGAAACAAACAGCGATGAAATCAGAGATGAAATTCAGAAATATATGTCTCAGATTCCCTGTTCAAGTTGCAACGGTGCAAGATTAAACAAATTTGTTCTCTCGATAACCATACAGGGAAAAAGTATTCACGATGTATGCAAGATGAGTATTGCGGATTCGTTTAAGTTTATCTCTGATTTGTTCCTTGAACTCGATGATTTTAAACTCAAAATAGCAAGACAGATACTCGATGAAATCCGCTCAAGACTGAAGTTTTTAATAGACGTAGGTTTAGACTACATTGATTTAGCCCGTATGGCAGGAACTCTTTCAGGCGGTGAGGCGCAGAGAATAAGGCTTGCAACCCAAATCGGAAGCGGTCTGTCCGGGGTTATGTACGTTCTTGATGAACCTTCAATCGGACTTCACCAGATGAACAACGAAATGCTCATTAAGACACTGTTTAAACTGAGAAATTTAGGAAACACAGTCATCGTTGTTGAGCACGATGAGGATACAATACGAAGTGCCGATTATATCGTTGACATTGGTCCGAGGGCAGGTGTTTACGGAGGAAAGGTCGTTGCGCAGGGGACAATAGAGGATATAGAGAAGGCAAAAGATTCTCTGACCGGGCAGTATCTTTCGGGGAAACGTTCAATTCCCGTTCCCAAAATGCGAAGAGAAGGAAACGGTCATTCGATAATCGTCAGAAATGCACATCTCAACAATTTAAAAAATATTGATGTCGAAATTCCTCTCGGTAAAGTCGTTGTTTTGACAGGGGTTTCAGGCTCAGGGAAATCAACTTTAATGGAAGATTTAATCTATAAATATGCCCACCATAAGCTCTTCGGGAACACTCCGAAGCCTCAGGGACTTGACGAAATCGAAAATTTTGAATACATAGATAAAGTCATAAACATTGATCAGTCGCCGATAGGAAGAACTCCCCGTTCAAATCCTGCCACTTATACAGACATTTTCACCCACATAAGAGATTTGTTTGCAAAGACAAACGAAGCGAAGGCAAGAGGCTATGCCCCCGGGCGCTTCAGTTTTAATGTCAGAGGGGGAAGATGTGAGTCGTGCAAAGGTGACGGATTAATTAAAATCGAAATGAATTTTCTCTCTGATGTTTTCGTCAAATGTGACGTGTGCAAAGGAAAAAGATACAATAACGAAACCTTAGAGATTAAATACAAGGGAAAAGACATCTATGACGTACTCTCGATGAGCGTCACAGAAGCGCTTGAGTTCTTTGAAAACCACCCTAAGATAAGAAACAGACTTCAAACCCTTCAGGATGTCGGTTTAGGATATATTCAGCTCGGGCAAAGTGCAACAACACTATCAGGGGGCGAAGCTCAGAGAATAAAACTAGCTGCCGAATTAAACAAAAAGGCAACGGGAAGAACACTATATCTTCTCGATGAACCCTCTGTCGGGCTTCACTGGTATGATTTAGACAAGCTCATTAAAATCATAAACAAGCTCGCAGACAGCGGTAACACACTTTTAATCATCGAACACAACCTCGATTTAATTAAAGTGGCAGACCACATAATCGATTTAGGTCCTTATGGCGGTGAAAACGGCGGATACATCGTGACAAGAGGAACACCCGAAGAAGTTGCGCAGTGCAAACATTCATTCACAGGACAGTATTTAAAGAAACTGCTTTAAAAACAGGTCAGGCAATACCTGACAAAAACTAAAATTATTCCTCTTTAAGAAGCTCCTGAACGTATTCGTCCATTTCATCGGGCTGAGGTTCTTCTTCCTTCTTTGGAGCGGTGATTATACAGTATCTTCTGCCCGATTCAAGTGTGGAATACTTAAACCCTGAATCATCGAGCTCTTTTAAATCTTTGATTTTAATTATAATATAGCCGTCAGGGTATTTTTCAAAATACTCTCTGAGCCAGTCGAGCTCAAAGTCGCTCTGATAATCAACAAAGTTATCATAGTAATAGTTAAGAGAATATTTCTGACCGAAGTTGAAGTTTCCGAGTTTTACACCCTCCTGCTGAGCTTTTATCGCAAATCTGATTAAATCGTTTTCACCTCCGACTGTTGCAACAAAATTGAAAACAAACAGAGAGGAAATTCCCGCAAGACACATCATAAAAAATACGTTTGAAAGGAAAACCAAAATCCTGTTTTTGACGACCGTTGCAACGACACTAATCATCGGAACGAAGAAAAACATAAGCAAAACGGGAATTTTAAACCTTACAATCTCGCTTTCCAGGTCTTCGGGAAGGAAATAGCCCGTAAAGAGCGCAACAAACGATGCAATAATAAATATGGCATTTGTTATATTGGTTGCAATTAAAACAGACACTTCAAACTTTTTATAGTAAATATAATCACACCAAAATACACCCAAAAGACAAGAAGCCGGGAACATTACGGGAAGTATATATGTGGGAAGTTTGGTGCTCGATGCTGAAAAGAACAAAAAGATAACCGCAAAAGCAATTAAATTTAAGAAAATAAACCTCTGAGGGTAATCAAGTTTATTCCATTTTAAGTCAAGAATTTCATAATTTATGTTTGAAAAATATTCTTTAAAAAATTTCGCAATATTCTTAAACTGAACGCAGAGCATAGCGATAAAAGAGCCCGTCCAGGGAAGAAGTCCGCCCAAAAATACG
Organism: bacterium; assembly: GCA_017541465.1. Classification (GTDB taxonomy): domain Bacteria; phylum Cyanobacteriota; class Vampirovibrionia; order Gastranaerophilales; family Gastranaerophilaceae; genus RGIG6874. Next base: position 20,364 of record JAFXYZ010000039.1, on the reverse strand, counting down.
GGAATAAAGAACCAGAACGGCTGTTTTCGTCCGATATTCTCGGAAGTTAAAAATCTGGCAAGATGATGTTCCATAACATACTGGTCAAAGAAAAGGCTTGAGTACATTTTCATCATTATGTAGTGCCAGGGAACACTAATTAAAGCAAAAAGAACAACACCCGGAAGCAGGTGAGAAGGACGAAATATCTGGCGCATTTTTCCTGAAAGCAGGTGAGCGAAGAACATCACACCAAACGGAACGGCAACACCCGGAATACCTTTTGCAAGAAAGGCAAGAGCCGAGAAAATGTAGAAGCCCCACCAGAAATATTTTCGCTTTGGGCCTTCAACAAAAAATGTCAGATAACCGCAAAGGAGTGAAAAAGTGATAAATGCGCTCAGCACCATATCCAAAATGGCAACTCTTGAGAGGACAAGAAACTCAATTCCCGTAGCTAAAACAAGAGCGCAGAGCATCCCGACACGTCTTGAGGTCATTTTTCTGACTGAAAAATAAGTCGCAAAGACTGTCAGGGTTGAAAGGAGGGCAACGGGAAATCTTCCCGCAAACTCCGAAATTTTATGAAACATCAAAAACGAAAGGTTGACAAGCCAGAAATAAAGCGGAGGCTTTTCAAAGAAAAATTCCCCGTTAAGTCTTAAAGTCATCCAGTCATTCGCGTTAATCATATCTCGCGCGATAGAGATATATCTTGATTCATCAACATCTATAAGGCTGTATTCCCCTAAAGCAAAGAAATACAAGAAAAAACACACCACTGCCAAAAGCAGAAGCGAAATTAATTCGATGTGTTTTTTAATAAAATCCATAACTATTCCTTATACAGAACTCAAAAGCGCGTTTTTAACAAAAGCCTTCAGTTCGCCTGTCGTGTTCATTTCGGTGGTGCATACAAGAATTTGACTGTCGTTGAGTTTGACACCTGCTAAAATATTCTTCTCTTTCATTTTTTCCAAAAATCTTTTTGAATCACCGACTTCAAGCACGAACTCATTGAAAAAGTCGTTGTTTAAAGTCCTAAAGCCGTTTTTAGAGAGCTCGGAAGAAAGAAGATGAGCTTGCTTTGAACTCAGATAGCCGACCTGCTTTAACCCGTTTTTACCCATTAAAGAAAGATAAACAGTCGCATTCAGAGCTGAAAGCGCCTGATTTGAACAGATGTTACTGGTTGCCTTTTCGCGCTTGATATGCTGTTCTCTTGCCTGAAGGGTTAACGTATAAGCGGTATTACCTTCGGCATCAACCGTTTTTCCGACAATTCTGCCTGCGAGCTGACGTTTATACTTATCAACGGTAGCAATAAACCCGCAATAAGGACCGCCGAAGGAAACAGGGTTTCCAAAAGACTGAACATCACCAACAACAATATCTGCGCCAAAATAAGAGGGTTTCTTTAAAACATAAGCGCTGACAGGCTCTATTGATGTTATCAGTAAAGTCTTTGGGTTGCGCTCAAGAGCTTTTAATTCATCTACATCTTCAATTTCACCCAGGAAATTAGGTGTCTGAACAAACAGAGCAGAATATTCACCTGATTTAACCTTGTCCTGAACAGAGGATAAATCTGTTTTCATATCTTTTTCGCCGACAAATTCAACATCTATTGCGTTTGCCTCGGCATAAGTCTTGATAACCTCAATATACTGAGGGTTTAAGAGTGATGAAACAAGAATTTTACCTGAACCCGTTATTCTTTTTGCCATCAGCATAGCCTCAGCGCAGGCATTTGCGCCGTCATAGACGGAAGCATTCGCAACGTCCATGCCTGTTAAATCGCAGATATATGACTGAAATTCGTAGATAACCTGAAGAGTACCCTGCGAAATTTCGGGCTGATAGGGAGTATATGCGGTGTTAAACTCAAACCTCGAAGAGATTTGAGAAACAGCAGAAGGGATAAACCTTTTATATGCGCCGCCGCCTAAGAAGGAAAGATAATTGGTGTTATTTCTTTTTGAAACAGCACTGATTTCTTTTTCGACCTCCATTTCGCTCATGGGCTCGGGAAGGTTAAATTCCTTCATTCTCGCCTGCTCAGGAACAACGGAGTATAAATCGTCATACTCTTTTACACCAACCGAAGCCAGCATTTCTTTTGTCGTTTCGGCTGAATTTGCTTTAAAATTATACATAATTATTCAACTTCATCTTTATAATTGTCGTATTCCATTAAATCCTGTGAATCTTCAGCATAGGAAGAAGCCTCAATCTTAATCAGCCAGGCTCTGTCCATAGGTGATTCGTTAAGAAGTTCGGGCTGTTCAATCAGTTGTTCGTTGATTTCAACAACCTTACCTCCAACGGGCATATAGATTTCAGAAGCAGCTTTTACTGATTCGACAGTACCAAAAACATCGCCCTTTTGGAACTCTGTGTCAACGGAAGGGAGTTCAACAAAAACGATGTCGCCTAATTGTTCAACCGCATAGTCCGTTAAACCGATTACGTAGTTTCCGTTTTCGGGATAAACGAACTCGTGAGTTTTACTGCATAAAAGTTCTTCGGGTAATTCCATGGTTTCTCCTTATTATACCTTATTTCTCTTTGTAATAAATGGTCTTTTTACTATTTCAGCCTTATAGAGCTTATTTCTGACCATAACTTCAACACTGTCGCCGACCTTGAGCCCATAGGAAGTATCTATATAACCCATAGCGATATTTTTCGCCGTTGTCGGTGAATAGCAGCCGCTCGAAATATGCCCTATTTGCTTTCCGTTATAGTATATTTCATATTCGTGTCTTGCAATAGCCCTGTCAATCATAACAAGACCTATTAATTTCTTTTTAACACCGTTTTGTAACTGAGAGAAAATAATATCTTTTGCGGTGTAGTTTTCCTTTTTCTCTTTTGGTATTGACCAGGACAGTCCTGCTTCAACGGGGGAAATATCGTTGCTCAAATCGTTTCCGTACAAAGGCATAGCCGCTTCAAGCCTTAAAGTATCTCTTGCGCCGAGCCCTATCGGTTTAATTCCGTATTTTGCGCCCTCTTTTAAAAGATTATTCCAGAAATCAACGGCATGTTCATTTTTCATCATAATTTCAAAGCCGTCCTCACCCGTGTAGCCTGTTCTTGAAAGAAGGACATCAACCCCGAAGAGTTTTGCAGGCTTTATATAGAAGGATAAAGGCTGCTCTGATTTTGAAATACCCAAATCCTGAATTAAATCTGAAGCCTTAGGTCCCTGAAGCGCAAGAAGAGAATATTCATCAGATTTATTTTCGAGTTTTACTTCAAAATTGCCTTTACGGGAAGCAATAAAATTAAAATCAACTTCAACACCCGAAGCATTTACAATTAAAAGGTAATTTAAATCGGACAGTTTATAGATAATCAAGTCATCAACACATCCGCCCTTATCGTTTAAAAGCTGGCAATAAACGGCTTTGCCGTCAGTAAGAGATGAAACCTGCTGAGGAACAAGAGTTTCTAAGAAGTTTAAAGAGTCTTTGCCTGAAACAAAAAACTCGCCCATGTGAGAGACATCAAAGAGCCCGAGGGCATTTCTGACGGTATTGTGTTCGTCAATTATCCCCGAAAACTGAACAGGCATCTCCCAGCCCGCAAATTCAACCATTTTTGCACCCTGTTTAACCTGGGTGTCATGTATTAAAGTCTTTTTATCCATAACTAACATATCCTTATTGTTATTTATCCTACATGTTAATATATGTCAAGTATATGAATATTTAAAGTAATAATTATGAAATATTTACTAAAGTGAAAAATAAATTATAATAAAAGAGGGGGCAAAATGGCAGATTTACCTTACGATATATATTCCGACTGGAACGATGTCAGAAGGCAGTATAACCTTCCTCAGTATCCTGCAGGGATTTATGAATGGGATAAAAACTCCCATCTTTTTGCCCTGCCGTCAACAAAATTTCCAGTTCTCGCCCTTCCCTATGATATAGAAGATGGTGACGGAAATGTACTTCCTAACGGTTTTTATGTGGTTGCGCTTTCAAATTCGAGAACAAAACTCTATTTTTCGCAGGCAAACAGAATAATAGCCGAAATACCCGTTATAAAACTGGTTGAAAAGATGGTTACAAGAGAAGAAATGGAAAAAGAAGCCCATCTGAAAGCAAAAATAATCGAGATGAAAGAAAAGAAAAAGCGCAAAGACAAGATTATGGAAAAGGAAGAAGAACTAAGAGCACTTCAGGAGGAAAGGTTATACAGGGCAAAGGCGGAAATCACCGACAGCGGAAAAGGATATTATGAAGTCGTTTACGAAGAAGGGATATTTAAAGCCTACGGAATTATTAAAAAGTAATTCTTAACTTGAAATAAACTATTTATGTTGTAAGATAAATTATTATGTTTGACGGTTTATCATCTAAATTACATGGGATAATAAGAAAAGTCTCGGGGAACGCAACTCTCACAGAGGACAATATAGCAGAAGCTCTGAAGGAAATCAGAAGGGCTTTGCTTGAAGCTGACGTTAATCTTCGGGTTGTAAAAGCCTTCATGACAAGTCTTAAAGATAAGGCAATAGGTATTCAGGTTACGGAGGGTGTAAACCCTGCCCAACAGCTTGTAAAACTCGTTCACGATGAGCTTGTAGAGGTTTTGGGCAAAGAAAATACCCCGCTTAATCTCTCGGGCACACCACCGATTATTATGATGCTCGGGCTTCAGGGCTCAGGTAAAACGACTTCTGCGGCAAAACTTGCATTAAAATTCAAAAAAGAAGGTAAAAGACCTCTGCTTGTTGCGTGCGATGTTTACCGCCCCGCGGCAATTACCCAGTTAAAAACTTTGGGTGAACAAATCGGAGTCGAAGTTTTTACGATAGATGAAGAGAAAAATGTTCAGTTAATAGCCCAAAAGGCTTTAGACAGAGCAAGAGAAAACAATTTTTCGCCCGTAATCATTGATACGGCAGGCAGACTTCAGATAGATGACACGATGATGGCTGAACTGCTTTTGCTCGACAGAGCCTTCCACCCTTGCGAAAAACTTCTCGTTATTGATGCAATGATGGGGCAGGAGGCCGTCAATATAGCTGATAACTTCAATATTCAGCTTGATATAACGGGTGTTATTTTAACAAAACTCGACGGCGACTCAAGAGGCGGAAGTGCGCTAAGTGTTTCCTACTGCACAAACAAACCTATTAAGCTGACCGGTAACGGGGAAAAGATAGAAGAACTTCAGGATTTTCACCCTGCAAGAATAGCGGACAGAATACTCGGAATGGGCGATGTCGTTACTCTCGTTGAAAAAGCCCAGGAGGTTTTTGACGAAAAGCAGGCTGTTGAGTTTGAAAAGAAGATGAAAAAAGCCGAGTTCACCTTCAACGACTTTTTAAACATGCAAAAACAGATGAAAATGCTCGGTTCAATAGAAAGTATTTTAGGTATGCTCCCCATCCCGGGACTCAGCAAAGACAACCGCCAGATGATTGCAAACGAAGGTGAAAAGCAATTAAACAAAATTCAGGCATTTATTTTCAGCATGACACCGAGGGAAAGAGAAAATCCCGCACTTTTAAATTCCAGCAGAAAGAAAAGAATTGCCAAAGGCTGCGGAATGGAACTTTCCGAGATAAACCAGTTCATCACTCAGTTTGACGGAATGAGAAAAATGATGAAGGGTTTATCAAATATGCAGGAGGGTATGAAAAAAGGCAAGATGCCAAAAATGCCAAAATTTCCGTTCTAACAGGGGTTAAAATGTTAAAAAAAGCGATGATAATGTCAGCAGGGATAGGAACAAGGCTCGAGCCTTTGACTTTGTCTGTTCCAAAACCGATGATACCTCTTTGCAATGTTCCTGTTATGGATTTTAGCCTTTTACATCTCTCAAATAACGGGATAAAAGATGTTATTGCAAATGTTTATTACCTCTCTGAGCAAATTACAGAAAGGTATTCTAAAAAAAACAAATACGGAATTAATTTTACTTACATAAAAGAAGAGGTGCTTTCGGGAACTGCGGGCGGAGTGAAAAAATGCCAGAGCTTCTTTGACAAAAACGATGATTTTCTTGTTCTCTCAGGGGATGGGCTCACTGATTTTGAGCTAAAGGAAGCCTATGAAGCACATAAAAAGTCTGATGCTATTGTAACCATTATCGTAAAAGAGATAGACAAAACCGAAGTTTCCAAATACGGTGTTATCGTTACTGATGAGAATAATCTCGTAAAACATTTTCAGGAAAAACCAAAACAGGAAGAGGCTCTCAGCACTCTGATAAATACGGGTATTTATATTTTTAAATACGATATTTTTAACATAATACCTGCAAACACCTTCTTTGACTTTGCAAAAGATGTTTTTCCCCGCCTGATGGAAACTGGCTACAAAATAAACACCTTTAAAACAAACCGCTACTGGAGTGACATCGGTTCACTCAGTCAGTATAAAAACTCAAACGATGATGTTTTAAAGGGGGCAGTTTCAACCTCACACCAGCTCATCGGGGATATAGAGAATAATTATATCAGCGCTTCCGAGATTAACGATGCTGAAATTACAGGCTGTTGCTCAATCGGAAAGAACTGTATTTTCGGAAGAAACGTCAAAATAGAAAACTCAATTCTCTGGGATAACATTATAGTCAATGACGGAGTAACGATTAAAGATTCAATTATCGCCTCAAACAACATCGTTACTGAAAACATTGAAAGAGCAGTCGTCGGCGCGGGAACGGAATACAGGGTTTTAACTTAATGTTTAAATTTGATTTTGAACTGGATGATTTTCAAAAAGAAGCGCTTGACTGCATTAACGCAGGGAAAAGTGTTGTTGTCTGTGCCCCAACAGGCGCAGGAAAAACCTGTATAGCTGAATTTGCCATTCAAAAAGCACTTGAGGATAACGTAAGACTTTTTTACACTACCCCCCTGAAAGCCCTCTCAAACCAGAAATTCTATGATTTTGGGAAACGTTACGGCGAAGGAAATGTAGGATTATTAACAGGCGATTCTTCAATCAACAGAGATGCCCCGATTGTCGTTATGACAACAGAGGTTTTCCGAAATATGCTCTATTGCACTAATTTCGGCTCTGTTAAGGATAATATGAACGATGTAAAATACGTTGTTCTTGATGAAGTTCACTATATGAACGACGAACAAAGAGGAACGGTCTGGGAAGAGAGCATAATATACTGCCCGAATAATATACAGATTATAGCGCTCAGCGCAACTGTCGCTAATTCTCAGGAGCTTTGCGACTGGATAAATACGGTCCACTCGGGAACAGAGCTTGTTTATACAGACTTCCGCCCCGTTCCTCTGAGGCATTTTTACTTTGATTCTTCCCGTCCTTACGAAATTTTGCCGATGTTCAATAAAGACGGATATTTGAATAAAAAAATAAGACCTGAAAAAAGAGAGTTCAGAAGCTCAAACAAAAAGAAACAAAAGAATTATACCAGGGATGTTGTCTCTATATTGCACGAAAGAGATATGCTCCCCGCCATATTTTTCACTTTTTCAAGAAAGAAATGCGATGAATATATGGAAAAATGTTCGTATTTGAACCTTGTAACACCCGATGAACAGAGGAAAATAAAAGAAATTATAGATGAATACATCAAAGAAAACACTTTTCTTGAGAACAATAAACACATTGATTTTCTGCTTCAGGGCGTTGCCTCTCACCACGCAGGGCTATTGCCGGCCTGGAAGGTTTTGGTCGAAAAACTGTTTCAGCAGGGTTTAATTAAGGTCGTATTTGCAACGGAAACACTCGCGGCAGGAATAAACATGCCCGCAAGAACAACAGTAATCACCTCTGTCAGCAAACGCACGGATTCGGGACACAGAATGCTTACTGCGAACGAATTTTTGCAAATGTCAGGCAGGGCAGGCAGAAGGGGAATGGACGAAGTCGGCTATGTCGTTGTAATGGGAACGATGTACCAGTCACCTGAAGAAGTTGCAGCACTTGTAAAATCATCTTCTAACCCATTAGAAAGCAAATTCTCCCCCGGGTATTCAATGGTTTTAAACCTCCTTCAAAATCTGGAAGTTGAGCAGGCAAAAGAGTTAATTTTAAAGAGTTTTGGGTATTTCTCATCATCTTTCAGACTTAAACCTCTGCTTGCCTCAAAAGAAGAACACGAAAAAAATATTTCTGAAATAAGAAATTTCAGATGCCCGTTTAACCTGACAACAAACGATTTAATCGTATTTAATAAGGTCAAAGAAAAGTATGTTGCGATAAGACGGCTTTATAAAACCCTCTATAAGCAGGCAAAACAAAGACGACAAAAGCACTCGCCAGAGGTCGAGGAATACGCACTTCAGTCAAAGAATCTCTACAACGAAATGAAGTCATACAAATGCGATTTATGTAAGGGCTATCACAAGCACTACAAAATGCTTGCACTACTTGAAAGATACGAAAAACGTCTGAAAGAGATAAACAAAGAGCTCGACAAACAAAAGGACTATTACTGGAACTTATTTATAGCACATAAAAATGTCTTGGAGCGCCTCGGATATATCGAAAACGATGTTCCGACAGAACTCGGAATTATGTGTTCAACAATAAGATTTGAAAATGAACTTTATATCTCTGAAATCGTAAAAGACCAAATTTTAGAGGGACTTCAGCCCTCCGAACTCGCCTCTGTCATCTGCGCACTTGTTACGGAAGAGCAAAATAACAACGCTGATATGCCCTCACTCCCGATTTCAAGAAACGTCAGAGCAGCACTGAACAGAATAAAAGATGTAAGAAGAAGAATTTTTGTTCTTCAGAGAGATTACGACATCACAAAAGATATGTATTTAAACTCCTGCTATTCGCCCCTTATAGAACTCTGGATTCTTGAAACTCCGTGGGAAGATGTAGTTGCGCAAGGCGGTGTTAATGAAGGTGATTTGGTCCGAACTTTTAAACGCACAGTCGATATTTTAAGACAGTTAACACTTCTATCTGCGGCATCTGATGAACTCAAAATGACGGCAAAAAGCGCAATAAAATCTATCCTTAAAGAACCTGTTGATATGGATTAGGAATTTTTCTTTCTTCCTAAAAGCGCAGCAATCAGCAAAACAAGCCAAACAAGAGGTATCCAGCCTAAAAAAATTGTCAGCCAAAGAATTTTATTGGCATTTTCATTTCCCCGTGAACAAAAAACAGGAATAAACCAAACCACAATCAGCATACAAAGAGTAAATATAAGCCCGAGTATAATTGTTATAGCAGTTAAAGTACCTTCGTCCATAATAAACTCCTTTTATCCTATAATAGCATAAAATCAAAAGTGGTTTCGGCCTTTCCATTCATTAATCATTTTCTGATTTTCAATTCTTTCATTTCTTTCTTCGTCTGTTTCATCTTTATGTTTCAGATAATCAAAAAGTTTATGAAAAAGAAAAATTGAGAGAAAAACAAAAATTGCAACAAGAGAAACAAATACCCTGTATTCCCAGAGGAAAACAAAAAACACGGCAATTATAAGAAAGCAGATAAAACTCAAAAGAGGCTGAATAAAAGCGCCCCCTGTCAATAATAAAATCAATAATATCAAATAAATACTCATAATGTTATTATATAACAGGAATAAATCATCTTCGGATATATATAATTATTTTTTAGCAAAATAAAACGAGAGATAATATTTACTATCTCTCGTTTTATGGTGGGCGATATTGGACTCGAACCAACGACCTCCACAATGTCAATGTGATGCGCTACCATCTGCGCTAACCGCCCTTATTTAGTTTTCTCGCTCTTGATTATATTACAAATCAAAGTGTTTTGAAAGAATGTGATGCTTCCTCTCGTAAAACCTACCCGTCAGGGTAGCTTTTACTCGGCAGAGTCATCTGCGCTAACCGCCCATTCGTTCGCCGTCTTGAAAAACCTTTTCGCTCGGTTCTGTAGTTGCCGATTGCAACTACAACCTCGCTAACCGAGTTTCACTCGTACGGTTTTTCGCTGTCAACAAAATTATTCTATCACATAATCTTCCGTTTTCAAGTTTATACTTAAAATTTCTATACTAATATATTGCATTTTTTACATTTCTATAGTTTAATACTCTTAACAGATGAAATTTTTTCATCCTCTTTTTGTGTGTTTTTCAAAAAAATGACAAATTTTTCTCAAAAAATGGGAGTTTGTTAAATTTTGTAAAGGCAAAAAGTGAAAAAAAGGCAATTTTTAATATTTATATTCATTAATATATATGCAAAAGGTATAAAAAAGTAAGGTGTATAAAAGATGATTAATCCTGTATCATTACAAGAAATGAAAAGCACTCCGGCATCTACCCCGGCAGTTTCTACCCCTCTAAAAAACGTTTCCTTCAGAGGTGAACCCGAAGAAGATACTGTTGAAATTAAAGGCGAAACTAAAGAAGCAGAAAAAACCAAAAAATTATCTGCAGAAGATATAAGAAAAAAATCGGAAGAATTCTCCGAAAGTGTTGATGCCTTCGCTGACAACATAGACAAAACAACTGACAGCGTTACTAACGCAGCAACAAAAACAACAGGTGCCGTTACATTAATCGGCGGTGCTTTCGCTAAATTAATCCCGGCTCCGATTAAAGATTTCTTCGCAACTCCTGTTGTTAAAGAAATCACTGAAGAAGGCGAAAAAATCTTTGCAACTAAAAAAGGCTCTGATGGTGTCGAAAGAATCGTTAGAACCTGGAACAAGAAAAACACAGCCATCGCAGCAGGCGTTGCAGCAGCAATCGGTATCACCATTGCAGTTGTAAATCACTTCAAAAACAAAGCAAAACAGGCTGAAAAAGCCCAAAAAGCATAATAAAAATTTTAGGATTATCATCAAAAAAACAGGCTCTTTATAGAGTCTGTTTTTTTGTTCTATAATAAAATCAAAAAGGATTTTATATGGAAATAAATAAAGAAAAAGCACTGTTTGATCCGGGGTTCAATCCGATTTTAAACCACTTTATCCCTGTTTATACAGAGTTTTCAAACCTGCTCACTTCAACCCCCAAGCAATCGGTTAAGAAAAAACTATATCTTGTAAATGCCCCTCTTGTCAAAAACTCGTTAAAATCGACAGTCGGGTTTTGGAAGGGCTGTATTCTCTGGGCGGTTTACTTGAAAAACCATTTTAATGAGCCACAACCCATAGAAGGAAACACAATGCAAAATATTGATGAAGAAGAAATTCAGTTCATCCATGCCCAAAATAATCTTATAGAGAATTATTTCAAAAGCTACAGCTCGGAAGTCAAAAAATATATAGGTATTCACGCGGAGCTCCCCGAAATTTACAAAGAAATTTTTGAGGACTACAAAGAGTTTACAGAGCTGAATAACCATTTTTCTTCAACAAAACTAACCTCGGAATTAAAACTCACAAAGAAATACGACAAAGAGTATTCCGAAGAAGAGCTTGAAAACCTTTTCAACTCGGTTCAGGAAATAATTAATTCTAAAGATTTATCGTTATTTATAAATCTAGATTATTAAAAATATTATAGACAATATCGGGGAAGCGCCTATAAAGTTCGCCTGTTTTATGCACCGCGACAGCCTTCACTATTGCCTCAACAAATAGTTTGCCCGTTTCCTTATCCTTAACCTTCTGTTCGAAAACAACATAGAGTTTTGTGAGTTCAGCAATCCTTGTTTCAACAACTATCTCGTCATACAGTTTTGCAGAGGCCCTGTAGTGAATATTTATATTAACAACGGGAAAATGAATGTCATGCTCATTCGCCATAACATCAAGAGGACAGCCGATAGAGTCGCAGAACAAGGTTCTTCCCTGCTCAAGCCACCTCAGATATGTGCCATGCCAAACAACACCATAGGCATCAGTGTCCGCAAAATAAACCTTTTCATTATTTTTAAAAATCATATTTTAACCTCATAAATTATTAACAAAATCACCCAAATCAAACCTTGTTCCGAGATAAATCTTGTGCTGACAGTTATTTTCATAGTCAGAATCAACAAAAACGTAGTTAGCAAGAAGATTCAGCCCGGGACGGACAGAATAGGTCAAGCCTGCCGAATACTCCCTCGACTCTTTGCCACCCGATTGGTTTTTGAGATAATCATACCGCCCCAAAACCTGCAATTTATCGGTTATATTATACCCGAGAGTTGTATAAAATCCGTCATACTTATCCGAATAGACAGGCAAACCTCTGTTATAACCGTTTGCGTGTGCATATTCAAAATCAAAATAGAGCTTTTTGTATTGATAGAGCGCATTTGCACTGAATACATTAAATGAGCCTTCGCTGTTTCCCGTATCCACGCTTCCGCCGATTTTCAGACTGCCATATTTATCGTTAAAATACGCAAGCGGTTTAAACTGCACCATTCCGATAAACTCAGTGCCGTTAAAAAGTTTATTCATAAAGCGGCTGCCGTCATAGAAACCTATATCATAATCAAGATACTTATAATTAGCGGTATTTCGCACCCCGAAACTTTCAACATTTCCAAAACGTCTTGCAATCTGGGAACGAACCAAAAAAGGATGCTGGTTCGCGGTCAGCATACCTTCATAAGTAACAGGAAGTCTTTTCCTGTTCCCGACAGAAATGTGGTTATTCGGAGCAAGGTCGTGTTCAAGATAGAGCCCTGCAACCTTTTCCCAAAAATCGTTGTCGTTGTTTTCAAAATTTCTCGCAACGCTGAAAAGAAGCCCTGCTCTTGTCTTTTTGTCTTTAAAATGAACAACAAACCCAGGTGCAATTGAGCCAAAATTAAACTTATCGGAAAAATCTTTTCCGCTTTCTACGGTCATTTCATTATAAGAAGACAAAGAAAAGAGTATATCAACCTTATCAACGAGCCCCTTCTCAACAAATATAGTTGTTCCCTCAACTCTCGGCAGGTCAGAGCGAAGAGTGAGAGGTTCTTTTTTCAGTTCAACCTCGGTCAGCGCAAAAGACTGAGCCCCTGAAAATATCAGGAGGGAAAACAGAAAAATAAATACTCTCTTAAACTCTTTTCTCTTCACACATCCTCGTTTAGACTAAAAAGAGCCTGATTTGAGGCTCTTCTTAATCTTTTATACCATAGAAAGACTAAATCATGCTCTTTCTGATTTTTTCTTTAGCCTTTTCAATACTCTTAACGCGCTTTTCATATTCTTTGACTTCTTTTTTCATAGCATCGCGCTCTTGTTTAACCATTTTGTAGTTGCTGTCAACTTCTGCGTACTTTGTTTTCTTGTCGAGCAGAGTGTTTCTGATTTCGACCTGAGCACTGTCAAGCTGAAGAAGTGCATTTTGGAAGTTTTCGGTTTCTTTTTGTGTAAGAGCAGGGTTAATCGGTTTTTCTTCATCTTTATTTGTAAAAATGGTTTTTATACCCTTTGTTTCCTTTTGAGCAGTTGTTGTTGCAGTTGTTTTAGCAGATGTAGTGGTAGCTTTAACTGTTTTTGCGGGAACTTCGGGCACTTCAGGATAAGCCGAAGGATCAAATACCATTGTATTTCCTGCCTGTGCAATACCCGACATTGATATAACCACCATTGATACAACTAATGCTCCAAATAGTTTTTTCATTAAATCTCCTCCCTGTTAATTAATATAATTCTATTTAAACATTGTCATCCCTTTTTGTGCAACATTTTTAATCTTTTGTAAGAAAAAATCTTGCAAATTTCCTCCATATATACTATTATTTTAGAATAAGCAACAAATAATTGATACATTTATTTGTATAGGGAGACATCAGATGCAGGTTATTGAAGCATCAAAACTTTTCAAAGATAAATCAGGACTTGATAATCTCGTATTAAACAGCGAAAATGACCTTTCTCTCGATTTTTCCCAAATTGATAAAATCAGCTTAAAAGATATTTCAACTATTTTAAATCTCAAAAAGATAGCCGTTTTAAACAGGAAGAATCTCAGGCTCGACAACGTAACATCAAACGTTATGCAGGTTTTAGAGGTTACTGGACTTTATAAAACAATTGACGGCAAAACAACATTTCCCCTATAAAAACAGGTTATTATGGCATCAACTCTCTATATTATTCCGACACCCATAGGCAATATTGAAGATATTACTTTAAGAGCGCTCTCAACACTCAAAAGTGTTTCTCTGATTGCCTGCGAAGATACGAGAGTTACACAAAAACTTCTTAATAAATATAAAATCGATTCAAGATTAATTGACTGTCATAAATTTAATGAAAAACAAAGAAGTTCGGAAATAATCAGGGTTTTGGAAAGAGGTGAGGATGTTGCCCTTGTTTCTGATGCGGGAACTCCGCTTATATCTGACCCGGGGAGTGTTTTGTTAAAAGAACTCCGCGCGCTCAGTTTCAAAGTTGTTGCTTTGCCCGGCGCCTGCGCCGTTACGACTTTTTTAAGCGCAATAGAAAGAGAAACAGAAGAATTTGCCTTTTTCGGCTTTCTTCCGAGAACCCAAAATCAGCAGTCTGAAGTTTTTAAAAAGTACAGATATATAAATACCGTCTTTTATGATTCACCAAACAGACTTTTAGAAACCTTAGAGAACATCAGAAATTTCTTCGGGGAGGATAAGAAAATCGCAATAGGGAGAGAGCTTACCAAAGTTTATGAAGAAATTAAAATCGGTGCGGTCAGCGAAATCATAGATTATTACAAAAATAACACCTTAAAAGGCGAAATTGTAGGAATGATTTTCGCGCAAGGATACACTCAGACAGACGAAAACGAGTTAACCGAAAAAATCAACCTTTTAAGAGCGCAGAATTTCAGCGCAAAAGACTGTGTGAAAATAATAACGGGCTTATTTAATGAACCGAAGAACAGAATTTATGAACTTGTTCAGAGGGTTTATAACGGCAGATAAGCACTGTAAACAAGACTTGACCAGCCCTGGTAATAACTGATTTGTGTTGCTGAGCCCTGGGGAATATAAATTTTAAACTGGTTTTCAACGGGAATGGAAAGCGCAGTCGCAACAGCGGACTGGATAACCTCGGGGTGGGTTACAATGATTATCCTCTTCCCGACATTTTCTTCGACAAGTTTTGAAAGCGCCGCTGATACTCTTTTATTTAATTCGTCGGTATTTTCACCGCCTTCAACCCAGAAATTCTTTCTGTCTGAGTGGTATTTATCAAGTTCAGAGGGGTATTTAACTTCTATCTGTTCAAAAGTCAGACCACTCCAGAGCCCTGCTTTTCGGCTTCTTAAAGAATCAATAACTTTATAATCAGCATTTAAATACTGAGAAATTATTCTTGAGCTCTGAACACAACGAAGAGCTGAGCAGGAATAGAGGACATCCGTTTTTAAACCTTTTGCCCTGAGCCATTTTGAAATCTTTTCCATCTCAATTTTGCCGTTTTCATTGAGCGGCGGGTGTGATTCATCGTCATAAAACCTGTTTTCTTCACTGTTTATGGTTGAACCGTGGCAAATAAAAGTTACTTTACATTTTCTTCTGAACATAACAAGTTTATTATACCCAAAATTCGGAAAAATTAACCATTTTTAAATTTCGTTCATAAAAGAAGGGTATTCTTCGTAATCGTTATTCTGAATAAACTCATTTTTGATTTCAGTCGGCTTTTCAATTTTTTCGCCCGTTTTCAGCCATTCAAAAGAGTTAATCGAACGGATATTATCCACCATACCCGTTATGTTAACTTTAAAACCTCTCGGGTTTCTCGCGTTCGGGGACAAAATATCTGGTATTTCACTGTTCTCGAAAATGTATTCGGAGTTTAACTCAGAGAAAATTTCATCTGAAATTTTACCGAAAATATTCAAATCGGCAAAATCATTCAAAAGATTATATTTCCCGAGAATTAGAAGGCTCATTATATTCCCCTGGGTTTTAAAGCTGTCAATAAAGGCATAGCCGTTATCAAAAGTAATCTCGCCCTCGGCACGCCTGAAGAAGGAGGTATTATGAGTCTTGACAGCCCTGTATAAATCCTCCCATTTTGTTCTGTCTATTCCGAGGTGAAGAAGATTCTGAGCCTGGAGATACCTTTCAAACTGTCCTAACACGCCTAATTGCCCGTCGTTCGTGATAAACTTAACATTTCCCATTAAAGACTTCAGCTGCTGTTCCTTTGTACTGCCCTTAACCTGAAGTTTCGCCTCAAACTCCGTTCTTCCCGTTAAATCAGTCGGCTCATCGAGAAAAGACTGAAGAAGTTTATTTGTATTTATTCCGCTGCCTAAAATATCAAGATTTAAAATCTGCATAAGGAAATTAAAATCAAGACTGCCGTTGATTTTTCCCTGAAATCCGTTTGAATTGATGTTTTTGAGGTATAAAATATTATCCTTCATATTAAAATCAACCGTTACATCAGAGAGTTTAATATCCTCATAAGAAAATTCGTTAATAATCCCGCTTCCCTTCTGAATTACAAGAGGAACTTCAAACCCCGGAAATATATCAGAGGTTTTGACATCAGCAAATGCCTGCGTTAAAGATAATAAATCGATTTTTGGCGAAGAAACGCTGGCATTTTTAATTGTTACCCTTCCGTCAAACTTCGGAAGAACATCTGCGACAACGTTAAACCTCGAATCTGCAATGATTAAATCGGGAATATTCACTCTGATTATGTCATCAACAAAATCAAGAACAGTGTTTCTTATAAGAATATTGTGTTTAAAGAGGTTGAGTTTATTTAAAACCACACTCCCTTTTGTTTTCGGGTTAGACAGTTCACCATTTAAAGTAACATCACCCTTAACGGAAACCTCAGCTCCGTCAAAAAGAGAAGTGGTAAAGGTCATTGACTCGGGTATTTTAAACTTCAGATCTTCAGCCGAGGGCTTCTCCGATAATTTTATACCGCCGGACAAAAGCGCTATTTTCTTTAATTTATCCGTTTTAAACACCGCCTTATCACTGTCAACAAGAGAAATATTGTCGATTTTTAAATTTTTATCCCTTAACTCCGCCGAAATATTCAGGAAGGAAGGCTTATTCAAAATTTCTTTAATGACAAGAAGAGATAAATAGTTATCGCGGTTAGCGGACAAATTAGCCAAAATCTTTGCCTTTTCACTGTCCCCTGATATTTTCATCTCTAAGGGCAGTTTGCCTTTTGAAGCAGACTGGAATTTAAAGTATTTCAAAAGTTCATTTTCAAGCTCTTTTGAGGGAATATCACCCTTAACCAGAAAATCAAAATTTCTTTTCTCTGCCTGCTTTATATCCTTTATCGCACCCGAAAAGTCAAGCAAAATATTGTTATATTTGATTTTGGAAGGGTTAAAAGTCAAATCTTTATCGTCAAATTTGGCATTTAAATTCTGAAGATACATACTGAGCTTTTGTTTTTCAAAATATAATTTAATATTATCAGACCTGATTTCAGAGAGAAGAAGTTTTGGGGTTAAATTAAAAGCTATATTTAATTTATCGGTTGAAACAGTGTTTATTTTATCGGTCAAACTGAGTTTTGAAGAAACAAGATTTCCCTCAACCGTATAATCATCGGCATTTTTGCTCTTTAATTCAGCCTCAATATCCGCTAACCCGGAATTAACGATATAATTATTATCCTTCAAAATAAGAGGAATTAAATTCTTCAGTTCTATCCCTTTTGCGATAAACTTAATATCGGATTCAAATTTGTCATTAACCTTCCCCGAAAGCGTAACAGGATTGCCGTTAATAAGGGCATCGGCGGTTTCAATGTTGATATTATTATTCTCAAAATTTATCCTGGAATTAATCTTTTTCACAGAAAAAGGAATTGTTTTATGATTAATCTCGCAATTTTTAATCTCGGCTTTTCCCTTTGATTTAAAGGTTTTAAAATCGGATTCGACATTAAAATCAAAACTTCCCGTTCCCGATATTTTGTAATCGGAAAATGGTGTTTTCAGTTTCAGAACCCTGAAAAGAATTTCATAGATTTCTTTGAGTTCCCCGAGAGCCATATTATCCGATTTTATGTTGGCCTTAATATATTTCTTAAAAGAAAAATCGGCTCTGTCACTTCTTTTGAAGATGTCAGAAGGCACTTCAAAGTCGATGTCATAGTTCAGAAGCTCTTTTTTATCCTCAAAGAGCTGCCCCTGAGTGAGCAGGGCAACGGATTTTTTAAGCTCTGAAGTCTGAAGTTCTATTTTGTCGCCTTCGAGACTGTATTTATTTCTTCCGTCAGCAATATTGAACTTATATCTCTTTAAAATAAGGTTTTTAATGTCGGGTGAGAGTTTAAAGCCTTTATATTCAAGCGGTTTTGTACTGATTTCGGGATAACCCTCAAACTTTAAATCGAGTTCAAACACGGGGCGGGTTAGCTCGATTTCATAAACCTCTATTTTTTTCTTCAAAATCGGAAAAAGTTTAATTTTAAAATCAATATCCCCTGTTTTAAAAAGCTTTTCCCCCTTAGGACCATAAACCATAAAATGATGGACATTAACCGGCAGATAAGGTTTCAGGGCAGGGTTCAGAGTGATTTTTTCGGCATAAAGGCTGTACCCCGAGGACTGCCTTATGGCTTCAAAGAGTTTATCCTTATATTTATCAACATCACCAAAGTTCTTAACGGCAAAAAACACCGCAAGAGAGGCGAGAGATGAAAATATTACAACCGTCAGAACAAAAATAATAACTATTTTTTTTATTATTTTCATAGGAAATTATTTCCTTACAGACTCTGCTCCGCCTACGATTTCAATAATATCCTGGGTAATTTGAGCCTGCCTTGCCTTGTTATATTCAACTGTCAGAGATTTAATCATTGAATCTGCGTTGTTGCAGGCGGCAGACATAGCCGTCATTTTAGAAGCAAGCTCGCTCGCAACGGATTCAAGCAGCGCCTGATAAATTATATTTGTGATATAGAGAGGAACAAGCTCGGATAAGATAGTCGGCATATCGGGTTCAACCGTCATATCGGTATGCTCCTCTGAAACATAATCATCCTCTATATCATCAAGAGGAAGAATGTCCCAGGTCTCAACACTGTAGGACATCATATTCTTGAACCTCGTTGTGACAATTTCCATTGAATCAACTTTGTTTTCAACAAACTCCTCTGCCATATCGTTTGCAACAACTCTTGCGCAGGAAGCATTTGGAGCTGCAGGGAAGTTAAGATATGTTTGCGCTATCTCAAAACCCACACTGTTTGTCTGTCTTTTTAAAGAAGCAAAACCCTTTTGACCGATGATAAAAAGTCTTGTGTTTATCCCTTTTTCTTTATATTCTTTGACTTTCTTTATGGTATAGCGGACAAGATTAGCATTAAACGCACCGCAGAGACCTTTATTAGAAGTAACTACAAGAAGTCCGACCGTCTTAATCTCTCTTTCCTTCAGCAAAACAGGATAATTATTAATCGGCTCATCGAACTTCATTCCTTTTGTGTCAATATCTCTGACGCTGTTAAGGGCTCTATAAAAGAGTTTTGTGAGCTCATAAGTAAACGGTCTTGATGCTTTTACCCTGTTTTCCGTCTTTTTAATCTTTGCGGAGGCAACCATCTTCATCGCACGAGTAATCTTCTGAGTACTCGTGATAGAATTTATTCGGTTTTTGATATTCTTTAAATTTGCCATAATTTATTACCGATTATTCAAAGAAATTCGTTTTATAGTTATTGAGATTTTCTCTGAGTTCTTCTTTATCCTTGTCTGATAAGGCTTCGCCGTTGTTAAGACGTTCTGCAAGCTCCTTCATGTTTGCCTGGAAATACTCAAACCAGCCGCGGTTAAAACTCTGTATCTTTTTATTGTCGATGTCGTCAAGTAAACCTTCGTTTGCCGCAAACAGAATACTTACCTGTTTTGCAACACTGAGAGGATTATACTGAGGCTGTTTTAAGATTTCCGTAAGTTTTTCACCACGCAGCAACTGGTCTTTTGTTGTTTTATCCAAATCACTTGCAAACTGAGAGAAGGATTCGAGTTCTCTGTATTGCGCCAAATCAAGTCTTAATTGACCTGCAACCTGTTTGATACCTTTTGTCTGGGCAGCACCGCCGACACGGGAAACCGAAATACCTGCGTTAATTGCAGGTCTTGTACCTGCGTTAAATAAACCTGTTTCAAGGAATATCTGACCATCCGTAATTGAAATTACGTTTGTCGGAATGTATGCGGAAACATCGCCTGCCTGAGTTTCAATGATAGGAAGTGCCGTAATACTTCCGCCACCGAGTTCGTCAGAGAGTTTGCAGGCTCTCTCAAGAAGTCTTGAGTGAAGATAGAAAACATCACCCGGATATGCTTCACGGCCTGACGGACGTTTTAACAGTAAACTCATCGCTCTGTATGCCTGTGCGTGCTTTGAAAGGTCATCATATACTATCAAAACGTGTTTGCCCTGTTCGAGAAATTCTTCCGCAACGGCACATCCTGCGAAGGGTGCGATATACTGCATAGGCGCAGATTCGTTTGCAGGTGCGGAAACGATAATTGTATAATCCATTGCACCGTATCTTTCAAGGGTTT
>JAFXYZ010000038.1 GCA_017541465.1 bacterium | reverse complement strand
TCGGTAAGGATGTCAAGGAACGGGCGGTATCCCAACGGACATTCTTCAACAAGGGTTCTCATCTTGCTTTCTCCCTGCATCCCGTCATAGTCTCCGTTCATAAGGTCTTTGTACCTTACTGTTACCGATGCGAGCGAGCCGTCATCTGCCCTGTACTTGTACTTAATCTCCGTGTCGGGCATATATTCAAGCACTTCGCCGTCAAGATTTTCCTTTATGTCATGTCTCATCTGTGAGTGTGACGGGGAATATTCGATTACGTTTTTCTTCTTTTTCCCCTCAACAGTATACATCTTTAAGGCAACCGAGCCTTCGATATATCTGCTGAAATCGTATTCCAAGGTTTTAAGCATCATTTTTCACCTTTCTTCTTCATAGTAATAGAACTTACTTGTTTCGGGTTCATCCGTTACTTCGGTTTTTCCTTCTTCAAGCCCCATAAGAATAGTGGTGTATCTTTCACGTTCCGAGCCTTCGGAATTTGCTATACACTCTGAATAATGCCTTATAGCCGCTTTTCTTTCCATAGTGTCGGTTTTTCCGTAACAGGTGATTTTTACCATGTCATTGTATCTGCCGAGTGCCGCTGCCATTACTTCTTTATAACTGCCATATTGAAGCGGAGTCCCTTCACCGATGCTTAAACAGTTTTTATAAGCTTTTGCAATGATGAAATTGTTTAAGCCGTTTAAAAAAGCAGCATACTCGTTGTTTATCTTTATAGCTACGAATGAGCCGAGAAAAGTATCATATATGAACTGTTTATCTTTTCCAAGGGCTTTATATTCGTCAAACCAATTTGGGTTGCTTTCTTTTATTATGGGAATCATGTTTTGTTTTCCTTTCATATCTTATGGTTGTATTATACCACAGATTTCCTGTGTTGTCCTGTATAGATGCGATTTTAACATCTTTTTTTGCGGTTTTTTAATAAAAATCTCCCGACAGGAACTCGTAGCCTTCATATCTCATCAAGCGGCGTTTAAAACCTTCGTTAAGGGTAAACTGTATCATTTCATGCCCCTTTTCCTTGTAAATGCTTATGCTTTTGAAAATAATGCAGGGCAGATTACTTACATCCCTTAATATGACTAATGTTGTCGCCATTCTTTCTAAAAGTTCATTACAATCTTCTTTTTCATACTCCGTAATATCTATCCCGATTTTCTTTAACGTAACGGCGGGAAGATAGCTCCTTGGTTTCTTCATAACGCCCACGCTTGCAAGAACGAGATATATAAGCTTTTTCATATCTTCGTCTATACCACGAGGATATTCCATGTTTGCGGGTACGTTTATCTCTGCGGTTTCAAGCAATTCGTCTATATGTTCAGCTTCTTCTATTCTTATTCCCATAAACCAATTTCCCTCATCACTTTCTTAAAAAATCATATCTGTCGCACAGGCTTAAAATCCTTCGGAAATTTTCACTTATGCTTACCGACGTGGCTTTATATTCATCGCTTGAATGTAAACACGAGAAAGCCGTGAAGTATCTTCTTAATTCATCGTCTCCGAGATTAAAAGATATTCTGCAACTGCTCATATATCTTTCCGTTTCAAGTCCAAGCTCTATTCCCGCATTGTTTAGCACTTCTTCGGGGAGTATCACGCAATTATGTTTTGCATCGTATATCGCACCCAAAACTATATAGGTAAATGCCTTATGTTTTTTATTATCACCATCAAACGCAAGATTTTCGGGAACATATATCGGGTTATTTTCTATGGCAGCGGTTATCCTTCTGTATTCCGCTTCCCTTTCAAAATCTTCGGTAAACAATGTCCTTCTCCTTTATGTTTTTTTATCTAAATAAATAACACTATCTATAATTCTACAACAGCACAAGTCGTGTTGTTTAAGTAGAAATTCACATTACAGGGACACACAGGTTCTACATTGCAATAAGTAGAAATTTTTTGTTTGTATAAGATGTTTCGTTTTGGGTAATTTAAAACTTCCTTCTTTCTTTGCCACCTAAACCACGTCATTTACGATTAGTGCAAATCTGGAGCAGTCTCAAACCCCAAATCTCACTACTTTAAGTAGAAATTCATACTTTATAATTCCCTGCCCCGCTACAATTACATAACGGGACAGGCTTTTAAGCTTCACTTACTGCTGAATACTTGCAAGGTATTCTTCGGTAGTAGGAATGGTGCGGTCTTTGTCCTTACGGATAGCGTCTACTGTAAGAAGCATCTTCTGTGCAAGGTTGTAAGCCGAGTTGGAATCGGTACAGGTAATGTCGCTTTCGTTTGCCGAGCGGCTGTCAAAAAGCTTACCCTTGGCATCCTTTACGGGTGAAATAATAAAGTTGTCTTCACCATATCCGTTGTTACATCTGATAACATTATTGAACAGCTCCACGAAGGTTACGAAAAATCTCTTATCGTCTTTCGCAAGTATCTGTTCCTTGATGTCGCCTTTAAGCTTGATGCCGTTATCGGTAAGGAATTTCTTGAATACCTCCCCGATGTCCTTTGTCACATATCTTCTGCCTTTTGCGAGCTTGTCGTCCTTTTCGGTCATTCTTCTTTCACCGCCCGCCCATACTCTCCATTCGGTCTTTCCAGAGTATGTCTTTTCGTACATCTTATCGTCAATGTCGAAGTAGAGCATATCCTTTTCGATTCCGATGTCCTTTATGGTCTTAATCTTTGCCTTTGTACGTGCAAGGTTCGTGTATTCAAGAGCCTTCGGAGCTATGAAAGCACTCTTGGGAGCAGCGTTTTTGGTATAGATAGGATTTACGAAGAAAACAATGCCGTTCTGGAACTTGCTGTGGCGGTCTTTTTCTGTAACAACCGCACCGCAGAGCTGATAAGCGTTGAGTATACCGCCTTCTTCAAGAGCATCGGCTTTTTTATCATAAAGGAATGTAAGCTTGTTCTGTATAGCGTCCACAAGCACGGAATGAAGCCTTGTGTCGATACCGAAGGTCTTTTCCCTTGTGCCTACGCTTTCTTCAACGGCGATTACGGCGTTATAAGCAAGGGCGGTGTCTACGATTTCCCTTACAGCGAGGGAGATATAACCCTTCTTTAAATCCTTGATGTCGGTTTCGGGAG
>JAFXYZ010000037.1 GCA_017541465.1 bacterium | reverse complement strand
TTCAGGGTTTCCTCGAGTACATCTCTTGTCGTACCTGCAATATCGGTAACTATTGCTCTGTCTAGATTTAAAAGCCTGTTAAACAGAGAAGATTTTCCTACATTCGGTTTTCCCGCTATAACGAGTCTTATTCCCTGTCTCAGAATATTTGAACTTTTTGAAACGGATAAAATTGAATCAATCTGAGAGATAATATTTTTTATTTCTTCTTCAATATCTGAGTATTCGGGCTCTTTTACGTCCTCGGGGAAATCAATAGCGGCAACGATTTTTGATAATAAATCGAAAATATTTTTTCTTATTTTCTCAATTTCTATGCTTAGTTTCCCCGACAAATTATTTGCACTCTTAACCGCAAATTTTTCCGTTTTTGCGTGGATTAAATCAAGCACCGCTTCAGCCTGGGATAAGTCCATTTTGCCGTTTAAAAATGCTCTTTTGGTGTATTCCCCTCTCTCAGCTAACCTTGCTCCGTTTTTAATCGTGAGGTTTAAAATCTGCCTTACAATCTGTATTCCGCCATGGCACTGGATTTCAACGACATCCTCTCCGGTATAACTTCTCGGCGCTTTAAACGGAAGGACAATAACCTCGTCAATAAGAGTTTCTCCGTCTTTTATCCAGCCGTGAGAGATTTTGTTCGGCTCAAGGCTCTTATTTGAAAAGATTTTGCCCGTAATTTCAAAGGCTTTATCGCCCGAAAGCCTGACGACACCAACTCCCGCCGCACCAAAAGGTGTTGCTATTGCGCTTATAGTGTCTGCTTCAGTGTGAAATACCATCTCTACATCTTTTCGATATATGCTTTAACTTCTTTTCTCTTGATTTTGCTTGTCGCGGTTCTCGGAAGGGGATTTTTTGCAACAACAATTTTTGAAGGACGTTTATAAGTCGCAAGCTGTTGTGAGAGCTTCATAACCTCTGCCTGAACGACTTTTTCGGTATTTTCGCCGTTTTGTTCTCTGACTTCTTGTTTCGGTACGACTACGGCAACAACATATTCGGTTCCGTCTTTCTGTCCGCCTTTTTTAATACCTCCGACTACGCAAACCTCCTGAAGCATGGGGCTTTTTTCGAGTACGGACTCGACTTCTTCAGGAAATACCTTCTTTCCGCCCGAGAGAACTATCATATTTTTAATTCTTCCCGTAATTTTGAGGAAGCCCTCAGAGTCAATTTCCGCAATATCGCCCGTATGAAGCCAGCCGTTTTCGACAACTTCCGCGGATAATTCGGGCTGGTTATAGTAGCCCTTCATAACGTTGTCGCCCTGGACCATCAGTTCGCCCGTTTCCTTGTCAATTCTGATTTTAACGCCGTCTATTGCTCTTCCGACATAACCTTTTTTGTTATGTTTTTTCGTGCTCATAGAAACGACCGGCGAGGCCTCGGATAAGCCGTAGCCCTGATATACGTGGATACCAATTCTCGAGATAAATTCCCCGACTTTTAAATCGAGAGGTGCACCGCCTGAGATACAGCCTTTAAATTTGCCCCCGAGTTTTTTTGTTATGTTGCGGAATAAAAGCCTTCTCAGGTGGTAGCTTGGAATATATTTCGCCAAAGTGTATTTCATTTTGAAGAATAATTTGTATAATTCAGAACGTTTGTTGAGGTCTGATTCGATTTCCGTCTTGATGAGTTTCAGAAATGAAGGTACGACAACCATAAACGAGATTTGCTTTTCCTGCAAAATGTAGAAAATATGCTCGGGCTTGAGGTTTTGAGGGTAATAAATCGTAACCCCGAGGTTTAAAAAGGTCAAAAATCCGACCGAAAGCTCAAAGAGGTGGTTCATCGGAAGGATAGAGAGCAGCTTTTCATCTCTTTCCATAGGAAAACATTTGCTTATTCCCGAAACCTGAGAGAGCATGTTTTTATAGGTTATTTCAACACCCTTAGGGTTACCCGTTGTGCCTGAAGTGTAGATGATTAAACCTGTTTTGTTCAGTCCTCTGTGTCTCCAGATTGCTCTTGATGAGCTTTCGAGTTCATAAATTGTCTTAAATTCTTTGTGGGCTGAAGTTTCATTGATGACGATAATCTCTTCTATTGATTTTATCTCTTCCTTCAGCTTTATTGCATATTCGATAAATTTGTTTGAAACCAGAAGCACCTTAGGTTCACAGTTTGAAAGTATTGATTTCATCTCATAAATTGTGAGTTTAATATCGATAGGAACAAGAGTAGTGCCTGCTAGGACAGAGCCAAACAGTACGGGTGCCCATTCTACACAGCTTTCCGAGATAATCGAAACCCTGTCACCCTTTTTGAGCCCGAGTTCAATTAAATATCCCGCTATATTTTTTGAAAGTATGCTGATTCCTTTATAGGTCAGCTCTCTCCAGCCTACTTTTGTGTTTAAGCCTAGTGCAATACTGTTTCCCATGGACTGGGTTTTGTCCTCGAGAAAACATAATAAATTCGGATAGTTTTTGTCGTTCATATATTCCTATTCTTCAAATTTTTTAAATACTAATACTGCGTTTGTTCCGCCGAACCCAAAGGAGTTTGAAACCGCATAATTGATTTTGTGAGCTCTTGCTTTATGAGGTACATAATCGAGGTTTCCGACTTCTTCATCCTGGTTATCAAGGTTTATTGTGGGCGGAACAATATTATTTTCAATAGCTTTCATTGTTATGAAGGCCTCAATAGCCCCTGCCGCGCCGAGCAAGTGTCCCGTCATTGATTTTGTCGAGCTTACGAGAAGGTTTTTATTTGTGTTTTTATCACCAAAAACTCTTTCTATCATCTTGGATTCTGCAATATCGCCGACATGTGTGCTTGTGCCGTGCATGTTGATGTAATCAACGTCTTTTGGTTCAATGCCTGCATCTTTGAGGGCTTTTTCGAGTGCACTCTGAGCGCCGTCACCAGAGGGATCGGGAGCAACTATGTCATAAGCATCACCGCTCTGACCATAGCCTACGATTTCACCTAAAATCTTTGCGCCACGCTTTTTGGCGTGTTCGAGTTCTTCAAGAACAAGAATTGTTGCGCCTTCTGACATAATGAAGCCGTTTCTGTCTTTGTCATAAGGTCTTGAAGCTTTTTCGGGGAAGTCGTTACTGTTTGAAAGTGTTTTTGCACTTGTGAATGCGCCTATAACAAAATCTACAATGGCTCTTTCGCTTCCTCCTGCAAAGACAACATCTGCGTCACCGCACTGAATGGAGCGGTAACTGTCGCCGATTGCGTGTGCGCCCGTAGCACAGGCCGAAACAACTGCTTTGTTGAAGGCTTTTGCGTTGAGCATCATTGATACAACACCTGCCGCCATGTTTGCTATCATCATGGGAACAGTGAAGGGAGAGCATTTTGTAACCCCTCTTCTTGCCATAGTTAAGGCGCTATTGAGGATAGTTTCCATACCGCCCTGACCTGTTCCGATTAAAACACCTGTTGTATAAGGGTTTTCTTTTTCAATATCGTAATTTGCGCTTATCTGAGCTTCTTTTGCGGCAACATAAGCATAGAGAATATATTTATCAAATCTTCTTGCATCTTTAGGGTTGATATAGTCGGGAATTTCAAACTCCGGAACCGCACCGCCTATTCTGACCTGTTGGTCTTCGCTGAGGTTTTCAAGTTTTTTAATACAGCTTTTTCCGTTCACAACGGCATCCCAAACAATGTCCGTGCCGATACCATAAGGCGAAACACAGCCCACACCTGTTATTACAACTCTGCGCTTACTATTTACCATAACGCTCCCTTTTTCAAAAACAAAATAATATTAAGATTAGCTTGAAATAACTTTGGTGTCAAATTGCGTAATATTTTATCAAAGGTTCTACCCCTCTCCCGCTGTTGTATAACTTGCAAATGCTCACTAACAGAAGACTCCCTCTCCCCTTGAGGGAGAGGGCAGGGGTGAGGGGGCTATTTGTTTGTTTTATAATAATTAATATGAACACTTTTTTCAAATATGAATTTAACAGTGCAAGAAATGCTCTGAGGGTTTTGGTGAGGGATTTTAAAATTAAAAAAATTCACCTTCCCTTCTATCTTTGCCCTGCCGTAAAAAATGCCCTCAGACTTGAAGGTTGCGAAACCGAATTTTATCATATTGATAAAAACTTTTACCCTCTGAAAGATTTTAATGCCGATGATTTTGTTCTCTATTCGAATTATTTTGGAATTTGCGAAAACAATGTGAAAATACTGGCGGAAAAATATCCGAAACTGATTGTCGATAATGCCCATGCTTTTTATTCCCCCTTCTTTGGTTTTGCTTCGGTTAATTCCTGCCGTAAGTTCTTTTTTCATTCTTTCGGGGTTAAGGATGGAGCTGTATTGAGGGTAAAAGCGCCGATTTCTTTAAGTTTTCCAAAGGATAAAGAGGAATATCCCCAAATTATAAACGATTTTTCCTATACTTCTCTTTTAAAAAATGAAAAAAGGGTGGATGAATTTGATATTATGACAATTTCAGAGTGTTCCCGAAAAATTTTATCGAAAATTGATTTTGAAAAAGAGAAAAATGAAAGAAGGCAAAGATTTTTGGAGCTGGATAAAAAATATAAAGAAATAAACGAGCTTCATTTTGAACTTTCGGATAGTGAAGTGCCGTTTGTTTACCCGCTTTTAACCAGAGATGAAAACCTTCAAAAAGAACTCACGAAAAATAACGACTTAATTTTGAGGTACTGGACAAATCTGCCCGAAACATTCCCCGAGTATGAGTTTTACAAATACCTCCTTCCTCTTCCTTTAACAAATTTAACTAATCATTGTTAAAGTTGTTCAGTTATGAGATAATTAAATTGCTCGAATAATGAAATGTAGGTCGGGTTTACTAACCCGACAAATAAAGGGAAGATAATGCAGAATTATTTGTTAGTCGTTGATGATGATGATGACATCAGAGAGCTTTTGGAGTTCGACCTTTCGCACAGCGGTTACATCGTGGACAGTGCAAGAGACGGGCAGGAGGCACTTGAAAAAGCGCTGAATAACAGTTATGATATTGTTCTTCTTGATGTTATGATGCCGAAGATGAACGGCTACGAAGTCTGCAAACGGTTAAGAGCCGTAAAACCAAACCTTCCTATCCTTATGCTGACGGCAAAAGGAACTATACAGGATAAGACAACGGGCTTTAATTCAGGTGTTGATGACTATATTGTTAAACCCTTTGACGTTCAGGAGGTGGTTTTGAGGGTTCGAGCCTTGTTAAGACGCAACCCGAACAATAATCCCCAGGCGCAGGATTTAAGCAAAGAGGTTTTAAAAGTCGGTGACATCGAGCTTTTCCCCGAATCTCTCGAAACAGGGATACAGGAAAAGCGAATAAAACTTACCCCGACAGAGTTTGAGGTGCTTTATTGCCTCCTTCAGCACTTTGACAACGCGGTTTCTCTGGCAACACTTTTAAACGAAGTCTGGGGCTATAACAGTGATGAAGATGTCAGAATGCTGAGGGTTCACGTCGGAGGTTTGAGGCAGAAAATAGAGGAAAACCCGAAAAACCCCGTCTATCTTCACACCGTCACAAATGTCGGCTACAAACTTACTCCGTTTCGCAGTGAGGAAGAATGAGACAGATTAAACGGCTTAAAATCATCGAACAGATTTCGATAATAGTTCTTTTGTCGGTTTTTATCCCGATGATTATTGCGGGGTTTATTGTTAACAACATTAACCAGCACGCAATCCGTGCCGAGCTCAGTTATTCCGTTCAGATGATAGCCCAGACCATTCAGGATAACATTGTTTCGATGATGGAGGGTGATAAAAACCGCTATACAAACATTATTGTAGCCCTTAAATATATCCCTAAAGAAGAGGACCAGATAATTTTCCTCAAGGATATTGCCGTAAACTCCGAGATGTTCAAAGATTTTGACATTGTCCGCCCGAGTGATATAGGTCAGCAGGGGCAGGAGCTAAAGAGAATTAATTATAACCCAGATGACTCAACCCTCTATATTTTAGAGAAAATAAACGATAATAAATACCTCAAAATCATTGTAAACGTTGAATTTTTCAAGGATAAGGTCTTAAACTTTGTAAAAGACGATTCAAGAGAAATTTATATTATTAATAAAGACAACAGGCTGCTTTTCTCTCATAACTTTAATGAAGCGGATTTTGAGGAAACCATGAAACTTCTTCCGAAGGATATAAAGAAGGGTAAACCTATGTTCTTCGGCATTTCAAAGAACCAGCCGAGAATTTATCTGACTTTGGATAAATTAAACCTTACCATTATTGTAAATACCCCGAAGGAAATGACCGAAAGCACTATTTATACTGCAAGATTTAAGATTATTCTCGCCTTTCTTATTTCCGCTATTGTGACGATTATCCTTACGGGGCTTTACTGTTACTACCTTTACATCAACATAAAACAGCTGTTTAAAGGTATAATAGCACTGTCAAAGGGTAACTATAAAAGGCAGGTCAAACTTTTAACCAATGTCTTTACTCCCTATGAGATTATTTTCCTTGCGTTTGAGTTCAATAAGATGGTCAATGAGATAAATAATTCTTATAAACAGCTCAAAAACAAGAATAAAGAACTCAAACAGCTCAACGAGTTCCGCTCTGATTTGATAGACACGGTCAGCCACGAGTTCAGAACACCGCTGACGAGCATAAAAGGTTACACGTCAAGGCTTTTGAGAAAAGATATTGAGATAGATGAGGAAACGAAAAACAAATCTCTGAGAATTATCAAGCAACAGGCAGAGCGTCTGAGCCGTATGGTCGAGGATTTGCTCGTTATTCCCGATATTGAAGGCGCGAGACTTAATATTGAGATGTCCTCCGTTTCTCTTCCTCTGCTTATGGAATCGGCAATATATTCGGTTAAAAACATTGAAAAAAGAGAGGTTATAAACAATATCCCGTCTGATTTCCCTGCGCTTTATGCCGATAAAGACAGACTTGAGCAGGTTTTGATTAACCTCATTGATAATGCTAATAAGTATGGCTTTGAAAATACCCCCATTACTGTATCTTCAGAGGTTGAAAACCATAAAGCGATAATAAAAATAACGAATAAGAGCGAATACATTGACAAAGATAAACTCAATAAACTTTTTGACAAATTTATCCGTATGGAGCTTGATACCACCCGCTCAACCAGGGGAACCGGGCTCGGGCTCTATATTGTAAAAGGGCTCGTTAATGCAATGAACGGCTCTATTTACCTTCAGTCAACCGAAGATGAGAATTTCACCGTCTATCTTATTTTCCCCCTTTCGGAGCGGATAGATGGATAAAAAGTTTATGCTGAAGGCGCTTGAAACCGCAAAAGAGTCGGGGGAGGACGTTCCGGTTGGCTGCGTTATCGTTAAGGATAATGAAATCATCGCTTTTGCCCATAATGAGAGAGAAAAAAACAAAAAAATCTCGGCGCATGCGGAAATACTTGCGATAGAAAAAGCCGAGCAGATTTTGGGCTCATGGAAACTTGACGGGTGCGAAATGTATGTTACACTAGAACCCTGTCCGATGTGCGCTGGCGCAATAGTGCAGTCGGGTATAAAAACGGTTTATTTTGGCGCTTATGACACTGTCTACGGTGCGTTTGGCTCAAAAACGGATATGAGAACCCTTATGAACTCTAAAACTTTAAAGGTTTTTGGAGGGATAGAGGAAGAAAAATGCAAAGAAGTAATTACTAAATTTTTTGAAGAAATGAGAAAAAATGGCTGATTTAAAACTGAAAACCCTTCTTGATAAATACGCAAAGGAGTATGAAACCCCTGATTTTATTCCCTCAGATCCTGTTCAGTTTGTCCACAGGTTTGAAGATAAACGGGATATTGAACTTGCGGGCTTCATAGCTTCTATGTTTGCCTACGGGAAAAGAGAAGCATTTATTGAAAAATTAAACAGAATTTTTTCTTTGATGGAAAATAAACCGCTTGATTTTGTAAAACATTTTAATGAAAAAAGAGGGCTGATAACGGATTGCGACTACAGGTTTTCTAAAACAGTTGATTTAACTGAGATTTTGAGGATACTCAATATTTTATACAGTGAAAATGAAACCTTAGAGAGCCTTTTTAAGTACGGCTATGAGCAGTCGGGAACGATTAAGGGCATGCTCAAAATTTCGACCGATTATTTTTATTCGAGGGTTTCAAAGGAGGCGACACAGGGGTTTTATCATCTTCTTCCGAACCCCGATAAAAACAGCGCCTTAAAAAGAATGAATATGATGCTTAGGTGGTTTGTCAGAGACGGCGCAGTGGATAGAGGCATCTGGAAATTTATTGATAAATCGGAGCTTTTAATTCCTTTAGATGTCCACGTGAGCAAAATATCAAGAAAATTAGGGCTTATTTCAAGAGCAAATAATGATTTTAAAACAGTTGAAGAGCTGACACAAACATTAAAAACCTTTGATTCAAACGATCCTGTCAAATATGACTTTGCCCTCTTCGGATATGGGGTCAATAATAAGGTGTAGGGGTTAGTTGTTATAAAAAATTAAGAATTTCTTAATTTTCAAGTAGTATATAAAGACATATCATATTATTTAATTATAACAATAATGAGGGGTATAAATGAAAGAATTATTTTTATCAATTGGTCAGATATTTCGAATATCAGACTCTTTTGCTATTTTAATTTCATTGTGTATTTGCGTACTTTGGTCGATTTATTTTAATTGGATAAAAGAAAAACAAAAAACAGAATTTCAAAAACAAATTGAAGAACTTAAATCAAAACAAGATAAATTGAATTATATATCGAAAGCACAATTTGAAGCAGAATTTAATATGTATCAGGAACTATCAGAAAAGAGTTTTGAAGCAGTATTAAAATGTTCGGCATTATTTCCTATTGGATTTGAAAATATTCCTATTGATGAAGAAGCCCAATTAGAGGTATACCAAAAAAAAGGAAATGAAGCAGCAGAAAAGTTATACACTTTTCAAAATTTACTGTATAAATATGCTCCATTTATAGAAGAATCTTTGTATAAGCAATTTGATGATATAAGATTGCATATACAAAAAAATGTTAATCTGTTTCCTGATTATAGACTAAGAAATGATATACCTAAGTCTGTAAAAATAGAAACTGAATGTTACGAACGCACGCAAAAAATTATGGATAAACAAGATATTTTAATAAAAGAGTTAAGAAATTATTTGAAATTATTAAGAGTAGATTAAAATCATTATATATAATAAAAAATAGATTAAATAGTAATTGACTTTGTGTTATTTTTCAATAGAGAAAAAGAAATATAGAACTCTTGCATCTTGTCAGCAGCATGAGTTTCTTTGCTTTTTATTGTGGAAAGGTTTGTTAATGCTATTTTTTCAATATAAACAAAAAGAGTGTCGGTGTTTCCGACACTCTTTGTTTGTTGAAAGAGAGATTTTTTATTACCACGGATAGTCGTCTTTGATTTGCCAACCGTCATTCATAATTAATGCAGTACAATCACAGCCAGAACCATTGTTAGCACAATCAGATAACATTTCTTCTCTTGACATATTAGCTCCAGAGGGTATCATTTTACCTGAATTATTTTCACCACCTATAGGAGTCCTATCTTCTTGTATTCTATATATATAATAAAATAAATCTTTCCCGAAAACATTAGGACCTTTTTGTCCATTTATATCAAT
Source organism: bacterium (assembly GCA_017541465.1). GTDB lineage: Bacteria > Cyanobacteriota > Vampirovibrionia > Gastranaerophilales > Gastranaerophilaceae > RGIG6874. The sequence continues at coordinate 40,510 of JAFXYZ010000037.1, read as the reverse complement.
AAATATCGATGTCCAACTTCTTGGAATTGTTATATTGTTTTTTGTTACAGTATTTGCACTGGTATTAAGTATAAAAACAGTACCATCTTGAAGAATTAATTTATAATAATTTGTACCCATGAGAGTTCTAGTATTATTTTTTTTGTCCTTTAAGTAACCAACTTCAAAACGACACGCTCCTGTTGTTTCATATCCGCAATTTTTCATGACAGACAAATATGGAGCCATATATTGATCTACAAATTCTTTTGTTTTGTTTTTCTCAACCTTCCAAGATGTAATAGGTCCGTTATCGGCTATTGCTCTTGCAGTAATTTGCGCAAGAGAGGAATAAGCTTTCTTTAACCTCGTAACTGTTTGTTCTTTCTGATATTTAACAATTAGTGTTGGAACAGTTATCGCAGCAATAACACCGACAATAACAAGAGTGATAAGTGTTTCTGCGAGCGTAAAACCAACTTTATTCCCTCTCCGAGGGAGAGGGTTAGGGTGAGGGTTGTTTCCTTTAGTGTTTCTTAAATTTTGAGATTCTGAAACAAGTTCAGAATGACATTTACAAGCCTCTAAACCATTATCGCAGTAGGGGGGGTAGAAATTAAGTCTTTATTTATATTAAACATAACAACACCTCTCAATAAACTAAATACTTTATTATATTACCATATTTTTTGAAAAAATAACAATGAAATGAAAAAATTAGTCTGTTTAAATTAAAAAAATGGAGATAATGTTGCTACACTCGAATTTTTACTTCAACAATTTTGATTATATTTTAAGCATTTTCTAATATAGAAAATGTGCATAAATTACTTCTTTTTAGGAGTTTTGTTGAATGAATTTGTTTTAGCGATTTCTTTTTCATTTGCCTTAACTTTTCTTGCGAGTTTTTTAATATCTTCCTCTGGAGGTAATTCTTCAGGCTTTATTCCGCTCTTGCCTAATAAATCTCTTACTTCTTTATTATTTTTAATATGTTCATTTGTAATAGAATTTTCACCATATAAATCATTTTTCTTTACATTAAAATTGGTTATTTCAGTAGCCAAATCCTTTGCTTTAATTGTAATTGTGGGTAAAAAATCTGCTAATGGTCTATTATCAGGTATGCCTAATTTTCTTTTCATTTCTGAAGTGTTATTCCCGCCAAATAAAGCACAATCGCCTTTGCTTCTGATTCTTGCAAAACCACTATTATCAACACCTTTTTCATATATTAATTCGGATAATTCTGTCTCTGTTGCAGTAAGTTTTTCTCTTGCTTCTAATCTTTCGGCTAATAAAATACGTTCTTCAAGGATTTCCTGTTTCCTTGTTTGAATTGCAAAATAACTTTGTGCAAATGCAATTTCTTCTTTTCTTGGGTCACCATTTTGAGCAATTAGATAACAAGCATACCTAGTAAGTAAAATATCTGATATTTCTTTTTCTGCATTTTTAGGCATTTTTATCGTTTTGTTGACGTCAACAAAATGATTACATATTTCTTGTTTAGCAGTTTTACAAGAATCTTTTGCCTTATTGATTACATTTTCAAAATTACGCCATTCAGTATAGTTTAATAAAACCTGCAATTCTCTTGCTGACCAACATTCCACCCCTTGATAATCAAATGCAGCCTCTTCAAAAGTTTTTCTTAATTTAATAATTAATTCTTTTTTCATGCCTATTTCCTTTTAGTTGATTATAGCATAAAAGTCGTGTTTATGCGTATTTTTGTGTATTTTAATAAGAAAGGAGTCGACTATGACAAAGAAAACAGGACTAATTATTAAAATGTCAACAGAACGAACTTCACTTCGTTGCCGTCAACTACGCACTCGCTCCCCGGACTCGTTTCACTCCGTCCGTCCGCAATTTCGCTGTCTTGGATTTTGGCTGTTCAAAACTCTTGCATTCCGTTTCTCAATTTGCTATTCGCAAAAAACAAAATATGAATTATTGCTTCACGCCTTCAAGCCGTTCGCTTGCTTTTGGCTTCACCAACGCACCCGCTTCCGCACTCCGTCCGTCCGCAATTTCGCTGTCTTGGATTTTGGCTGTTCAAAACTCTTGCATTCCGTTTCTCAATTTGCTATTCGCAAATTGTTTCACTTCAGCGAGTTTTTCACATGGTCGTGCTGGGTTCAACTGAACTTCGTTCAGTTTCACACGGCGCACTAGCCAAAATCCGCAAAAAAAAACCGACGCAAGCCGGTTAAGTCTACCACAAATTAGAGAGAGGAATAAGAGAGAGAGAAAACACTTATTTAATCCTTTTTTCAAAGGTCTAAATTCAATTTCAGAGTTTTAATTCTCCTTTCACTCATGTATTGCCACTCTGTTTTTGTCTTCTAACACTTTTGTTCTATTTTTGTAATATAAATTAACATTATTGTATTTTTTCATGTTAATCTTTGTAAAAAAGCCCTGATTTACTGTTATTTTTTGAAGGTGAAATCAGTTTATAGATATATAGTAAAGCGGTTAATATGAGTAATGTAAGTCCTGTAAAGTTGTATAATGTCAATTTTGGCAGTAATGTTGAGCCTGAAACACAGGTGCAAAATACTGTTTCGCCATTTCCTCCTTATGCCCAAAAGGACTCTCTTCCTTCTACTCACTCCGCTTTCAGCCAGATAAACGCAAGAACCCCTGTTGCTTATACGAAAATTTCGGAATTTTCCATACCCGGGGTTGAAAACAAAGCCGAGGTATTTAAGCTCTCAAACGGTCAAAAGGTAGTCCTTGTCAAAAAAGAAGGACCTTTGATGGTGCAGACCTTGTTTAAAACAGGGGGCTTCAACGAACCCGATAACCAAAGAGGGATAAGCCATTTTATAGAGCACAACCTCTTTAACGGCTCAGAGCGTCTAAAACCGAGGGAATACAACCAACGACTTGCCAAAATCGGCGCTTACACAAACGCATATACCGCAAATAACGTTACTTCATATTACGCTCAGAGTGCTTTAGGAGTGGAAAATCTTGAAGAGCTGATCAAACTGAACTCAGAGCAGGTGCAATTCCCCACTTTTCCTGAAGAGCAGATGGAAAAAGAGAAGGAAATTGTCTGTTCAGAGATAAACATGTACGATGATGATGCCTCAAATTATGCCCATTGTCAGATGATAAAGGACTTATTTCAGATTAATTCAACCTCAACTGATTTGGTTGCAGGCAGAATTGATAACATAAAATCGCTTACGAGAGATGATTTAATCAATTATTATAACACATACTACACCCCCAATAACGCAACAACGGTAATTATCGGCGACATAGACAGGGACAAAACTCTTTCTCTTGTTTCAAAATACTATACAAAACAAAACCCTCAAAAACCCTCAGAGAAAAATCATGAAATATTAAAACCGCTTGATTCCGCAAAAAGAACGGATATTCTAAGAGATAAAGCCATAGGAACTTCAATTTCTCTGGGGTTTGCAGGACCTGAGAACGCAAATTTAAAAGACAGGCTCGCTGTTACCCTTCTTGTCAGCATGTTTGAAGGTTCTAAAAATGCACGTCTGACAAAAGCGCTCGATAAACACCACGTCAGCGGTAATTTTGAGTTTGAAGAGGTCGGAAACCTTGATGATGACAGAATGTGCCTTTCTTTCAACCTCAACACTCCCGAGGAAAAATCAGAGGAAATTCTCTCTGAAATCTACAGGGAAATCTCAAATTTTGCTTATAATCCGCCTTCAACCGAAGAAATTGAAATTGCGAAGAGAAAAGTGTTTAACGGGCTTCAGGACTCTAATGAAATGGTTTCAGGCTTGTCAGGTTTTATTCTTGAGGGTTTGAGGTATAATAATAAGGCACTCTCTCAGGATTATAAGGCATTAATCAATTCAATTTCGTTTAATGATTTAATGTCTGCCTATTCAAAATACTTTGACCTCAATAAAGCCTCTCTTTGCCTGGTTCATCCGAAAGGTGCAAGCGAAGAGACAATTAAAAATAACTATAATAAGAATATAATTTCTTTTAAAGGAATACCCGCCCAAAATAAAACGATGTTTGAAAAGGTAAGGGAATATACCCTTCCAAACAATATTCAGGTAGCGGTAAATCCCTCCGTAAATACCGATAAAGCAATATTCACAACAAAATACACCTTCCCGATGATGAAGGATATGTCCTCTGCCGAGCTTTTGGTCTTAAACGACCTGCTCAATTCGGGTTCTTTATACAGAGATGAGCAAACGATGAGCGCACAGCTTGAAAAAGCCGATGTCGAGCTGAAGTTTAACCTCACACCCTCCTCTCTGACTTATTTTTCAAGATGTCCCGAAAACCAGATGCAAAATTCGTTTAACGCAATAAACGAAATAATGCGCTATCCGAGGTTTACTCAGGAGGATCTGAAGAAATCAATAACAAGAGCGAAAAATATTCTTTCGACCGAACACCAGAGCCCCGATGCAAAACTTATGAAGGAGCTTTTCCCGGGGTTAAATATAGGACAGACAAACCGGGAGGTAATCTCTGAGCTAGATAACCTTTCGCTTGACCGCATAAAGGAATTATATTCAAGAATGTTTCAAAACACTTGTGCTACTTCAACTCTGAGTGCGCCGACTGACAAAAATCCGTTAATCGAGAATATTTTTGCCTATAATCTGATGAATACAATTTCCCCTTCTAAGCCGTTTAACATTACTCTTGACGACACTTTTACCCCTTCAGGGGAAGCCAGGACGGTAGTTTTTGAAGAGGACAATGCCCAGACGAGTATTGCTCAGGGATACAAGTTTAAGACAAGCGGAAACATTGAAGATGACGCGAAAATTCAGCTTTTGAACACTCTTTTGGGCGGCGGCATGTCCTCAAGACTGTTTGAAGATTTAAGAGAAAAGCAAAAACTCGCTTATGCCGTAGGTTCACAATATGAAAAAGTCGGGAATACGGGATTTATAAACTTATATATCAAAACTACAACCGATAACGTAAATGACGACAAGAGTTCACACGAAAATGTCACAAAATCTTTAGAAGGCTTTAATAAACATGTTAATGCGCTCAAAACTACGGCTGTCAGTGAGGATGAGCTCAAACAGGCGAAGGTTGTCCTCAAAAACGCAATTCTTGAAGGAATTGAGACAAGAGTGGATAAAACAGTGCTTTTATCAGAATCAAAGAACGATTTTTACGGCAGAGAACGGTTAAAATTAATGCTTGACGCTATTGATAAAGTAAGTGCCGAAGATTTGAAGTCATGCGCAAACTATGTCTTTTCTTCTGCCCCGGTAACTTCGATAGTCGGAAGCGCAAATACCTTAAAGGCTTTAAACTTATCGTAAAAAAATTATACCAAAGCGCAAATATTCCCTGAAATTTAATCAATTTTATGAGATAATGTTCTCAGACCGGGAGAAAGTATGAGCATAAATTTCAGTGTTGAAAAGGTAAACTGTGAAGATTTTGACGAGATAAACAAGTCTCTGACTAAGGTTACAAGACAGTTTGAAGAGAAAATTAAACGCGCAGAGCCAAAATATATTACCAAAACCTCTGAGGACAAAGTTTCACTCACTAAAAGAGAACTCGAGGTTTTGAGGTTTCTTGCGGAGGGTAAAAATAACGCGGAAATTTCAGACAGGCTTTTCGTATCTCTTTCGACCGCAAAAGCGCATGTTTCGAGCATAATCAATAAATTAGGGGCGAACGACAGAACGGAAGCCTCCTTCATCGCAAAGCAAAAAGGCCTTATTTAAACTTTTATTAAGTTTTTATCTGCGTTACTATTGACAGAAACATTCTATTGTTTTATAGTGTTTCTATGAATAGTAACATTAGAGAAACAGATAATAATATTATGCAGATATGTCAGGCAATAAGTGAGATGAAAACATCTGAAGAGGTTTATAACTTCCTCTTTGAAGTGCTGACTGATGCAGAAATAGACGCTTTATCAAAACGATGGCGTATTTTGAACCTGCTCCACAACGGAGTAACACAAAGAGAAATTGCGAAGGAGCTTCACGTCAGTCTTTGCAAGATTACAAGGGGCGCAGCAATTCTCAGAAACAAAAACGCTATTACAAACAAGATTTTGATAAAGGAGAGAAAATAATGCTTATGGAAAAACTTACTGCGGACAAACAGGGATACTTCGGAAAATTCGGGGGCAACTACCTTCCCGATGATCTTAAAATGGAATTTGACAGAATTTATAAGGCTTTTCAGGAAGCTATAAATGATGTAAGTTTTCAGCAGGAGTTGAATTATCTTTTAAAATACTATGCAGGCCGTCCGAGCCCTGTATATTATGCAAAAAATTTATCCAAAAAATACGGCGCTGATATTTATTTTAAGCGTGAAGATTTAAATCATACAGGCGCACATAAAATCAACCATTCTTTAGGTGAAGCGCTTTTAGCGAAGAGGATGGGCAAGAAAAAGCTCATAGCCGAAACAGGCGCAGGTCAGCACGGTGTTGCAACCGCTACCGCAGCCGCTATTATGGGGCTTGAATGTGATATTTATATGGGCGCAGTTGATATTATCAAAGAAAAACCGAATGTTGACAGAATGAAAATTCTCGGAGCCAATATCGTATCGGTCGAAAGCGGAACAAAAACGCTGAAAGAAGCGGTTGATGAGGCATTTATTGCGTATTCAAAAGAATATGAAACCGCAATGTATGCCATCGGTTCTGCCGTAGGCCCGCACCCCTTCCCTACAATCATAGAGCATTTTCAGTCTGTCATAGGCACAGAAGCAAGAGCGCAGTTTTTAGAACAAGCCGAAACACTACCTGACTGCGTTGTTGCTTGTGTGGGCGGCGGCTCTAATGCTATCGGTATGTTCTCGGGATTTCTCGAAGATGAGAGTGTCAGACTCTTCGGTGTTGAGCCGTTAGGCAAGGGCGAAAAAGTCGGAGATAACGCTGCAAGTATTACTTACGGAAAAGAAGGTATTATCCACGGCTTTAAATCACTTGTTTTGCAGGATGAGGAAGGAAATATTCAAAATGCTTACTCTGTTGCAAGCGGACTTGATTATCCTGCCGTAGGCCCGAAACACTGCTACCTTCACGAAATCGGCAGAGTTAAATATGACGTAATCACCGATGATGAGGCTATCAATGCTTTCTATGAACTTTCAAGAGAAGAGGGAATTATTCCTGCGCTCGAAAGCTCTCACGCGGTCGCTTATGCCTTAAAACTCGCCAAAAGAGAACCGAACAAAAAAATCCTTGTAAACCTCTCTGGCAGAGGGGATAAGGATATAGAATTTGTTATGAAATACAAAAATACGATGACCAAATAATTATATTAGCAGAAACAACACACATAAATTTCTTTCAACTTAATTGCTTCCGATGTAACAGTCGGAAGTCTTTTTATATTTTGAGCAAAAAATTGTGTTTGCACCATATATGCGTTAACACAACATCATCCCTCCTGGTGTTGTTGTTTGTGTTTATCCATTTCTTCTTTTATTTTTTTGGCTTTTTCATATTTTGCTTTTATTGTATCGGATAGTTTTTTCTCAAAATCGTCCTTCATCTTCTTCTGAATTAACACCAAATCTTTCTGAAGCTTCATCATATCGGCATGGTCGTAGTTTTTGCCGTTAAATCTTCTCTTAACCTTTTCCATATCCATTTCAGCCTGTTCAATGATTTTGAACAGATGGTCGAGCTCTTCATCGGTCAGGTAATATTGTTTTAATCTTTCTCTCAGGGCATTAATCTTTTCCTGTCTTGCAAACAGCACCTCATTGAACCCCATTTTATTGTTGGGATCAAAGTATTTGTCGATAAATTTGTTATATTCCATGGATAATTCCTTATAGTGATTTCTGACGAGCTCCGTTGATTTTTCGGTGAAGTTAATGAGGTCGTATATTTTGTTGAGCCTTGTTTCGTCATTTTCAAAGTGTGCTTTGAGTTTGGTTTTCAGCTCTTCAAGACGCTCCCGTCTTTTTAGCTGTTCATCTTTGGGTTCTTCTTCTATTTCGCCGTTTTCAATTTCCTCGAGAATTTTCTCCTCATCGAAAATATATCCGTATTCAGAGGAGAACATATCATCTTCGTTATTATCAAAACCTTTGTATTCCATACCTGTGCCTTATACCTGATAACTGAGCAGGTCCTTTAGTCCGTATTTACAAAGATACAGGAACAAAATTTCTCTGCTCATAAGATGAAAGGAAAGTGAATTTCCCCAGGCTTCATTTGCCCGTTTTGTACATAAGTTAACGACATAATTTAATTCTTCTTTAGTCATTCCTATCGCATTATATTCAAAAGTCGGAGAAAACTCTGCAACTTGTTTCGTTTCGCCGATGACACCGTACTTTTCGGGGGCTTCTCTCAGTTTTGTATGTTTACCCATTGTGAAAACACTTTTGCCGTAAGAATGAATAATATCGGTATTATTGCAGATGACATCGATTGTTTTTATCGCGTCCTCCTGCGTTTCTGCGGGGAAGCCGAAGAAAATGAACGCAAAATTGTATATTCCCGCGTCATTTGCTCTGCGCATGATTTCTAATCTTTTATTGATGTCTATACCTTTGTTGATAAGTTTCATAATCTTCTCAGAGCCAGATTCATAGCCCCAGAGCATCATCTTCAGCCCTGCCTTATGCGCAAGCTCAAGTATTTCTTTTGAAAACTCATTTTCAAGCCTTGCATCGCAGAAAAATTCAATATTCAAATCTTCCTCTATAAACCTCTCCGCCATTTGCTTCATATAATTAGGGCTTATTGCTTCATCGATGAACTCAAACTTAGTGATGTTATACTTTTTCTTAAAGAGTTTTATTTCCCGGACAAGTTTATCAAGGGTTTTGATGTTATAGCACATACCGAAATCATGGTCACAGAAGCTGCATTTTCGCCAGTAGCACCCTCTTGAGGTGGTGAAAGGCATAACAATTTCAGGGGTAAAATACTGTTTTAAATTTAGTCCATCTAAAGTTGGAGGTTTGAGTTCGTTTAACCGTTTTGGCTCCATAACGGGATTTTCGGTAACTTTTCCGTCTTTTAAATAAATGAGGTTTGAAACCTCTTCAATTTTTCTTTTTCCGTTGACGTACTCAGCCAGTTCAACAACGGGAACTTCGCCTTCTTCAACGAGAAGGGAATGGCAGAAGAGTTCAAAAAACTCGGGGTGGTTGAAGAGCGCATCTTTGACACGTCCGAAATGGTTGCCCCCGATACAGATATGGGCATTTGTTTCCTTCATAAGCATATTTGATAAGGTCAGACCTGCAACTATCTGGCTTGAGGAATTAACGGAAATTCCTATGTATTCTGCGCCGTAGGACTTGATTTCTTCAATTTTCGACCTTAAATATTCCCTGAAAATATTGGTCGATTTATCGAAAACAAAATATTTTATGGTTTCATAATCAAGGTTTAAAAACGGGTTTGAATAAGAGATAAAATCAATTCTTGTCGGAGCAAAGGGCATAGAGCATATTTCAAGGGCTTTTTTAATTGTATTTGTTGCGGACAAAAACAATTTCGGGTTGTAATAATGCCTTTTATTCTTCATTATTTCAACCGACTGCTCGATAAACAGCTCAATCTTCGGGATTTCTTCCTCATACTTTTTCAGAGTCGTGTTTATAATCGAAGCTTTTGCTATCTCGATTTTCTGCTCGAAGGTGTAGTCATTTTCCTTGTTATAATAAGTTCTGATACTGTTTTTGAGCAGGGGCAGGAGTTTTTTTGCCAGCTCAACAGAGGTTTTGATATAATCCGATGTCAAAATCTTATTATAAAAATCAACATTTAAGTCTAAAGCACAGGCTTCAAGCTCAGTACCCGTAAACTGTCCAAGTAGCGTCGGCAGAGCAAAGTAAGGACTGACCGGCATCCACTGGGGAGGAAATATTAACAGTGTTTTCATATTATGATTTTATCATAATTGACTTAAACTGTCACTAAACTTCCTTCAGCCATTTGTTTTGCTTTTTCCTCGATTTTGATTAATTCTGAACCCGTTGGCATAGTGCCGTGTTCTGCTCTGTATTCGTTAATAAGCATCATTCTGTATAAGTATGCGTCGTGTGACTGAGATGCCTTTTTCCTGAGTTCTTCCGATTTTGCCTTCAGAGCATCTTCGGGTGATGATGAACCACCGTAGTTTCCGACACCCGGAGCACTTCCGCTGCCGCCCCAGAGGTTCTTAACCGCCGTCAGAATGTCTTTTCTGTTGCCGTAGAGGTCGTTCATTGACTGACCGCCCTTATATTCGCCGTTCTGAAGTCTTGTTTCAACTTCCGAAAGTAATTTGTTATATTCGCTTTCTTTGCCGATGAAGTCAGCTTTTGATACACAGTCATAGCCCATTTGGTCAAGAATACTTGAAAGATTAAGCTCTGCACCCTGCGCGTAGCCATCGGGAATTAAGCAGTCCGCGAAGATGTAACTTCCTTTTTTGCCGTTTGCATCTTCAAGAACTTTTGCATTTTTTCCTTCTTCCGTGTTATATAACCATTCGTAAGCATCACCCTTGTGTTCTTCGGGAATTTCAACGAGTGAAAAAGCGTAGGCTCTGTTTGTAGTCTTTTCATCGTCACCGACCGCATCAACTCTGATACCGTAAGATGCGAGTTCTCTGAGAGCTGCTTCCGATAAATATTGTTTTGAACAGGCGCCATATTTTTTAACAACTTCTTCAACTTTTTCTTCAATGAATAAATCAAGTTCGCTGTCGAAGGAGGAGGCGATAGCATCTGCCAAGGCTACGGATTCTGTTTGTCCGTCACCATCCTGGTCCATGCTTATTCTCCAGCTTTCGTTACTCTTTAAGCCTTCAGCGGCATTTGCCATTCTGTCAAAGTAGCAGGCAACAGTGTCGTCATAAAGACTGCTGTTTTTCATATTTGTGATAGCCTGTTTTGCGCTGATGTTTGTATCATCTTTATAAAAATCATCACCAAAGATACTTTCAACCGTTGTTGCACTTGCGGTTGTTCCGAGAACTTCTTCGGCTGCCGCCGTAGCTTCTTCTCTTCTGGTTTCTTCGGTTCTTTTTTCTTCTGCTTTTTTGTCTTCTTCTCTTTGAGCTCTTGCCTGTTCTTCCTGTTCGGCTTTCTTACGGGCTTCTTCTTCAGCTCTTTTACGTTCTTCTTCTCGTCTGCGGGCTTCTTCCTCCGCACGTCTGCGGGCTTCTTCAGCTGCCGCTGCATTATAACTTCCTGATACAGAATTTGCCATAATTCTCCCCTAATTAATCCTCTTCTTAAATATATAAAAAATTTTTTCGCTCAGATATTTACATGTTTTTTTTAATCTTGTTAAGGAATATTAAAATTTTTGTGAAAAATATTATAATAAGTGTATTTACAACTGTTATTTTTCTGAGATAATAAAATAGTCCGAGCAAATTTGCTATAATTATTCAGCAAATTTGCGAGTGGCGCGTGAGAAAAGGTGAGCCTTTATGACGGCTCGGATGACGAGGCGGCATAAGGCGACACTAGATTAGATAGATAAATAATTAAACACTGGCTAAATTTGTTCAAATTTTATAAGGAGAAAAACATGGAAACATACGGAATCGAAAAGCTCGGAATAATCGGGCCAAAAGCAGTTTACCGTAACCTTACGCCTGCTCAGTTGACTGAAGCGGCACTCAGAAGAGGAGAAGGTAAATTATCATTAACGGGCGCTCTTGTTGTTACTACAGGCAAATATACAGGTCGTTCACCCAAGGATAAATTTATCGTTGATACTCCTTCAGTTCACGATGAAATTGCATGGGGAAAAGTAAACAGACCTATTTCAAGAGAAGCCTTCAACTCAATAAAAGGCAAAATTGCTGCATATCTCCAGAACAAAGAAGTTTTCATCTTCGACGGTTTTGCGGGTGCGGATAAAAAATATACCCAAAAATTCAGAGTTATAAATGAACTCGCTTCACAAAACATGTTCATTCATCAGCTCTTAATCAGACCTACGGCTGAAGAACTTGCTTCCTACGGCGAAGCTGATTATACAATTCTTTGTGCTCCCGGGTTCAAATGTGATCCCGAGGTTGACGGTGTAAACTCTGAAGCTTGTATCGCTATCGACTATGAAGCGCACATGATTATCATTGCAGGTTCGCAGTATTCGGGCGAAATCAAAAAATCAGTTTTCGCTACAATGAACTACATAATGACAAAGAAAAATGTACTTCCTATGCACTGCAGCGCTAATATGGATCCTCAGACACACGAAACAGCCGTATTCTTCGGACTTTCGGGAACAGGTAAAACCACTCTTTCCGCTGATCCTAACAGAAAATTAATCGGTGATGACGAGCACGGCTGGTCACCTGACGGTGTTTTCAACTTTGAAGGCGGCTGCTATGCAAAATGTATCAACCTTTCAAAAGAACATGAGCCCGAAATTTATAACGCTATCAAATTCGGTTCACTTGTTGAAAACGTTATTATGAACGACGAAACAAGAGAATTTGATTTTAATGACGGCTCTTTAACCGAAAACACACGTGTAGGATACCCGATTGACTACATCGATAATGCTCAGATTCCTTCAATGGGAGGTATTCCGAAGGTCGTTATCTTCTTAACCGCTGATGCGTTCGGTGTTCTTCCTCCGATTTCAAGACTTGACAAGAACGCAGCAATGTACCACTTCGTAACAGGCTTCACTTCTAAACTTGCAGGAACCGAAAGAGGAGTAACGGAACCTCAGCCGACCTTCTCAACTCTCTTCGGCGAACCCTTTATGCCTATGGATGCAAGCATCTATGCAAAAATGCTCGGTGAAAAACTTGACCAGTACGGAACTAAGGTTTACTTGGTCAACACAGGCTGGGCAGGCGGCAGTGCAGCAATGGGCGCAAAGAGAATGAAACTCTCTTACACAAGAGCTATGGTAACGGCAGCACTCAACGGCTCATTTGACAGCATCGAATTTAAACATCACGATGTATTTAATGTTGATTATCCGACATCATGCCCTGATGTTCCCGCTGAATTTCTTGATGCAAGAGGAATGTGGGCTGATAAGAGCGCTTATGACCAGCAGGCTAATAAACTTGCTCAGATGTTCGCTGACAACTTTAAGGCTAAATATCCTAATATGCCTCAGGAAATTGTCAATGCAGGACCTAAAGCGGTTGCTATGTCATAATTTATCGGTAGACTAAAGTCTACCCTACATAAAAATTGGGCTTTCAGCCCGACAAAATAACAAAAACTGCGTGAGATTTTCCTCACGCAGTTTTTTGTTATCCCCACTTTTCAAAATCAGGTTCTTCGAGTGTCATACAGTGTATTCCGCCGTGGTAGTGTTTGAGAGAGTCAAGCATATAACTTTTTTCTACAAATCGGGCATGGCGGGGCACTTCACCTTTGACAAAACAACAATTCGTTATCATCGGTGCTTTTTCTTTTAGTTCCTTTTCAAAAACCTTTTGCAGTTTTGTATAAATATGATTTTTGCACTCTGAGGAATTTGAAATATAAGTCATTGTACCATCTTGGTGTTTATTAACTATTGCGTTCATAAAGTTTATTCCGTCATAATAAACACCCCCGATTCTGATAGGGTTAAACCCGAGTTTTTTCAGTTCATCGCAGATTTCACCGGGCGATGCGTAAGTTCTCTCAGCCCCTTCTTTATATGCCTTAAACGAACTCATTAAATCTTCAAACTCTTTTGAGCCGTCATTTAGCTTTTCAAGATTTTTCTCGGCAATATTATAATCATTAACCAGAATATCGGGGTAACCTATCGGTCTTATCCCTAAATCAATATGAAAATCGGGTTTTGGTATCTGAAACATATTCTCAGGTTTTATCCCGTAACATTTTGATAAATCCGCTCTTCTTTCATCTCTTATTTTTTCGCCCGAAATAAGCCATTTTTCACCGTTCGGATATTTGCCGATAAAGGTGTTTCCTCCCGTTAAAAAGGAATAATCCCACTGTCCTTTAATATCATATCTTCCCTCCATAATTGAAAGACTGTCCTCAGGAAGATTACCTCCTACAAGAAAAGGTTTTCCGTTCTTTTCTACTATTGCTTTGTTATCCTGAGCCCATTTGTCTCCGTCATAGACTTTTCTTAAATTTATCCCCTCTTTTTTGCAAATCCTGCGAAGTTCATTCTGAATCGGAAGTGCGTGTGCATAGTCAATGTAAATACTCTTTAACGGTACTGCATCATAGCCTTTAAAACTTATATTATTAATCGTCATAACTTATGCCCACCTTTCAAAATCGGGCTCTTCCATTGTCATACAATGGATGCCTCCGCTTTTATTCTCAATAGCATCCGTCATATAGCTCTTTGTATGAGGCAAAACGGTATATGAACCTTTAACAAAATGAGTTGTCTTTATATTTGGAGCTTTTTCCTTCAGCTCCTCCTCAAAAATCTTCTGAAGTTCGGTATAAATCTTTGTTCTGCATGCCGAAGCATTTGTGATATAAGACATTGTGCCGTCATCGTGCTTATTAACTATTGAATTCATAAAGTTTATTCCGCTGTAATAAACCCCGCCGATACGAATAGGGTTAAACCCGAGTTTTTTCAGTTCATCGCAGATTTTATCCGCGGAAGCATAATTTGTTTCGTAAAAATGTCTTATTCTGTCGAAGGCTTTCTTAAATTCCCTGTACCCTCTTGAGCCGTCATCGAGTTTTTTGAGGTTTTCTTCGGCAATTTTCGGATCATTAACCAGAACATCGGGATAGCTTATCGGTCTTATCCCCATATCAATATGGAAATCGGGCTTTGGAATTGCGTGAATATTTTCTTTCTTGATTTGGTAGCATTCCGAAATATAATTTTTAAAATTATCGTCAGGCTCTTCGCCTGTAATAAGCCATTTCTCACCGTTCGGGTATTTGCCTATAAAAGTATTTCCGCCCGTTAAAAAGCCGTAATTCCAGTCTCCTTCTATTCCGTAAATTTGTTTTAATGACTTCAGTACGGTGGGTTCAATATCTTCGCCTGCAACGATAAAGGGTTTGCCGTTCTTTTCAATAATTGTCTTATCGTCCTGCGCCCACATATTAGGGCTCGGGTAGTATCTTATCTCTATATTTTCCTTTTTCCCGATAGCTTCCATTTCCTTTTCGATAGGTCCGCTATTGTTCGCTTCTATATAAAGACTTTTTAGTGGAACGGCATCGTAGCCTTTAAAACTGGGCAGATTTATGTTCATATATTTCTCATTTGTTAAATTTCTGTTTATTTAAAACCCCAAATAAATAAATTTGTTATCTTTATGCTATGATAATTAATAAATAAGGGGAAACGGGAATGAAGAAAAGGATATGTGTTTATTGCAGCGCAAGCAGTTCTCTGGAGCAAAAATACTATAATTTTGCGGAAAAAATCGGTCAGGCAATTTCAAAAAACGGTTATGATATGGTCTATGGCGGAACAATCTGCGGTATGATGGGCGTTGTTGCCGATAACGTCTTAAAAAACGGCGGTGAAGTTATCGGAGTTATTCCTGAGCGCATAGAAAAAGAAAATATCGGACACCCGAAACTTGCTAACGTCATCGTTACAAAGGATATGAGAGAGCGAAAAGCAAAGATGGAAGAACTTTCTGATATTTTCTTAGCACTCCCCGGTGGCTTCGGAACACTCGAAGAGGTTTCTGAAATAATCGTTGCAAAACAACTCTCTTCTCATACAAAACCCATTATTTTCGCTAACTTTGACGGGTTTTATAATGAGCTTAACTTGGTTTTTGAAAAATATTATTCGGAAGGCTTTGCCAAAGACACCTTCAGAGATGTTTATTATATGGCAGATACCATAGATGATATTTTTGACTATTTAAAATCATACAAAGTCAGGGAATACGTGTATAAATGGTAGATAAAAACTTCAAAACCGCTAAAGTGCTTGGGATTGATGTCAATCTTTTTGACTTCAGCTCTTGTGTTGAAGCTATTATCGGTTATATAGAATCGAAAAAAGGCGCTCAGGTGGTAACCATTAACCCTGAGATGTTTGAAACCGCCCAGAAAAACAGTGATTTTAAAGAAATTATTTTTGACGCGGAATTTGTTGTTCCTGATGGTGTCGGGGTTAAATTAGCTTTAAAACTGAAGGGGATTAACCAGCCGACAATTCCCGGGGTTGAGCTTTCTTCCGCTTTAATTGAATATTGCGCCAAAAACGGTTTAAATGTCGCCCTGATAGGAACTAAACAGGATATTTTAGAGGATGCGGTTTCAAATTTAACAAAAAAATATGAAAATCTGAAAATTTCCTATTCAAGAAACGGATTTTTTACCTCTGAAGAAGAAGGGGAAATAATTGGCGCACTTGCATCCTCAGAGCCTTCTCTTGTACTGGTTGCTTTGGGGTCACCCAAGCAGGAATTTTTCATAAAGCGCGCAAGAGAAGTTTTAAAGGAAAGTATTTTCATTGGTGTCGGCGGAAGTTTTGACGTATGGGCAGGACGGATTGAGCGTGCACCGTTGATTTTCAGAAAACTCTGGCTCGAATGGTTATACCGGACAATAAAAGAGCCAAAAAGGTTTAAGCGGATATTTCCCACTTTGCCTTTATTCCTGTTTAAAGTTATAATGGATATGAACAAAAGATAAAAAAGGGATTGTTATGCAAGGGTTAAGCGAAAGCGAAATTAATTCTTTAACTCAGTCGTCAAAAAAACTCAGACGGGAAATTCTGACGATGATACACTCCGCAAAATCGGGACATCCCGGTGGGAGTTTGTCGTGTATTGATATTTTAAATGTTCTCTATTCAAAATGTATGAGGGTTGTCGTTGATAAAACCGACAAAAACTACGATAAAAGAGACCGATTTATCCTCTCAAAAGGACACGCCTCCGCTGCGCTCTATTCCGTTATGGCGCAGGCAGGATTTTTTGACGAAAAGGAATTAATGACTTTCAGACAACTGGGCTCAAGACTTCAGGGACACCCCTGCGCTCATAAACTCGATGGGGTTGAGGTTTCAACAGGCTCACTCGGTCAGGGGCTCTCAATGGGTGTCGGTATGGCGCTAGGGCTCAGGCTGGATAACAACGATGCCAAAGTTTTTGTGCTTATGGGCGATGGTGAAATCGAAGAAGGCAGTGTCTGGGAAGCTGTTATGAACGCAAACGCAAAGAAACTTGATAACTTAATAGCCTTCGTGGACAGAAATAAACTCCAGATAGACGGTTCCACCGAGGATATTAAAGAAATCGGAAGCGCTGCCGAAAAATTCAGGGCGTTTGGCTGGAATGCCTTTGAAATTAACGGACACGACTTTAACGAAATCTATCTGACAACAGAAATTGCAAAACAGTTAAAAAATCATAAGCCGACAGTCATTATTGCCAACACAATCAAGGGAAAAGGGGTATCCTTTATGGAAAATCAGGCAGGATGGCACGGAAAAGCACCTAATGACGAACAGCTTGCACAGGCACTAACAGAACTTGGAGGGCAAAACTAATGGAAAGAACTTTTAAATCTCCAAGGGCAGAATACGGAAAAACTCTTGTTGCGCTGGGGCAAAAGAACAAAAATATCGTTGTTATGGATGCTGATTTATCCTGCTCCACCCAGACAAAAATGTTTGCAAAAGAGTTTCCCGACAGGTTTTTCAATGTCGGAATAGCCGAACAGGACCTGATGACAACGGCGGCAGGGCTTTCAACTGTCGGCAAAATTCCCTTTGTTTCGACCTTCGCAATGTTTGCTTCGGGGCGGGCATGGGAGCAAATCAGAAACAGTATCTGCTATTCAAAACTCAATGTTAAAATCTGCGCTACCCATGGCGGAATAACGGTCGGGGAAGACGGCGCAAGCCACCAGGCGCTCGAGGATATTTCCTTAATGCGCTCAATACCGAATATGACTGTAATTATTCCTGCTGACAGCGAGGAAACAAAACAGGCAATAGAATTTGCGGCTGAATATGACGGACCTGTATATATCAGAATTGCCAGAACAGAACTGGCGGATATTTTCGACACTTCATATAAATTTAACATTAAAAAAGCCGTCAAACTCAAAGAGGGCAAGGATGTCACGATTATTTCCAACGGAGACACCTTGGTTGAAGTTTTGGATTGTGCTAAGATATTAAGTGATAAGGGAATTAATGCCGAAGTCATTCACCTTCCCGTCGTCAAGCCGATTGATAAAGAGACTGTTCTTGAGTCAGCGAAAAAGACAAAGAGAGTAGTAACTGTTGAAAACCACTCTGTTATCGGGGGCTTGGGCTCTGCGGTCAGCGAGGTTCTGAGCGAAAATCAGCCGACACTGTTAAAGCGGATAGGGATAAATGATGAGTTCGGGCAAAGCGGTAAAGCCAAAGAACTGCTTGAGTTCTACGGACTGACCGCAGGAAAATTATCAGAAACAATAACGGAATTTATAAAATGATTCAACTGAGAAACGTATCAAAAAAATATAAATCAGCATATGCGCTGAAGGACATTGACCTTGACATTATGGCAAGCGAGTTTGTCTTTTTGACGGGCTCGAGCGGTGCAGGAAAATCGACACTTCTGAAACTTCTTTACAGAGAGGAAGTTCCGACTGTCGGTACTGTTATGATAGGTAATGTCAACGTTGCAAAACTGCCGAATGACAAAGTGCCGAACATCAGAAGATGTATGGGTATTGTCTTTCAGGACTATAAACTTTTGAATAACATCAGTGTTTATGACAATATCGCTTATGTTATAAGAACTTTAGGGATGCGCTCAAAGGAAATTGAAGAAAGAGTTATGGGCGCGCTGAAAATAGTCGGGCTTTCCTCCAAGATGAAGGCAAAACCCTCCGAGCTTTCGGGTGGAGAGCAACAGAGAGTTAGTATTGCAAGGGCTATTGTTAACGGACCTCCGTTGCTGATTGCGGATGAGCCTACGGGTAATCTTGACCCGAATAACTCAATGGAAATTATGCAGATTCTCGAGCAGATTAACTCAAAGGGAATTACCGTAATCGTTTCCACGCACGACAGAGCGATAGTTGACCACTTCAGAAAACGTGTTATTACGCTCGATAAGGGACATATCATAAGAGATATGCAGGCAGGTACTTATGCGTAAAAGAACAATGATTAAAAATACCGTCAAAAAGCATATCCCTCAAAAGTATATGACCGAGGTCAGAATTTTGTATCGTCTGTTGATGGAGACAGTGAGCGGGATAAGACGAACGGGGATTATGAATATTGCTATTATTGCCGCGATGGCTGCTATTCTGACGATTTTCGGAGCTCTCTTCAGAACGACTTTTACCCTTAATTCGCTTGTTGATAAGATGGGCGATTCTCTCGAAATTTCGGTTTATGTTGCCCAAAATGGCGATACTGACCTGATTTCAAAGAGGATAAGCAAGCTCGAGTCGGTTGAGGATATAACCCTCATTCCGAAGGAGCAGGCATGGCAGGATATGAAGAAGGACATTGATTTGGCGGATATGAAGAATCCTCTGCCCGATACTTTGCACGTTAAGGTTGATACGACGAGCAATATCCCTGCCGTTTGTGATGAGATTAAAAAAATTCCGGGGGTTCAGGATTTGAATTATGCCTCGGATATTGCGGATAAAATACAAACGTTTACCCACGTGTTTAATACGGTAACTGTTTTGGTCGTGTTTATTGTTGCGATTTTAACAATAGTTATTATTAACAGTACTATTCAGCTCGTTATCCAGGCGAGAAAAGACGAAATCGAGATTATGCGACTGATGGGGGTAAGTAACTGGTATATCAAGATTCCCCTAATTTTGCAGGGTGCGACTTATGGGTTTGTAGGGGCGCTTTTGTCACTTTTGCCGTTGAATACACTTCAGGGGGCGTTGCAGAAGATGCACGATTTCTTTATGGTGCCGCCGCCTGAGTTTGCGCTGAACCTTGTTGTGCTTTCGATGTTTGTGATAGCCGTATTTTTCAGCGCTGGCGGAAGTTTGATGTCTATCAAAAAACATTTGCAGGTGTAATTATTGACCAAAAAAAGTGTTTTGGTTATAATCGAAACAGACACGCGAGTGTCAAATAAATGAAAATTTAATAAAAAATGGAGAAATGGCCGAGTGGCTGAAGGCGGCACCCTGCTAAGGTGTTATGTGGAGTAATCTGCATCCAGGGTTCGAATCCCTGTTTCTCCGTTTTTTTATTGTCTAAAAATTATGCAAAGCGGAGTTTATGACAAATCTTTTTTACTCTTTTCCATTTTAAGAACTTTTTTCTCAAATTCAATTTCGACTTGTTCGTTTTCAGGATTAACATCTAACATTTCAAGCATTGTTTTTGTGAATAACATTGCCCAACTATTCCCTATTTTAGTAAATTTTTTCTTCATAACCCCTCTTTTTGTTTTTACAAATACTTTACATTGTTTAAACAATGTTGTATATTAAACAATGTTTAAACATAATTTAAATAAAATCGGTTTATGGATAGGAAAAGAATATGAGAATTAATGAAGAAATAAAATTGCAGTTTAAAAAACTTGGTATTCATATTAAGGAAATAAGAGAAAGCAAAAAAGTTACCATATCAGAGTTATCTAAAAAAACGTGTATAAGGAAAGAATATTTACTCAAAATAGAACAGGGAAATGCATACGGAGTACAAATTGAAAAACATTTGGTGAAAATTGCAAAAGGACTAAATATTACCCTTTCACAACTTTTTGACTACGAATAAATCCTCTTTTTTGTAAACCGAACATCATAGTATAATTGACTTGTCAGTTGTTTTTCAATAGAATTTAAGTAGAAGGTTCCCTATCGAATAGAGGACGAAAACACAGAAGATGCTGACAAAGATGAAGAATGTGAAAATTCGAAAAATGCCTAGGTGCACTTTGCGGTTATGAAAAAGTTTTTTATATTTTTAATATTTATTCTGGTGGTTATTTCCGTTTGTTTATTGTCGGTTAAAGAGGAAAATATCGCTATAATCGGTGCTATGGACTGTGAAGTTTCTGAAATTGCCTCTCACCTCAAAAACCCTGCTTCTCTAAACAAAAATCAAATAAATGTTACCAAAGGAAAACTGGGAAAATACAATGTTATCCTTTCAAAAAGCGGGATAGGGAAAGTTAATGCGGCCATGACCACCCAGTTTATAATCGACAAATATAACCCTAAATATATTATAAATACGGGGCTTGCGGGCGCTTTAGCCGATAATCTTCATTCGGGTGACATAATAATTGCTGAAAATGTTATCCAGCACGACACAAAAGATGCGCTTTTGCAGTATTCAAAATGGAAAACTTCGCAGGAGTTTGACCGCGAAAAGCCTTATCCTTATTCTTCCGACCGAAATTTAGCGGAATTTTACAAAAATAAATTAACCGAAAACGGCAACAGGGTTCATTTGGGAACAATCGCGACAGGTGATATTTTCGTTGAGGACAGAGCCAAAAAAGACGAATTAAATCAAAACTTTGGCGCTGCTGCGGTGGATATGGAAAGCGGCGCTATTATGCAGGTCGGGGACAGAAACTCTACCCCTGTTCTTGTTATAAGAACCATTTGCGATTCTCTTACGGAAACAGAAGAGGAATACAGCGGAAAAGAAGAGGAGTTTGCCAAAAAATCCGCTTCTTCGCTGATTTCTGTTATAGAAAACGAATAACTATTTTGCGTTTTTTAGTGTTTTAAACGGCACAAAATCGAACCGTTCATACTTGTCAAAAACCTTTTTTCTCTCTTTAAATGTTGCCTGAGAGACGTTATCCCACTGATTTTCCTGGAAGTTATAGGAAATAAACCACGGATTTTTTCTGTTTGTATAGCCGTCATATTTGAATCCGACCTGAGGGAAAAGTTCCGTTGAGTTCTCAACAAGCGTAAAAACGTGCCAACCGCTCTCGAGTGCGCCCGAGGAATACTCGTTGCAGATAAAAACATCATCGCAAATAAAATATCTGTCCCGTGTTCCACCGCTCACTACGTGGGCAGGTCTGCGGTCAACCATCGTGTATATATCATAGATAATTCCCTTCCAGTTGCCCTGCGCAATTTCGCCTATCAAAAGTTCGTCTATCCCGTCACCGTTTGTGTCGTAATAAGTATATCCGGCTTTTTCCAAAACATCTGTTTTTTTCTTTGATTTTTTCGCTGGCTGAGAGAGAACGTTATACATATAGCTCATATTCTCTTCCTCGAGTTTAGAGGAATCCCATTTTTCCTCTAAGGCTTTTAAATGCTTCGTGAGAACATCTTTATATAAATCTTCCCCTCTTGTTCCCTGTGCATCAAAGTAGGTTGAACCTTTTATTCCTTTGAGGTTTTCACCTGCAAAATCGCCGTAATCATACAGAACATCATAGGTTTCGTGTTTATCCGAGGTATAGTCATACTGAACATCTGTCGGATAATCAAGCACGATGTCATAGAGAATACCTTTTTTGTCGGTCAGCTCGCCGATTTTCTTTCCCCCCGGCATCATTGCGTGGTCTTTTGGCTCTTTAAACGCTATAACGCCAAAGGCATAACCGCCAAAACCCTCTTCTTTTGAGGTTTTATCAAAAATCCGTATATTATCCTTTCCCTTTTCAGCAACAAATTTTCCCTTCATTTCTTTTGGTAAAGTCAGCGAAAACATAGGGTTTGAAACCTTAATGCCCTCCTGTTTTTCAGTTCCTGCCTGAGAAGAAGATGTGTTGAGCGCGAATAAAACCAGTGTGAAAATAACAAAAAATAATCTTTTTTTCATCTTAAAATGCCTTATAAACTACAGAATAATTATACTACATTTCAGAAAAAATAACCCACTAAGGTAATTTTTTCTCTGATTTTTTGTGAATATAATTATTTTAAATTTTGAAACAGTACGAAATATTAATTGGGAAATGATTACTAAGCAAATAATTAAAAGGGGAGAAGAGGATAAAAACTCTGATTTTGCCTGTCTTGTGCACGATTTAAAAACACCCGTGTCTGCTCAGGCAAGAATAATCGACTTATTCCTCTCGGGCAGTTTTGGAACAATAACAACGGCACAGAGAGAGGTACTGGCGGAACTCAGAAATTCGTGCGGGTATATGAAAAACCTCGTTCAGGATATTCTTTTTCTCTATTCGTTTGAAAATCGCCAGATTGCTTTAAAAAAGGAGGTTTTTGACTTTAGAGAGCTTATAAATGATATTATGACGGAACTTTCTGTTTTGGGAAGAGAAAAAGAACAGATTTTATCCTTAATTACGGAAACGCAAAACTCTTATTTTACGGGGGATAAGCACCAAATCAGGCGATGCGTGGTTAATCTTATCTCAAACGCAATAGCTTATGCGCCCGAAAACAGCGAGATAATAATAAAATTCGATAAAACACAAAATGAACTCATCTTCAGCACGACAAATAAGGCTTCTTACCTTCTGCCCGAAGATTTAGAGAGATGTTTTAAAAAATTCAAATCCTGTTTCGGTTCGGGGCTCGGGCTTTATATCGTAAAGCAGATTATATCCGCGCACAGAGGAACGGTTTTTGCCAAAAAGAACAAAAATAATTCCTGCTCTTTAGGTTTTATACTTCCTATCCCTTAACCGCACCTTCGTTTTGCCCCGAAACAAAGTATTTTTGCATTGAAACAAAGAAGATAACGATAGGGATAATGGAAATTATTGAGCCTGCCGCAATGTAGCGCCAGTTTGCGCTGAACATTCCCTGCAGGTCGTTTACTCCGACAGGGAGGGTGTAGAGTGATTTTTGGGTTAAGACGATGCTCGGCCATAAAAATTCACCCCAAGAGCCGATAAAGGTGAAGATAGCAAGCACCGCCAAAGTTGGTGTTACCATGGGAAGAAGTATTTTAAGCCATATTTTAAAGACAGAACAGCCGTCAACAAAGGCTGCCTCCTCAAGCTCTTTGGGTATTCCCAAAAATGCCTGGCGCATAAGGAAAATACCGAAAGCATTAACGGCAAACGGCAGAATTAACCCGAGATACCCGGGAATAAACCCTGCAGTATCGACAAGATTTAATTTTAAAATAATCAGATAAACGGGGAGCATAATAGCCTGGAAGGGCACCATAATTGTTGAGAGAACGAGATAAAACACGAAATTTTTGCCCTTAAACTCCATTCTTGCTAAGGGGTATGCTGCCAGAGAGGAAAAAATCAGGTTTAAGACGACCGTAAAAAACGCAACAACAAAACTGTTGAAGAAGTACAGAAGAAAAGGTATCTGCTTCCATACTCCCGAAAAGTTTTCAAAAGTGATGTGAGAGGGAATAAACTGCGGGGGATACTGGAAAATATTTTCGTTAACCCCTTTGAGTGCGGTTGAAATCAGCCAGAGGAACGGAAAAATTGACAAAATACAAATGAAAATCAGTACGGAGTGGATACTCAGCCCTTTAAAAAACCTTCTCATCATACCCGATACCTCTTTCCTTCAAAGAATAAAAGGTTTATGACCGAGAAGCCCATAACGATAATCAAAAGCACGACAGATGCTGCCGCCGCCATTGATAAATCGAGGTTTTCAAAAGCGCGTTCATAAATATAATAAACTATCGTTTTTGTGGAGTTAAGCGGCCCGCCCTTTGTCATAACGTAAATTTCAACAAAAACCTTGAGCGCAGAGATAGAGGAAATCGTTGCAACTAGTGCAATTGTGGGCATAAGGTGGGGAACTGTGACGGTCAGATGTTTTTTGAGAATGCCTGCCCCGTCTATTTCGCAGGCCTCATAGAGCTCCTTTGGAACACCCATAAGAGCGGCGAGATAAATCATCATATAGTAGCCTATGCCCTTATATATCGTGACAATAGCGACCGAAAATATCGCAAGATTAGTGTCCGTCAGCCATCCAAGGGGTGAGAGGTGAAGGAGTTCAAGAAAATAGTTCAAAATTCCCTGCCAGGCATAAAGCCACTTAAACGCAATCGCAACAACGACAATAGATACAACGACAGGAAGGTAGATTAAAACCTTGTAAAGCGTTATTCCTCTAATCTTTTGGTTTATAAAGACCGCGACAATGAGTGGAAGAATAACCAAAATCGGAACAACCGCAAAGAGAAACACAAAAGTGTTTTTAATGACTTCATAAAACTCAGGGGAAGAGAGGATTTTTAAATAGTTGTCAAACCCAACCCAGGAGGGGTTATAGATGTCAGTTGAAAAGTCTTTAAAACTGAGCAGAAGAGTGTCAAAAAACGGCAGGAAAAAGAATACCCCTAGCAGGATAAGCGCAGGAAGCATAAATAAATACGGGAGATATGCTTTATAATATTTGTTCAATTTTCTGCCTTTCAAATTTTATTATACTTTTTTTTGTAAATCTTGGCACATTTTTTGCGTTTAATAGTGTATAATAATTTTTGGGAAAGAAAAAATATGAGTTTTTTAGATAAATTAAAAGAAAAATACCGCGATTTTTTGATGAAGCAATATGTTAAAAATGCAAAGAAGCAGGGGCTTGCAGGCGGAAGTTATGTCGGAAGCAGTTCAAAGGCCATAGTTTCAGACGGCGCAACAATGAGACTTGATTCAAAGACTGAAAATTTGAAGCAGCTCATTAAGGACAGCGCAAAAAAAGAGCTGGTAAAATACCTTCAAAACCCTGAAGAGTTGCTGAAGGACCTCAGACAGGGTGGTGTAACTATACATCAGACTAAGTATTCAAAGGTTATTTTGTCAAATATTGATGAAGAGGAAGGCTTTATCGTAGGTCAGGAGGGTTTTTATGCCTTTAAACTGAATATGCTTCTTGCTTCCTTTGCGCTTCAGCCGTTTTCGTTTTCTTTTAAAACAAAGCCTATGTTCATTTTGAGTGATGAAAAGTTTGATATTTTTCTTTTTGCGGAGCATTTTTATAAGTTTCTGGCTTATAAGCATAAACTTTCGGGGCTTGATTTCCGCTCTCAGAAGAAATGCAGCAGAATAAATAAATATGCCCCGGATTCAACAAGTGTTTATGAAAAGATGCCCTTAAACGACCTTTTGGCTTTAAAAGAAGCGGTTGCAAGAAATATTGAAGCCGTAACCTTTGCTGCGGAGTTTACAAAAGAGTTTAAGACCTCCAAAAAAGCCTTTGATAATATGAAAAATGACGGAACGAGCATTTAGTTTTTCACCTTCTTATACAAAACGTAGGTGTGGAGTTCGTCTGTCTGAGTTCCTATGAGTTCACATTTTTCAGCCAGAAGTTTATTGACCGTTCTGAAAAATTCCGTCATAAACGCAAACATCAGGTCATCTTCGGGGTGCTGAACAGTTCTAAAATAATTCTGATATCTGTCATTTTCCATAAGAGTATTTCTGTCCGTACCCGTTGCAATAAGCAAAACGGAGTGGTTTAAAGGCACTTTGTCAATATAAGAATTGATATAATTTTCAAAATTCTTTGATATATTTGTATCAGGGATAATAATATCCTTAAAAATCCTTGTTTTATTGAGCATTTTAAAGAGCTGCTGCTGGTCTGTCGAATAAATATTGTTGTTTTCGGTTTGTCTGAACTCCTGTATTGCTTCAAAATTAAGTATTTTGGGTGAATTTTTGCCTGTGTAGAGGCTCAGAACGGAAGAGCCAAACGGCATAATAACAAGGTCCTCAGGGCTCATATTTATTGATTTTATCATCTGAGCCGGTGTGAACAGAGAATTTCTTTTGTAGCTTGTTATTTCGTTATCTTTTGATAAATAAAACACCCCTGCAAAAAGATAAAAAGCCAAAAACAGCGCCGCTCCTTTTTTAGAAAACTCTGAAATACCGACACCTGCAAGTATTAATAAAATCGGAGAGAGGTAAATCAGGTATCTCGGGGATAAAACCATAACCTTAAACTGCGCTAAGAGAATAAATATAAGAAGTGTGATAATTGTTACAGATGCTAACAGTCTTATTTTCTCATCCTTCTTTGTTATCGCTTTATAAATTGCGCACAACATAACAAACAGGGAATTAAAAATATGAAAAACTCTTTTGTTCCGATGATGTAAGGATTTATCGTAACCCAGTACATTCCGTTTTCAAGGCTCTGAGAGAGAAATTTCTGTAAAATACCGATTATGCTGAGAAAACTCAGTTCTGCGCTGTGCACCATAAGAAAGTCCTGTCTGATAAGAAAATAGTGCTCGAGAATTAGAAAATACGGAATTAACAAAATGAAAAATATGCCGTTTGAGATAAGCACCTTTCTGAGTTGTTCTTTATTCCCTGCCTGACTGAGATATGAGCATAAGCAAATTATCTGCGCAATTATAAATACAGGCGAACCTATCATCAGATACGATAAAATCACGTTGTATAAAACCATTTCAGCGAGCTGAGAGGTTTTAAAATCCTTTATATATCTTAACATTGCAAAAACGGAAAGAAGCGCAAAAAGGATAACAAGATTATACATTCTGACTTCTGAGGCATAGCAAATCTGAAAAACGTTTACACTCACCAAAAACATCACAATTAATGACGCAAATTTTGACGTAATCTGTCTTGCCGTCAGATAGACAAGCGGAAGAATAAAGAGAGAGGGCAAAAGAGATGAGAGCCTGAGTGAAATATCGGAGTTTCCGAAAAACTTCATCCAGAAGTGAAGATAGTAGAAATACAGGGGGGTGTGCTGAAAATCATGGTTTAATAAAAAGTCGTTTATCCCTGAGGGAAAAGACTTTGACGCAGCGAGCCACGAACAGGCCTCATCGTACCAAAGCGGTGTATTTATTAAAAGAAGTCTTAAAGCAAGACCGACAACAAGAACAAGCGAAAATATTATCCAAAACCCTTTGGCTTTAACCAAATCAACAAATTTATCCTTAATCATATTTAATCCCTTTTCTTATTACAATGATACACAAAATGAGATTTATAGTATAATAATTTTACAAAATGTATTTTTAAAGAGGAGATTATATGTTTAATTTTAAAAAAATTGCGGCATTATTCACTCTGATGTTATTGTCGGCTCCCGCTTTTGCAGGCGAAGCTGATTTGGTCGTTCCCAAAATCGGGGGAACTGAGTTCAATATGCTGATTATAGGCATTATTGTTTCCGTTCTCGGTTTGATTTGGGGACTCATTGCCTACTTTAACATTAAAGGAATAAAAGCCCACAAGGCAATGACGGACATCGGAAACACTATTTTTGAAACCTGCAAAACCTATCTTGTTCAGCAGGGTAAATTTTTAATTGTGCTTGAAGTCCTCATTGGGCTTTGTATTGCGTTTTACTTTGGATTCTTAGAACACATGACAATGAAGAATGTTTTGATTATTCTTGCGTCCTCCGTTGTCGGTATTGCAGGCTCTTACGGGGTTGCGTGGTTCGGTATCAGAATGAACACTCTCGCAAATGCAAGAACTTCGTTTGAATCATTAAAATCAAAACCGCTCAATATTTTAAATATTCCGCTGAAGGCAGGCATGAGTATTGGTGTTCTGCTTGTCAGTGTTGAACTTATCGTTATGCTCTCAATTCTTCTGTTTATCCCGGGACACCTTGCAGGTGCGTGCTTTATCGGGTTTGCAATCGGTGAATCACTTGGTGCATCGGCGCTTCGTGTTGCAGGCGGTATCTTTACAAAAATCGCCGACATCGGTTCAGACTTAATGAAAATTCAGTTCGGAATTAAAGAAGACGATCCGAGAAACCCCGGTGTTATAGCTGACTGTACGGGTGATAATGCTGGCGACTCAATCGGGCCTACGGCAGACGGGTTTGAAACCTATGGTGTAACGGGTGTTGCGCTCGTCAGCTTTATTTTGCTGAGTGTTTTCCCCGAACATCAGGTTAAACTCTTAGCCTGGATTTTTGTAATGAGATTTATGATGATTATTACCTCTCTGATTGCTTACGGGGTTAATAACATTGTGAGCAAAGCTCTTTACGGCGATAAGACGGACTTCGATTTTGAACAGCCCCTGACAAACCTCGTTTGGATAACCTCAATTCTTTCAATTATTATGACCTATTGCGTCAGCTACTATACTCTTCAGGACCTCGGCGGTCATTTGTGGTGCGTTCTTGCAACGATTATCAGCTGCGGAACAATAGGCGCTGCACTTATTCCCGAGTTTACAAAAGTATTTACAAGCCCGAAGGCAAAACACACCGCAGAAGTCGTTACGGCTTCAAGAGAAGGCGGTGCTTCGTTAACTATTCTCTCAGGTCTTGTTTCGGGTAATTTCTCGGGCTTCTGGATAGGCTCTGTTATCGTATTTTTAATGGCGATAGCTTATTTTGCCAGCCTTCATATCCACGAATCAATAATGGGCTATTCTTCGGTATTTGCGTTTGGTTTGGTTGCCTTTGGTTTCCTGGGTATGGGACCTGTCACAATAGCCGTTGACAGCTACGGACCTGTTACTGACAATGCTCAGTCGGTTTATGAACTCTCTCTTATTGAGGAAATACCGAATATTAAGGAAGAAATCAAAAATGAATTTGGGTTTGAACCCAATTTTGATACCGCTAAAAAATATCTTGAGCAGAATGACGGCGCAGGAAACACCTTTAAAGCAACTTCAAAGCCTGTTTTAATCGGTACGGCGGTTGTCGGTGCTACAACGATGATATTCTCTCTGATTTTGGTTATCAGAGATGTTCTGGGTATTCAGCCTGAAGCTATTTTGAACCTCTTAAATCCGTTTACTCTGCTGGGCTTACTCGCAGGCGGTGCGGTTATTTACTGGTTCTCGGGCGCATCTATGCAGGCAGTTACAACAGGTGCCTACAGAGCCGTTGAATACATTAAAGCGAACATCAAACTCGGTGACGAAAACGATAAGAAAGCAAATATCGGCAATTCAAAAGAGGTTGTTAAGATTTGCACACAGTATGCCCAAAGGGGTATGTGGAATATCTTTATCGCACTGTTCTCGTTTGCGCTTGCCTTTGCATGCCTGTCAGCACCTTTAATGGGTAAGGCAGAGCCGATTTCGTTCTTTGTCAGCTACCTGATAGCAATTGCTATATTTGGACTTTTCCAGGCGGTATTTATGGCAAATGCAGGCGGCTGCTGGGATAACGCAAAGAAAATCGTTGAGGTTGATTTGGATGAAAAAGGAACACCTCTTCACGAGGCAACCGTTATCGGCGATACTGTCGGCGATCCGTTTAAAGATACTTCTTCAGTTGCAATGAACCCGATTATTAAGTTCACGACTTTGTTCGGTCTGCTTGCTATGGAAATTGCGATTTCGGAAGCCTTCAGAAACGTTGCATGGATTGCGGGAGTAGTACTTTTAATTGTTGCCGTTGTCTTTGTATATCGTTCCTTCTATGCAATGAGAATACCTTCTGAAAAGAATTAAGATTGTTGAATTTTAATTTGGTAGACTAAAGTCTACCCTACAGAAACTGCGTAATCATAAACGGTTATGCAGTTTTTTATTTTGTTATATATTAATCATCTCTATATTCATTGATAAAGCTCAATGATTTATTTATAGAACAACATCATAATTGAGAAAATGCAATACGATAATTTAGGATTATATATAAAGGAAAAACGGAAGAAACTCGGGGTTTCTCTGAATAAGTTTGCTTTTGATAACAATATTGAACCTGCGATTTTATCAAGAATTGAAAATTTAAAGCAGGGGATAAAAGTTGATGTTGCGGTTAAAATTGCCTCTGGTTTTAAACAAACTCTCGGTGAATTTATAACAGAATTTGAAAAACAAAATAATTAGTCCGTAGAATTTCTACTCTTTCACAATCCTCTTCAATTCAACATTGAGGTCGTCTGTGTTTGAAAGATTACCCTGAACTTTTACTCTGAAGTTTTCGGTTTCATCGGGCGCTGCCTGAATCTGAGGAACTTCCCTTAGTTCTGTATCATACGATTTATTCGTTTTATCGGGGCGGAGCACTATTCTGACGAGCCAGGACATCGGAATATGGAAAATCCTTATTCCCTTTTCTTTTGCCTTGTTAAATTTCCCGAAAAGTTTTAAATCTATTTGTTTTGTTTCAATTCCGTAATTTCCTCTGATTATAAAAGCAAGATATTTTTGTTTTGAAGTCAGTATAATATTCTTCAAATCATAGTTATCCAAATCAAAACAACCCTCAATATCAGATGTAAAGACCTCTTTCGTGACATCGACATTGACGATTTTCTGCAAAGATACTTTCCAGGGCTCTTTTGAGGTTGATTTTCTGAAGTAAAATTCTCTGTCTCCGAGCTGCGGCAGCGAACCGTTTTCTATTTTAAAGTCAATGTGGGCGAGGATTTTATCGAGGTTATGGAAGGTCTTAACGTGAATATCTGCGCTTGCCGTTCCTTCGACCTGATTTGGTATTTCAAGAACTACATCGGAAATAATTGCAGAGTCGATATTTTTAGCGTTAAAATCAAGTTCAGCCGACCTTTTTCTTAAATCAAAAATTCCGTTTGCCGCCATTGTTCCTTTAGCAAAGTTCATTTTAGAGTTTTCGAGGGTAAAGATGTGGTTTTTGACAAACCCGTTGAGGCGGATATTTTCAAACTCAATTCTTCCTCTTATAACCTTGTTAAGTTCAATATTCCAGCTGTCGATAGTTATATCGGTATTTTTCATCTTCCTTTGAATGTCGGAGGGTTTAATCGTCGGTTTTCTCTTGCTGTTCGGTTTTCCCTTAATATAGTATTTATCAAGAAACAGGTTCATATTATAAATATGGATTTTATTGTGGCGGAAATTATTTTCGGCTTCGAGATTACAATTAAATTTTTCCTTATGAAAAGTGCCTTCGGCGGTAATTTTCATATTTTTCTTATCTGCGGTAAAATCAGCCTTTTCAACGTGGAATTTTTGGTATCTTGTATCCACAACGCTGAATTTTCCCGTTATTTGCTCTGCGTTATTGTCGTAAGTCAAATCACCTTCAAACTCACCGCCATCCAGGTAATCGGAAAAAGAACCCGTAACGGAAACAGGAGCAAAACCGTCTGTTTTTGCGGTTATATACTGAAGTCTGAACTTTTTGTTGATTTTCTTAAACAGTCCCCTGCCCTCAAGAATTAAATCGTAGCCGTTTTCATCTTCCATTGAGTATTTATAGGAAGTGAGTTCAATGACGTCATCGTGTTTTTTTGTGTGGACAAACAGTTTTCTGTTTTTGTTCTCAAGTCCGAGGTTTGCGTCTTTAAAGTATAAATTAGCACCCTGCTTAATATTCAGCGAATAATCAACATCAATTATATGATTTTGTACGTGATATTTAACTTCTGCCGAGGCAAATTCCTTTACCCTTGTGTGAGGGACATAGGTTGAAACGGTTTGGTTTCTTAAATCAGACTGGATTATACCTTCAACCGTCTGGTTTTTTGTTGCCATATTTGTTAATTTGAAAATTGAAATGACTTTGTCAAACCCGAGAGTTCCGGTTGCAAACGAGGTAACCTCACGGTCGTGGAAGACAAATTCACCTTCTTTAAACAAAATCGGAACATCGAAAAGTCTTGATTTTGCGAATAAATCAACTGCTTTGCACCTTCCGAAAACACCTGCATTATTGAACTCTAAATCAACATTGATAACTCCGCCCCAGTCGTAGAAGTTTTCTATAAAGACTTTGTCCTTCTTTCTGAGCTTCTGGAAATATAGAAGCGAGGCTTCAAGGTCATCAACGGGGATATTTTGTCCGAAGACTTTAAAATTAATGTTTTTATCGCTGTCCTGAATAAGTCCGTTAATGGAAACATTTGCGTCTCCGAAACGAAGAGAGAGGTTGTTAGCCAAGAGCGAGCGGTTTTTTATCTCAAGTTCACCCTCTTCCCCGATTTTGACATTGTTTTTTAATAGTTCAGAGGAAACTTCCGATAAAAAGGTTATTTTTGAGCGCTCTTTTTCTTTTTTCAGAAGAAGATTTGAAATATCAAATCTGAACTTGTCCCCTTTATCGTTTGAGAAAATCAAAACTGCGTGCTTAATGTCGATTTTATTGAAAAACCTGTATCCGCTTGTTTTTCGGGCTTTTTTAGAGTGGTGTTTTTTCATCGGCAGAATTTCTTTTAAGTATTCAGAGTTAAAGATAAGATAATTTGCCGTAAAATTAACTGTTTTTTGTTTAAAAGTTCCTGTTGAAATATGGAAATTTTCGGTATAAAAAAGTTTTTCCTCGTTTTTGATTTCACCATCCGAGTCAAAGTCTTTAAAAAGAGAAATTTTGTCTGCGTCAAGCGAAACTCTGAGGTTGTATTTCGTTTTAAAACTGAACCCTTCTGCATCATAGTGAAGTTTAAAATGTTTATAGAGAAAATGGTTTATATCCTCAGAAAACTTTGGTGAGTTGAGGTAGTGAGGCAAAAGAAAAACGAACCCGAGGTATAAAACCGCGAGAAACAAAAATAAAAACAGAAGTATTTTCTTTATGAACCTCATAAAATAATCATACTCTCTAAAAATCGCCTCTGCAAGTCAAAAGAGATTATTTTATGTAATGTAAAAATTTTCTCTTTTCCTTTTCTTACATGTCAATTTCGCTCTGAAAAACGGTTTATATATAATAGACACAATTAAGATGAGAGCAATGAAGTTAAGTTTTTCCGGTCTTAAAGCAAATTTCGCTAAATTCCTGCTGAAGCAGGGGGAATCAAACACTCTCAACCCGCTTGAGGACAGTTTGTTTCTCTTTAGCAGTGAATTAAAAGACTTTCTTAAAAGCGAATATAACCTCAACTTATCAGAGATGAACCTGACCTTTGATGAGTTGCTCTCTGCTGATTTTTCGGGCGGTGAATTTGATTTTGGTGATCAAACTGCAGATTTAGAGAACGAAACTTTTGATAAATATGAATTTTTGCAGGGGTGTCTGAATGAATTTATCAGTAATGATGAAATCAAAACGATGATAGACTCTGACGGCGATAAAGATTTATCAAAACAAGAAGTGATGAACTTCTTTGAGCAAATAAAAGGCGCAGACGGGAATGACGATGATATTTCGTTTAAAGATTTGTTTTTAACTTTCTCAGGCGCGGTGAAAGAAGAAAAACCGGAGGAAACGCAACCAACCGAACAAAATAATGTTTCAAATAATTCGGGCTCATATAATAATAACAACAATGTTAATAATAATTCGGACAGCGGAAATGATAGCGGACAGGAAAATCCGGGCGATTATTCAACAAAGAGCACAGAAGAACTTCAAAAACTGAGCGAGCAAAATAACAGCGATTTATCAGCGAAATCTGAGGCTCTCAAAAACGCAATTTCAGGCAATACCGACAAAATAAAAACCGCCAAAACCAATTATGACAGTGCAAAATCAACTTATTTAGAGGCGCTGAACGGTGATGAATCACTTGCAGAGCTGAAGGATAAAAGTATCCAGAATACAAATTCCATTGAAGCCGTTGAGGGTGAAATGAGCGCTCTTCAGCTTCAGCAGAGCGAAAACGATTCTGCGATAAGCGGTAAAGAAAATGAAATCAGCGGTTACGATGCTGATTTGAGTGAATTAAATTCCTCAAAATCGGCTCTTTCCTCCAAAAAATCAGATGATCCCGAAAAACAGAAGGAAATATCGGATAAGCTTGCAAAGGTTGAGGCGGAAATTAAGAGAATTACAGAGCTCAAAACACATGCGGAAGCTGAACTCAAAACTCTTAACGATACGAAAACCCAATTAGAGCAAGATCTAACCTCAAAGGAAGGTGAATTGTCCGAGCTTCAGAGCGCAAAAAAGGATATAGACAATGCTATTTTAAGTAATAAAAATGTCAGTGAAGATACCAAAACGGCACTGAGGGACTTCAATTCTTCAAAAACAGAGCTTGATAAGACTAAAACAGAGGCGATTACTCAGGCTCAGACAGATTATGAGAGCTCAAAGGTTGAAGCCAAGAAGGTAAACGAAGTTTTAAACGAAAAACAGGCAAAAGAAAAGAGCAAAGAATACAGTGTTAATACGGGCGAATTTTACTCTGATTCCGACTATGAATTTGAAGAGGTGCATAACCCGAACGGGTTTGATTACGTGTTAATTAAGCCGAAGGATCTTGATGAAACTCAGGAGGTGCCTGTAATAACCTGGCTTCACGGCTGGCAGGACGGCAATTTTGACAGAATTAAGAATACAAGCATGTATGACCTTTTGAAAAACCACCCTGAAGAAATGGGCGGAACGTTCAACGGCATAATCGTTATGCCTCTTTCACCCGACAGTAAATGGAAGGCAGAGGTCAACGACATTAAAAACGTAGTAAGAGAAGTCGGAAAGACATATAACATTGATAAAGACAATATCGTTGTAGCGGGGCATTCGGAGGGCTCTCTCGGAGTTCTTGCCTGCGCCGGTGATAACGATGACCATTTCTTCTCAAGAGCGCTGACCTGTTCTGCAAGTTTTGTCAACGGCAGTATTATGGATAAAATCAATATTCCCGTCTATGGTGTCGGTGGAAACGGTGATATGGACAAGAATACAAAGAATGTAATCGGTTCCATCAAAAAGCGCGGGCAGGACGGACAATATTTCCACGTAAACACAGGACACGCGGGTGTTCCGAGATGCGCCTTCAGAGATTTAAAAGACTCTGACGGTGTTCCGAAAGTGTTTAAACTTCTTTTCCCTGATTATTTCGGTTAGAGACTGATTATAAAAAAGAAAATAATAAGCAGGCATAAGAACAAAAACGAGAAGATTACGAACTTGTATTTAAACGATAACCCTTTTTTAAAGGTTTTTGAAGGTTGCTCTTCATAATCATCTTTTCGGGGTTTGGTTTTTGTGTGTTGGTTCTTTTTCTGAGGTTTTTCGGGCTTTTTCCCATAGTCCGAGCGCTCTAAATATTCATCAACAAGTCTTTTTTTAGGCATTTTTTTATCCAATATCAATAAATTAATATCATAATCTTTTCTTAAAAGGTTTTTTGATGCTCCTTTTTTCTGAACGGAATAGGAAATTGAGAGCTCAAAGACTCTTTTTAAACACTCAAGCGCCGTCATACCGCTGTTTTTTGAGTTTTTGCCGTGGGCAGATTTGTTTCCCTCTTTTTTAATGAAGTATAAATCTTCAATAAACTCTTTTTCCATGTCGCTTCCCGTTGACATGTCCTTTAATTTGGTGATGAGGTTATCGAAGGTGTCGTCAGACGAACAATCGTCCTCGAGCATATTTCGGCAGACGTTTTCCCCGAATTTTCTTGTCTGGGTAATACACTGGTCAAAATATTCATCGCGGTATAGCTTTTCTGCTTCGTCCGCGATTTTGTATAAATCAGAGTCTATTTTCTTTAAAAAACCGAAATTGCCCACGTTATCTCTCTCTTTTCCTTATTATACAACATGGCGGTAATATTTTGAACCAAATTTCATTATTTTCAGTTATATAATATAAATTTCAGGATAACTCTTTTTTTCTGAAATGTTTTATGCTAAAATCGAATTACAGAAATTGGAGGAATATAATGAAAAAAGCAGCAATATTTTTATCTTTGTTGGTAGCATTCTTCGGAGTTAATCTGATGGCTGATGCTCAGACTATCGGCTATTTGGATTTTCAAAAGGTTGAATCCGAATATAACTATGCAAAGAGAGCATATAAAGAATTAGACAACAAGGCTCTTGAACTTCAGCAGTATATCATTGACAAGGATAAACAGTTTAAAGCAATAGAATCACCCGTTCAGAAGAAGAATTTTGAAGAAAAAACTCAGGCTGAGTTTAAACTCAAAGAAGAATCACTCTATAAGTTAAAGATGCAGAAGGAAGATGAAATCTATAACAATATTATGAACGCTTCCAAAGTAGTTGCTTCAAACAAGAAAATTGACATCGTTCTTGACTACAGAGTTGTATTCACAGGCGGTGTTGATATTACAAAAGACATCATTCAGTATCTGAATAACCAGCAAAAATAGTCCGGTTATGAGGTTTCAATGAAAGAGAAGCCCTTTAAAAAGGCTTCTCTTTTAAATTCTAATGGTTTAAGAGGGTTTATTTATGCGAATTATTGATTTAATCGAAAAAAAGAAAACAGGTCATGAGCTGAGCGAAGAGGAAATAAAGTTTTTCGTGGAAGGTGTTACCTCGGGCGCTATTGAGGACTACCAGACCAGCGCACTTCTTATGGC
Source organism: bacterium (assembly GCA_017541465.1). Classification (GTDB taxonomy): domain Bacteria; phylum Cyanobacteriota; class Vampirovibrionia; order Gastranaerophilales; family Gastranaerophilaceae; genus RGIG6874. Next base: position 3,579 of record JAFXYZ010000037.1, on the reverse strand, counting down.
GATTTATTTTCGTGGCATGACTCTTGATGAAACGACTTACTTAACAAAATATATGGTGCAGTCGGGGGAAATTCTCGATTTGTCGGATATTTCTGATAATGTCGCGGATAAACACTCAACGGGTGGTGTCGGGGATAAAATAACCCTTATGTTTATGCCGATTATGGCGGCGGCAGGGGTGTATCTTGCAAAGCTCTCGGGAAGAGGGCTCGGGCATACCGGGGGAACTATCGATAAGTTAGAATCCATTCCGGGTTTTAATACGGCTCTTCCTATCCCCGAGTTTAAAGCTCAGATTAAAAAACTCCATACCGCAATAGCGGCTCAGACACTTTCTCTCTGCCCTGCGGACGGAAAACTATATGCACTTCGCGATGTTACTTCTACTGTTGATATAATACCTCTTATCGCCTCTTCGGTTGTTTCAAAGAAAATAGCCTCGGGCGCAAACCATATCGTGCTCGATGTTAAATGCGGCAAAGGTGCCTTTATAAAAACTCCTGAGGATGCTGAAAAGCTCTCAAACATTATGGTTGAGGTCGGAAAAAGACTGAACAGAAATATCTCAGCAGTCATAAGCTCAATGGATGAACCCTTAGGGCATGCCGTAGGAAACGCGGTTGAAGTTCAGGAGGTTATTGAATTTTTAAAAGGAAATATGTGCGAGGACTTAAAAGAAATCACCTTCACTCTTGCAGAAAAAATACTTAAATACACTCATAATTTCTCTTCACAGGAGGAATGCAGAAAATATCTGGAAGATTTGGTAATGTCAGGCAGGGCGCTCGAAAAATTCAGGGAAATAATCAAAGCACAGGGCGGTGACGACAGTGTTATAGATGATTATTTAAAACTCGGGAGCGCAAAATATAAATATGAAGTCAAATCTCATACAACAGGGTATATAAAATCAATAGACGCGCTGAAAATCGCAAAAGCCTGCAAACTCCTGGGCGCAGGCAGAGATAAAAAATCAGACGATATTGACCACAGCGCAGGAATTTACCTCAACAAAAAATCGACCGATTTTGTAAATAAAGAAGAGGTTATTGCAACAATTTTAACAAATAAAGAGAATGTTATCGAAGAGGCTAAAGCTATTGTCTCCGAAGCGTTTCAGTTTGATGCGAAGCCCGTTGAAAAGAAAACTCTTATTTACAAAATTATAAATTAATGAAACCTTACTCCCTCTCTTTCGTCAAAGATTTGTAGAACAAGTGTTAAACGAACAGTTGAGGTAATCAATTATGAGTAATTTTAGTTTAAAACAAAGCGATTTTCAGGAAGAGAGTGAAGAGGCAGAGTCTTTTAATATCATCATTGAAAAAGACGATATTCTTCAGATGTATTTAAAAGACATAGGCAAGATAAAACTTCTGAAGCTCGAGGAGGAAAAGGAACTCGGGAGGGCGATAAAAGAGGAGGAGGACAAGCGGAAGAGTTTTATTGCGAGGAAAAAACTTATTCAGTCCAACCTCAGGCTTGTTGTGAGCATAGCAAGAAAATATACGGGACAGGGTGTTTTGTATATGGATTTAATACAGGAGGGCTCTTTGGGGCTGATTAAAGCTGCAAACAGATATGACTATTCAAAAGGGTTCAGGTTTTCAACTTATGCCACCTGGTGGATAAGACAGTCAATTATAAGGGCAATCGCAAACCACGCAAGGCTTATCAGAGTGCCTGTTCACATGGCGGATAAAATCAGAAACGTAAAAAGAGCGATTTATGAACTTTCCTATAAGAACGGGTATGAGCCGACTGTTGAGGAATTGGAAGAAAAGCTGGGGTATTCAAAAAAGACGCTTTCTCTGATTTTCGCAACCCTTGAGCATGAGCCTATTAGTATTGACTCTCAGGTCAATGACTCGCTCGTGCTCGGGGATTTTATTTTTGATGCCACCTCTAAAACACCTGAAAAGAAGGTTAATAATGATTTTTTATATAAAGACCTTCAGAGAATTATGAGACTTTTGGACGAAAAAGAAAAAACAGTCTTAATAAACCGCTTCGGGCTCGACGGTAGTGAGCCAAAGACACTTGAAGAACTTGGAAGAGAGATGGGGTTTTCAAAAGAGAGGATAAGGCAGATAGAAGGCTGCGCAATTAAAAAACTAAGAGCCTCAAATAAGGTCAAATATCTCAAGGACTATCTTTAAAAAGAACTACACAAGTTGTTCTCTTATTGCTTTGACGACCGCTTTTAACCTGTCGCTGACCGAGAGTTTTTTGAGAATATTTCCGATATATGCTTTTGTTGTATAAACAGAGATAAACATTTCTTCCGAAATTTCGAGGTTATTCTTGCCGTTTACGAGATATTTCAAAACCTCAAGCTCTCGTTTTGAGAGCATATATTTGTTGTCCGCAGTGTTTGGTTTGTCAGGGCTCATCGATTCGTCAACGGGCGGAAGGTATTTTAAAACATAACCTAAAATTGAGCCGTCAAGAAAACAAGCGCCCGAATATACTGTTCTTATGGCTTTTTCGAGAACATCCCTCTCCTTCATACAATACCCTAAAGCGCCTGCGCTCAGCGACATAACGGCTTCAAGACTTTTATTTTCTGAAGTCAGAACAATAATTTTGAGCTCTGGCATGAGGTCTTTAATTCTTCTTATGGCATAAAGTGTGTTCATATCCTTTAAATTTATATCAATTAACAAAATATCGGGGGTTTGTTTGATTATTGCCTTTAAACCCTCCTTAACTTTATCTGAATTTCCGATGCAGCAAATATCTTTGAGCCCGTTTAAAACTTCCCTGAATTCTGTTTTTGCAGGCTTGTAATCCTCAATCAGATATACAGTGATTGACTTTTTCATCATACTATTCTCCCAAGATGATTTTACTTTTTTTGATGTTACCATTATCTTCCTTTTTCTGAAATTTTTTCGGTTTATATTTGCGTTTTGGTATAATTTTTTTTTAATTTGACCTTAAACGAAATATTTGGTATGAAAATATTATGGAATATGTTTTTTCGACGCAAATAGGGAATTTAAAAATAAAAACTGAGGAAGGGGAAATAGTTTCGCTTTCGCTTGTTAGTGAAAAAATTTCAGATTTTAAAAGCAGTGAAAAATTAGTCCAAAGCGCAATAAAAGAACTTGACGAATATTTTAAAGGAAAAAGAAAGACATTTTCTCTTCCTCTTAACCCGAAGGGAACACCCTTTCAGAAAAGGGTTTGGGAGGAGTTAAGGAAAATTCCTTACGGTAAAACCGTATCATATCAGGATATTGCGCTTCGTTTAGGGAATAAAAACCTCACGAGAGCGGTCGGCGGGGCAAATAATAAAAACCCGATTATTATTCTTATTCCCTGCCACAGAGTAATAGGAAAAAACGGCACTCTGACGGGTTTTGCGTGCGGGGTGGATATTAAAGAAAAACTGCTGAAATTGGAAAAAGGATACTCCCTCTCTTTTGGGAGAGGGTTGGGATGAGGGTTTGCCCGCAAGGGAAAAGTGTGTAGGTCAGGCACCGCCTGACAAAATGTAAGTGTGTAGGGTAGACTTTAGTCTACCAAAAAAAAGAAAATGTAAGTTGGGCATTCTTGCCCAACAAAAAATGTTAT
>JAFXYZ010000036.1 GCA_017541465.1 bacterium | reverse complement strand
GACAGTTCGGTCCATATCCGGTATACGCGCAAGAGAATTGAACGGAGTCTTCCTTAGTACGAGAGGACCGGGAAGAACGAACCTCCAGTGTACGGGTTATCGCGCCCGCGGTAAACGCCCGGTAGCTGTGTTCGGAGCGGATAAGTGCTGAAAGCATATAAGTACGAAGCCCACCGTAAGATGAGTTCTCTCTATCGCAAGATAATAAGTCCCCATACAGATTATATGGTTGATAGGTCGCAGGTGTAAGAGTAGCAATATTTTCAGCCGAGCGATACTAATCGGACGAACGCTTTTCCTAAACTTTTTAGTTTGATTTATGATATATTTTATAATTCTATGCAGCTTTCAGCGTATGAACCTCAAAAGTTCATTGAACAGTCGATTTTATTGATACTGTTCGACAAAACTTTTCCGGTGGCCAAGCGTCAGGATACCACTCGTTCCCATCCCGAACACGATCGTAAAGACTGATTGCGGTGAAAATACTCTGCGGGAGACCGCACGGAAAGATAACTAGCTGCCGGTACCTTTTTTAAACAAAAACCTCTGATTAACTCAGAGGTTTTTGTTGTTTTTATATTAAGTTGCAAAAAATTGCACCCTACCGATTTTTAGTTACCACGGATAATCGTCTTTAATCTGCCAGCCGTCTATCATTATTAATGCACTGCAACCATATCCAACAAAACAATTTTTATTACAACATGGTTCCGCTGTTCTTGTCAAAAGAGAATTTCTTGTAACATCTGCGGGAGTACCATTATTTAAATTCCATCGATATGGCTGTAAACCTTTATATTTATGTATTCCGAAAACAAAAAGATCTTTTCCTAATTTATTTGGTTTTTGATTCCCATTAATATCAATAGCAACCAAATAGCCATTTTCAATATCCATGGAAGTATAATCGAATAATAATGTGCTACCTGAATTTAATTTCCATATACGATTATGATTTGTTTCATTAAATAATGAAAAACCACTACTTCCAAATTTTTCACCTTTAATATTACTATATACTACTTCTTGCCTATATCTTTCGTTAGATAATTTTGAAAGGACAATATAAGATGAAAGATACTTATTGATAAAGTTTTCTGTTGTTAATGTAAAATCCCAAGTTGAAATATATCCATTTGAAACTTCTGAATATTTGATAACATTTGACAAATCAGAATACGCTTTTTTTAATCTTGTTACGGTTTGTTCCTTTTGATGTTTTATTATTAATGTAGGTACTGTAATAGCTGCAATAACGCCAATAATGACGAGAGTTATTAAGACTTCGGCGAGGGTGAAGCCCAACACGTTCCCTCTCCTGGGGAGAGGGCTAGGGAGAGGGTTGTATTCGCTAGAAATATAAATCATTTGTCGTGTTTGACAACACGACCTACAAATACCTTTACCAAAACAATGATTTAGTAAATTATTGATAGAACTTTAAAAACTACGAAAGTTTTCTTGCCTACTTCTTTTCCAAAAGAAGTGGGGGGGGGTAGAAACGAATTTGTTTTACAAATTAAACATACTTAAAAACCTCTCTTAATTCTCTAATTAATAACTATATTATCAAATATTCCCCGTCTTGTAAATTTATAACGTTTTTTCGTATTTCAGTAATGCCTAACTTACATTTAATTATTGTTTATCTCTGTTTTTTATGATAATATTCGAGTTCAGGAGATATTATGAAATACAAGAGTTGTCATTTAATTGAGCATGGAATTTCGATTGACATTGATTCTGTTCAGGCTTGTTGTCTATCAAGGGAGTTTAACAAAGGGCTTTTGCCTGTTCTCAATTTTTACGGCAACAACAAGATTAACTGGGATGAACTTTTCAGGGTTAAAAGAGAACAGAGGAAGGCTCAGCAGATAAAAGATCTTGCGCAGTGCGAGGGTTGTTATAGTCTTTATGAGCAGGACTGGGACGATGACGATTATATTGCCTATATTAATTTCAACCACTGGAGTGAGTGCAATTCAAGATGTATTTATTGCGGGGTTAATTTAAACAGACCGAGAACGAAAAATAATATTTTGCCTGCCATTAAAGATTTAATTAAATCGGGGAAGTTCCGTGATTACGGTGAAATCACTTTTCAGGGTGGTGAGCCGACCATTATGAAGGAGTTTGAACAACTTCTTAATCTGTTTATTCCGACAAAAACCGCTATTCGTATTCATTCTTCGGGAATTTTATTTTCACGTGCGGTCAGAGAAGGACTAAAAAAGGGAAGAGTCAGTATTATTATTTCCCCCGACTCTGCGACAAAGGAAGTTTATGAGAAAATTAAACGTGTGGATAAATCAGATACGGTTTGGGGAAATATTGCCCACTATAGGAAAAATCTGCCCGAAATTTATCAGAAAATGGTAAAAGTAAAATACATAATAATCCCCGGGGTAAATGATACGCTTGATGAGGTTGATGCATACCTCAGGAAGATAAAAGAACTTGATATAAGAAGTATTATTGTTGATGTTGAATATTCTTATGCGAACAACAACTTAAAAGAGATTTCGCCTCACGTTTATATGCTGATGGATTATTTTGAAAATTATGCGCAAAGTAATAACTTGGAATTTGAATGGTATGATTCTGCCAAATATGTTTCAATGGCAAGAACTTTCCCTCATCAAAATGGTTTAGACAGAGAACTCTTTGAAAAATATAAGAGCGAAAATACAGACAAAAATTATAAGTATTATTTTCAATAAAAAAAACAGCCGTTGCCGACTGTTTTAAATCTGCCCTGGGCCGGACTTGAACCGGCACCGAGTTTGACCCCGATCGGATTTTAAGTCCGACGCGTCTACCGATTCCGCCACCAAGGCATTTCTTTCTCAAGTATAAAATTAAAAAACTTCTTAGTCAATATTATTCTCAAAAAAATATTATATATAAAAATTAAAAATCTATTGTTAAAATTGCCCGATATATGATAGAATATTTTTAAGGTGTAGATACAATAAAACAATTTTAACTATATGAAATAAACATTAAATTATACATTTGTTAATAGACCTTCGAATATGCGATAGTGCATATTTGCCTATGTTATACGTATTTAAGAACGAGGTATAGGACAATTATTAGTATTAATCAGATATTGCCGCATGTTACTGAAGCACTCGCTTTTATTGCAGTGTTCGCATTTTTGCTGCAAAGAAAATCTTATCAGTCATCCCTTCATCTTCTTGAACTCAAATATAAAGACCAGGAAGATAAAATCGACAGAATCAAAAAAGAGGCTATGATTGATGCCAAAGAGTCTGTACAAAGAGACATCGAAAAGTTTCAGGAAGAGCAAAAAGAGCGCCGTCAGGAACTTAACAGGCAGGAAAACAAATTAATTAAACGTGAAGAAGAACTTGAGGCTAAAATTCAGCAGGCTGTTGACCGAGAGGCTGAATTTACCAAGAAAAATGAAGAGTTAGTCGAAAAAGAGGACTATCTCGATGAAGTTATTTCTCATCAGGTTCAGGAACTAGAGAGAATCAGCGGATTATCATCTGAGGATGCCAAAAGAATTTTGCTTGACCAACTGAAACAGGATTTGCAGCAAGAGGCTGCCAATATGATTAGAGAAAACGAAAATCATATTAAAGAGGTTTCAAACGAAAGAGCAAAAGAAATTCTCACAACGACTATGCAGCGCTGCCTTATCGACCAGGTGGTTGAATCAACGGTGTCCGTTGTTCAGCTTGCATCTGACGAAATGAAGGGCAGAATCATCGGCCGTGAGGGAAGAAACATCAGAACACTTGAAACTCTGACGGGTGTTGATTTAATCATTGATGATACCCCTGAAGCCGTTGTATTATCCTCTTTTGATCCTGTCAGAAGAGAAATTGCAAAAATTGCACTCGAAAAACTTATTGCGGATGGTCGTATCCACCCCGTCAGAATTGAGGAAATGGTTGAAAAGGCAACTGAAGAGGTTGATGCCAAAATTAAGGCAGAGGGTGAAAATGCCGTTATTTCAATGGGCATAATGAATATTCATAAGGAATTAATTAAATACTTAGGAAGATTATATTACAGAACCAGTTATGGTCAAAATGTTCTTAAACACTCTCTTGAGGTCGGGCATATCGCAGGAATGCTTGCGGCAGAGCTTGGTGCAGACATCAAGGTGGCAAAGAGAGCAGGTTTATTACATGATATAGGTAAGGCCGTTGACCAGACTCAGGAAGGAACTCATATTGAGCTGGGTGTTGAGCTCGCAAGACGTTATGGTGAAAAAGAAAATATTATCCACGCGATAGAGGCTCATCACGATGATGTTACCGCAAATTCAATCGAGGCGGTGCTTGTAAAACTTGCCGATGCTATTTCGGCAGGCCGTCCGGGTTCAAGACGTGATACACTCGAAATTTATATCAAAAGACTTCAGAAACTCGAAGAAATTGCGCTCAGCTACGATGGAATTAAGCAGTCCTTTGCTGTTCAGGCAGGGCGCGAGATGAGAGTTATCGTTCAGCCTGATAAATTTGACGATTTAGCCAGCGCAAAACTTGCGAGAGATATTGCAAAGAGAATTGAAGAAGAGCTTGATTATCCGGGACAAATTAAGGTTACCGTTGTCAGAGAAACAAGAAATACTGAAATCGCAAAATAAAAGGCTATGAAAGATAATGTTAATATAATTTTTTTAGGTGATATAGTCGGCCGTCAGGGCAGGCATGTCGTGGAAAGTTATGTTAATTCTCTTGAAAACAAACCTGATTTTCTGATAGCAAATGTAGAGAATGCTTCACATGGCTTCGGGCTGACTAAGAAGAACCACGATGAACTCTCGCAGGCGGGTATTGATGTCTTTACTTCGGGTAATCATATCTGGGATAAACGTGAAATTTTCGATTATATTGAAGAGTCCGACAGATTAATCCGTCCTCTGAATTATCCGAAAAATACACCCGGAGTCGGGTTTCGTATTATTGAAAAAGAGGGGGTAAAGCTCGGTGTAATAAATGTTCTCGGGCGCACTTTTATGAATTTGATTGACTCTCCCTGGGAAATTTTAGAAGAAACGGTTAAGAAAATAAAAGAAGAAACTTCTCTTATCTTTGTTGATGTTCACGCAGAGGCTACAGCAGAAAAACTTTGTATGGCAAGATTTTGTGATGAACTCGGGGTGAGCGCTTTAGTCGGCACTCATACCCATATCCAGACGGCAGATGAGAGAATTTTTGAAAACGGCTTAGGGTACATTACAGACGCAGGCTACTGCGGTGATACTTCGGGCATAATCGGGATGAACTATGAACAGTCAATCAGAAGAATGATTACATCTCTTCCTGAAAGACTTGATGTTTCGGTTTCCGACAGTTTACAGATAAACGGTGTTGAATTATCCGTAAACACTTTAACGGGAAAAACCGAAACGATAAAAAGAATTGATTTAAAGTACAACGATAATGAAGGAAATATTATTATGAAAGGTAAATAAGGTGAAAATTGACTTGCATATCCATACGTCTTTTTCTGACGGCGTATTTTCTCCAAAGAAAATAGTCGACTGTGCAAAAGACGCAGGGCTTGGTGCAATCGCAATCACTGACCATGACAATGTTCTGTCGTGGAGTGAAGCGGGTGATTATGCAAAAGAAAACGGGATAGAACTTATTCAGGGTGTTGAAATAAATACTCTTTATAAAGGCTACGAAGTCCACATCCTCGGATATTTTATGGACATCAACAATTCCGATTTTCAGAAGTTAATTAAAACTCAGCAGCAGGCTCGTATAAAACAGGCAAAAGAAATCAGTTCTCTTCTGAAGAAGAGGGCAGGCATTAACGTGAGCTTTGAGGACATAAAAAAACTCGTTGCAGAAGGCGGTAGTATCGGTCGTCCTCATATCGCAAGGGCTATTGCCATGGCTTCGGGGGGGAACCTTTCCATTACCGATGCTTACGCAAAATACATTAATGACGATTCAAACGTTTATGTAAAAAGAAAAACGGTAAGCCCCCATGATGCCGTTGAGGTCATCTACGATGCAGGCGGAATACCTGTTTTCGCTCATCCTTATGACGTTGATATTGCGGATGCTCTGACAAAAGACCTCATGAACTTTGGGTTGAGAGGGCTTGAAGCATACCACAGAAAGCATTCCCCCGCCATAATCGAATATTTTTCAACACTGGCGGAAAAATACGGGTTAATTGTTACGGGCGGAAGCGATTTTCACGCACCAAATCCGACCAACGGAAATATTATTTTAGGCAAAAATTTTGTTCCCGAGTGGGTTTACGATGAATTAATCAAAGAGAAGAAAAGAGTTGAACTGTCAAAATGAAGTTTAGAGCATTTACAATACTTGAAATATTAATAATCTTTTTTGCAATCTTCATTATTGCGGCGGTTATGATGCCTTTGAGTATGTCCGATGCGTCTCAGGGGCAGAGGGTTGCAAAGTGGCATAAGGTTTTTAGCGATTTAGAGTATTCCTTTAATCTCGCAAAAGCTCAGAACGGCTCGATTTTCGGGGATAACCCTTCCTCTATGACAAGCGAAGAGTATTTTGAGCAGGTGAAGCCTTTTCTTGATATTGATAATACTGCTGATTACAGCAAAGATTTTGCAAAGTACAAATACACTTACCGAAACAAAACTTACGTCAAACAGTCATCAAAATATTATTTTAATAAATTTTTTATGATGAAAAATAATGTTATTGGCGCTATAAAGAAAAATACGGAGAGCGAGGACAACCGCCCTATGCCTTACGCGTTTATGTTTGTTGACGTGAACGGATTTAAGAAGCCTAACAAAATTGGTGCGGATATTTTCTTTGTAAATATTTTTAACGATAAAATTACCGCTTATGGTGACGGATATTCAATTTCAAAACTCTCAGCAGGCTGTTCAAAGATAGGCAAAGGCTTATTCTGTGCAAAATATTACCTGGTCGGAAGTAATTTGTAATAAGGTAAAACAATGAAAAAATTTCTTTTAGCTTTAATAATAATGTTTTTAATTTGTCCGCTTGCTCAGGCAAAAATGACTGAAAAAGATTTGAAGGCGGGTGTTGAAAAGTGCGAGCAGGAAAAAACTTCCAACTGTTACCGTCTTTTATATCAGAACAGCAACATAAATGCCATAAGGTATATGTATGGAATGTATTTGTTTCAGGAAAAGAAGTTTGTTGAGGCAAGAAGAGAACTTTCGGGCTTTTTGACGACCGACAGAAACCAAAACCCCAGGCTTGATGAGAGCGCAAAACAGATGATAGCTTATATTGATGAACAGTATAAATCAAAGGTTAAGGCGGGTTCAGAGGATAACGGCAACTACCTCAACGAAATTTCGGCAACTGCAAAATGGCAAAATCCTAATAACATAAAAGTTTATATTGAGCCTGCAAAGGGAAAAGAAATTCTCTTCAGGCGCGCTTTTCAGACCTGGGACAGCCGTCTGATGATGATACATTTTGCGTTTCAGACAAAACGCGAAGGCGCTGATATTATCTGCTCTTACGTTGAATTTATAAAGAAAAATGTTGCAGGGCTGACGAGTTTTAAAGGCGGTTTTATGAAAAATACCCAGACAGGCGATATTTATTTTAAGCCCCCCGTCACTATCGATATTGCAACTCAGGATACCAATTCAAACAGACCTTACACCGATAATGAGCTTCTCTCTATCATTCTTCACGAGGTCGGGCATGCCATAGGTATTTTAGAGCATACAAAAAATAAAAACGACATTATGTACTATTCGACAGAAACCTATAAAAATTCGCAAATTTCAAACCGCGATGCAAATACAATTAAGGCGATATACAGTAAGAAATAAACCCTCTCACAAAGGATAGGGCAGAATATTATTAACCTTTTTGGCTAATATGTTTTCCTCTCTTATTGTTTTATAGTAAAATTTATACAGGTCGGGGTTACTAACCCTGTTAAAATGGTTAAGGGATTAAAATATGAAAAAAATTTTGGTTATAATGGTTTTTGTTTTCACTTCAGTTTGTTTTGGTCAGGAGGTGGTTGTTGAAAAACTTCCCTCGGGGCAGACGGTTGTTGTAGAGGAGATTAAGGCGAACCCGATGGTTATTATTGACACCTGGATTAAGACGGGCTCTGTAAACGAAACCGACAAAAATAACGGTGTTGCGCATTTCCTCGAGCACTTGTTTTTTAAGGGAAGTAAAAACTATCCTGCGGGCAGTTTTGATAAAATTCTGGAGTCAAAAGGCGCAGTCACAAACGCTGCAACGAGCAGAGATTTTACCCACTATTATATTTTAATTCCTTCAAAAGATTTTGAACTTGCCCTTAAAATGCACGCGGATATGCTTTTGAACCCTCTTCTTCCCCCTGATGAAATTGAGAAGGAAAGGGGCGTTGTTATCGAGGAAATTTCAAAGGGTGAGGACTCGCCTTCAAGGAAGATTTATAGTGAAATGTTCAGATCGTTTTATAAAACACACCCTTATAAACGCGATGTAATCGGCACAAGAGAGATAATTTCAAAAATTTCGAGAGATGAAATACTTGATTTTTACCATACCTGGTACACCCCAAACAATATGACAACGGTTATTGTCGGGGATATCGACAGTGAAAAGGCAGTCAAACTGGTAAAAGATAACTTTATTCAGCCAAAAACCGCCAATAAAACAACAAAACCGAAATATAAAGTTGATTTAAAACCTCAAAAACCGATTAAAAACGTATCTTCAATGGATATAGACACAAACTATTTCTCGCTTGCGTTCAAAGGAACACCTGATTTGTCCTCAAAAGACAACTATGCGCTCGATGTTTTGTCCGTTATCTTAGGTGACGGAAGGACTTCGAGGCTGTATAAGAGTTTAAAAGACGAAAAAGAGCTTGTTTTCTCTGTTTCTGCTGGTAATTCAAATATGGTTGAGGACTCTCTTTTTATCGTAAGCGCGACTTATTCCTCCTCTGATACGGAAGAAATTAAAAATGAAATTTTTAAAGAGATAAATTCACTTAAAACCGATTTGGTTTCGGAGGGTGAACTCAAAAAAGCAAAGAGTATGATTGAAAGAGACACCTTCTATTCAAGAGAATCCGTATCAAATATAGCAAATGAGCTTGGGTATGTCTATACTCTAAATAAAGACCTTAATTTTTATAACAGTTATGTTTCAAACATCAATAAGGTAACGGCGGAGGATATAAAAAGGGTTGCAAATAAGTACCTTACAGAGCAAAATTCAGTTTTAACAATTGTTCAGTCCAAAAATCAGCCTTCAAAAACTCTTTCAAAGGCTGAAAACAAAGACTATTCTTATAAAATACTAAAACAGGACGGGGATACCACAAAATATCTGCTCTCAAACGGGGCGGAGCTTGTCATAACCCAAAATAAAACAAACGATATAATTGCAGTGAATATCGCATCTCCAAAGGGTTTAATGACGGAGGAAATCAAAGGAACGGCTTCAATTTGCGCCAAAACAATGACGAAGGGGACGAAAAAATATGATAAACAAACCTTCTCGGAACTTTTAGAGCAAAACGGAATTAAACTCGCTCTTGGCGCAGGTACTGAAATTTATACCGCCTCGATGAAATTTACCAAAAATGACAGTGCTTTGGCCTTTGATATTTTAAAGGAAGTGGTTAATAACGCACTTTTGAGCGATAATGAAATTGAAAAAGCAAAGTCCGATAAGATGTTCGAGATAACCCAGAGCAAAAATCAGCCTTCGGGTATTGCGTTTGATGAATATAAACATCTCGTCTGGGGCGGCAGCACTTATGACAGCAGTAATTCTGTTCTTCAAAACTCCGTTCCGAAAATAAAAAGAGAGGATGTAGTCAAATATTATAACGGTTTGTTTGATGCTCAAAATCTCAAAATTTCGGTCAACGGGAATGTTAACCCTGATGAGTTTATAAAATATTTTACGGATATTTTTAATAAAACCGATGCCCCTAAACTTGATATAACAACAAGAAAAACAAATTTTCCTGCTCCTTCGGTCAGGACAAAACTGACGGAAAAAGATTCTCAGGCGCTCTGGCTTGTTATGGGCTGGCATACGGAGGGGATAAATAACCAAAAAGACTGGGCAGTGCTCAATGTTTTAAACGCGATTTTAGGCTCGGGCATGAGTTCAAGACTTTTTGTAAATTTGAGAGATTCAAAGAGTTTAGCCTATCAGGTCGGCTCTGATTTCAGCGCAAATATTCAAAAAGGGGTGTTTACGGTTTATATAGGAACTAACCCGAAACGCGCAAGAGAAGCGAAAGAAGGGCTGATTAACGAAATTAATCTGATTAAGAAAGAGTTTGTTTCTGATGACGAGCTCAGAGATGCAAAATCGAAGTTAATCGGAAACTATATTATTTCAATGGAAACGAACGGAGAAAAGGCGGCAACTGTTAACTGGCTTGAGATAACAGGCAGAGGGTATGAATTTATCACAAAATATCCCGAGTTGATTAATGCCGTAACAAAAGAGGATATAAAAGAAGCTGCAAATAAATACTTCTCAAAGCCTTACTTTCTCTCTGTTGCAGGGGATAAGAAGTCGATTAAAGGACTGGATAAATAGATTTATAGTCGGGTTCATAAATTGACAATGAACCCGACCTGAATTCTTGTTTTTTTATATCGGTAGACTGAAGTCTACCCTACTTTCTACTGCTACTACAAACTACAAATTAAATTGGATAATCACTTTTTATTTGCCAACTATCAGTCATAATTAATGCCGCACACCAAAAACCATATTTGTCTTTTGCGCAAGCATGAGAATTTGTTCCTTTTAATACATCACGATTTGCAACTGTTCCAAAAGATTGATTAGAATTTCCAAATCCATACGGAGTAAATTTATAATCTTTTTGGATAGAAAATACAAACAAATCTTTTCCCATTTTATTTGGTTTTTTAGCACCATTTATATCAACATATAATGCTCTAAAGGTATCGTAAGAATTGCCGAAGTATATAGAAATTCCGTCATTTAAAATAAATCTATATAAACCGCCATATAATTCATACCCTGAACCTATTTCTGTCCCATTTGGCCAATAATACTTAATTCCCAGTGATTCTAAATCGACATAGCCGAATTCTTTCGTATTTATTACATATTTTTTTAAATATTGTTTATAAAAATTTTCAGATGATAAAGAATAATCCCAATTATCTGTACTTCCATTATCTATTTCAGAGAGTTTAACAGCCTGAGCAAGAGTCGAATATGCTTTTTTTAGTTTAGCAACAGTTTCCTGATTATTTGTTTTATTAATTAAACTTGGAACAGTTATCGCTGCAATAACGCCAATGATGACAAGAGTAATCAAAACTTCTGCGAGTGTAAATCCCAATTTATTGGGGGGGGTAGGAACAGATTTTAAATTATTATTAAACATAATTTTCTCTCCTTCTTATAATAATTTAATAGTATAATACCACATTTTATAAATTTTTAACAAATAATTCTCATCTTCATCTTTCGTTAAAACATCTTGAAGGGAGAGGGTTTATCATTATATACTTTTCTTGTTGACAGTTTTTAAGGGGCAGGAATTGATTTCTCAGGTTATTACCGCTACTGTAATCGGGCTTGATGTATATAAAATCACTGTTGAGGTGGATACAAATATGTCGCTCCCTTCGGTTTCGATTGTCGGTCTGCCTGATATTGCCGTTTCTGAAGCAAAAGAGAGGGTTCGCGCCGCCATAAAAAACTCGGGGTATAATTTCCCTCAGACAAAAGTTGTCGTTAACCTCGCGCCTGCCGACATCAAAAAAGAGGGCAGTTTGTATGATTTGCCTATCGCGGTCGGAATTTTGGTTAAAAGCGGAATTATCCTCCAGAGTGATTTTAAAGATGCTGCGTTTATAGGCGAATTATCTCTTGATGGCTCTATAAGAAGTGTCAGAGGTATTCTGCCTATCGTTCAGGGGTTAAAGGAGCAGGGAATAAAGACGGTTGTTGTTCCGTTTGAAAACGCAACCGAAGCTGCGCTTATCCCCGAAATAACAGTTATCGGGGCTAAGAATTTAAGGCAGATAGTCAATCACTTTTCCTCGACAACGGAAACGCACGAGCTTATTCCTCCGACAGTTGTAAATATTGAAGAATATTTAAAAGAAAACGCGGAAGCAGACGACCTTTATGACTTTAAGGACGTTAAAGGTCAGACAAAAGCAAAGAAGGCGCTTGAAATAGCCGCGGCAGGCGGTCATAATGTTCTTATGTCAGGTCCTCCGGGTTCAGGGAAAACTCTTTTGTCAAAATGTTTCGCCTCGATTTTGCCGCCGCTTGAATTTGAAGAGGCAATTGAACTCACAAAAATTTATTCTGTTTCGGGGCTTTTGGACAGTAAAAAGCCTTTGGTGACAAAGCGCCCGTTTCGTCCTGTTCACCATACCGCTTCTGCGGTCGGGATAATAGGGGGCGGAGGTAATCCGAAACCGGGGGAAATAACGCTTGCGCACAGAGGAGTTTTGTTTCTTGATGAACTCGTTGAGTTTCCGAGAAATGTCTTAGAAGTTTTAAGGCAACCATTAGAGGATAAGACGATAGTCATTTCAAGAGCCCAGACGACAGTCCGTTTTCCCGCTGATTTTATGCTGCTTGCCGCGATGAACCCATGCCCCTGCGGATATTTGGGTGACTACGAAAAACAGTGTACCTGCACCGATTTTCAGATTTCAAGATACCGCTCAAAGCTCTCAGGCCCGCTTTTAGACAGAATAGATATTCAGATAGAAGTACCGAGACTGAAGGTTGACGATTTAATTGATAAAAACTTCACCGCAGAAGATTCCAAAACAATAAGAGCGCGGGTTGTTAAGGCGAGAAAACTGCAGTACGAAAGGTATAAGGGGCTAAATATCTATACAAATTCAATGCTGAGCGCAAAATTAATCAAAAAATTCTGTAAAATCGATGAACAGTCTGAAAATCTGCTCAGAGAAGCGGCTAAAAACTTCAACATTTCAGGGCGTGCTTACGACAGAATTTTGAAGCTAGCAAGAACAATAGCCGATTTAGAGGGCTCAGAGGATATAAAACTCCCTCATGTCGCCCAGGCTATACAGTTCAGAAACTTCATCGAGCCTGTTAATTCGCCCGCTTAAAATTTGTGCTAAAAATCTCTGTCGATGATATAATCAAGAAATGATAAAGAATATATTTTTTGATTTAGACGACACCATATTTGACTATTTTAAGTCCGAAAAAGTTGCGCTTTCGACCGCGCTTTTGAAGGCGGGAATTGAGCCGACCGATGAGCTTTTAAAAAGTTACCATGCAATAAATATTCCCTTGTGGCAGGCTTATGAGAGAAAAGAAAAGGACTGCGAGTTTATTGTTGTTGAGAGGTTTCGTCAGCTTTTTGAGGTAAATAACATAAATTTTGATGCCGAAAAAATGGAGGATATTTACGAAAACGAACTCGGAAACAGCGCTCACCTTATAGACGGCGCAAGAGAAATACTCGAGGAGCTTCATAAAAACTACAGGCTCTATATTTCCTCAAACGGTCTTGTCAGAATACAGGAGAGTAGATTAAAACTTTCAAACATCGGGCATTATTTCTCTGATGTCTTTACCTCCCAGCGAAACGGCGCATGCAAACCTAATAAAGAGTTTTTTGATTATTGTTTTGCCCGTATTCCCGAATTTAAAAGGGAAGAAACAATTATTGTGGGCGATTCTCTGACCTCTGATATAAAAGGCGGAATTAACGCGGGAATAAGAACTGTCTGGTTTAACAGGTATAATATGAAAAACGAAACGGATATTAAGCCCGATTTTGAGTTTACTTCACTCAAAGAAGTCAGAAATTTTATTATAAATGAGCAAAGTGTAAAAGCATAGGCAGAAAAAATGAAGAAAATAAGCATAGTTTCAAGTTGTTACAACGAAGAAGAGAACATAAAAACTCTCTGTGAGCGCGTTAAAGCCCAAATGGAAAAATATGAGGGCAAATATGAGTGGGAGCAGATTCTCGTTGATAACGGCTCGACCGATAACAGTGAAGCACTTATGCGCACTCTCGCTCAGGAGGATAAAAGGCTCAAAATAATCATTAATTCAAGAAATTTTGGGCATATACGCTCTCCCTACTGGGCGATAATTAACGCAACGGGCGATGCTATCATCTATATGGCGTCAGACCTTCAGGATCCGCCCGAGTTGATTCCGGAATTTATCGAAAAATGGGAGCAGGGATATAAAATGGCGCTTGCTCAAAAAACGAAATCGAAAGAGTCCCCCCTGATGTTTCTGGTCAGAAAATTGTTTTATTTTTTTATGAAAAAAATAGCTGATGATGAAACCGAACAACTCAAACAGTGTACGGGTTTTGGTTTGTACGACAAAGAAATTATTGATATAATAAGAAAAATAGACGATCCTTATCCTTATATGAGAGGACTGATTTGCGACATCGGGTTTGAAAAGGCTTTAATTCCTTTCACTCAGCCAAAAAGAGAGCACGGAAAAACCCACAATAATTTTTATACTATGTACGATAACGCGATGATAGGTGTAGTAAAACATTCAAAAATGCCATTGAGAATGGCTGCGTTTACGGGGTTTGTGATAGGCACTCTCAGTCTGTTGGCGGCGTTTTTTTATCTTGTTTATAAACTCCTCTTCTGGAACTCCTTCAATGTCGGTCAGGCACCATTGGTCATCGGTTTATTCTTCTTCTCTGCCGTTCAGCTTTTCTTCATAGGAATTGTCGGGGAATACGTTGGAGCTATCTACACAAGAGTAAACAAAAGACCTGTCGTTGTTGAAAAAGAAAGGATTAACTTTTGATTTTTGCCGGGTATGCTGAAGAGTTAGACGAATTAAAACAAAATTCAAACTTCAGGTCGATAAAAAATGTTAATAAAAAAGAGGGTAAATTTATTGTCGTTGACGGAAAAATGATGCTCAATTTATCCTCGAACGACTACCTTAACCTCAGCACTGACGAGAGTTTGAAACTTGAATTTATAGAAAAATATAAAAATGACAGCGAATTTTTGTTTTCCTCTGCCTCCGCCCGCCTTTTGACAGGAACAAGCGGGGTTTATAAAAAACTCGAAAACACTTTCTCTCAGCTTTTCAATAAAGAAGCGGCTCTTCTTTTTAATACGGGCTACCAGTGTAATCAGGGGATAATTACTGCCCTTTTTTCAAAAGGCGACTGCATTTTCTCTGATAAACTAAACCACGCAAGCATCGTTTCGGGGCTTCAGATTTCAAGAGCCGACCATTTTCGATTTAAACATAATGACATGGAAAACCTCGAAACCCTTTTAAAAACTAACAGAGATAAGTATAAAAATGCTGTAATTATCTCTGAATCAGTCTTTTCTATGGATGGTGATATTTCGGACATAAAAAAACTCGTTGAATTGAAGGAAAAATATAACTGCCTTCTCATGCTCGATGAAGCCCATGCCTTCGGGGTTTTCGGGGAAAATCTTCAGGGGGTTGCACAGGAAATGGGGCTGCTTGATAAGGTTGATATAATAACGGTAACGCTCGGAAAATCGCTCGCTTCGATGGGTGCTGTCTGTATTTCAACAAAAACGATAATTGATTATCTTGTAAATAAAGCGGCAAGTTTCATTTTCTCGACTGCGCTTGCGCCCGTCAATGTTATGTGGTCGAATTTTCTTTTAACCGAAAAATTTGAGGTTTTGAAGAAAAAGCAGGAAAAACTCAATAATTTATTCAGAAAAGTCCACTCAATTTATCCTTCTCTCAGCTCTTCCCAAATCATTCCCGTTGTTTTAGGGAGTGCCGAAAAGACTGTTGAAATGGCTCAAAAACTGCAAAATAATGGGTTTTATGTACTTCCAATTAATCCTCCGACAGTACCTAAAAACACTTCAAGGCTTCGTTTATCTTTGTGCGCCGATATGACATTTGAAGAAATTGCACCTTTGTTTGAGGTGGTAAAATGAATTTCGTCTGGCTCAATAAAGAGGAAAAAAATAGTTCTCTCATCGTCTTTTTTAACGGCTGGGGGTTTGATGAAACTGCCGTAAAACATTTATCTTATAGCGGTTTTGACGTTTTGGTTTTATTTGATTACCGCGATTTAAACTTCGATTTTAAACAGTTCGATTTTAAAAAGTATGATAAAAAATATTTAATCTGCTGGTCAATGGGTGTCTATGTTTCAAACCTGTTTAAGTCTGAATTTAATGATTTTGACAGGAAAATCGCCATAAACGGCACTCAAAAGATGATAGATGACGAGTTTGGGATACCAAAGAGGATTTATATCCTCACCCTTTCAAGGTTTAATGAAAAATCTTGCGAAAAATTTGTTCAAAATATGTTTAACGGTAACGGTTCAGTTAAGCTGAAACGACCGACAGAAGAGCTGAAAGAAGAGCTTGAAAGCCTTAATAATCTTAAAATAACTGATTTTCTGAAGTTCGATAAAGCCTGTATTTCAACGGAGGACAGAATAGTTCCCTCTAAAAATCAGGTTAACTACTGGCTGAACAGGACTTCTACCGAACTACTCAGCGCCCCTCATTATCCTTTTAACCTTTTTAAATCGTGGGAAGAGCTGATATGATTAATAAAGAGGTCGTTTATAAAAAGTTTGGAAAAAGGATAGATGACTACTCCGAAAACGCGGTTGTTCAGAAGCAAATGGCGAAAAAACTCGTCTCTCTTCTTCCTCGGAAGCAATTTTCTTCAGTTCTTGAAATCGGATCTTATACAGGTTTTTTAACTCGGGAAATAAGCCAAAACATCGATTATAACAGCTATTTAGCCATTGATGTAGTGGAAAAATCAGGGGAATACTTAAAAAAAATTGATGACAAAATTGAGTTTCAAAAGTGCGATATAGAAAATTTTGAGACCAAACAAAAATTTGATTTGATTATCTCAAATGCTTCTCTTCAGTGGTGCTCTGACTTTGAAGGAATAATAAAAAAACTTTTGGGAGCGCTCAATAATGGCGGAGTGCTTGCAATAAGCATATTCTCGCCAGATAACTTAAAAGAAATCAAAGAAGTGTTTGGAGTTTCGCTAAATTATCCCGATGAAACGGTGATAAAAAAGGTTTTTGGTGAAAATTCGGTTATTTTTAAAGATGAAATATCTTTAAAATTTGACAGTCCTCTCGATGTTCTCAGGCATTTAAAATATACGGGGGTGAACTCTCTTAATGACCTGCCCATGGGGTATTGCAGGATAAAAGAGGCACTAAACATACTGAACGACAGATTTGACAACACTTTAACCTATTATCCCATATATATTAAAAATGAAAGGAAATTATGATGAGTGCAACGGAATATTTTGCTCAGGGCTATTCGTGCTCGGAGAGTATAGTAAAAGATGCGGTAGATAAAGGACTTGTGCCCTCTGAACTACTCTCCTGTGCCACCTCATTTTCGGGTGGTATGGGCTCAGGTTGTTTGTGCGGTGCTATTGCAGGCTCTCAGCTTGTTCTCGGGTATCTTTATGGCAGAGAAAACAAGCAGGGAAACGAAGTTAAGGCAAGAGAAAAAGCAAGAAAATTTATCGAAGAGTTTAAGAAAACCCACAAAGCCACATGCTGCAGAGTTTTGACCGCAGGCTTTGATATGGCGTCAAAAGAGAGAAAAGAACATTGCAAAACAATGGTCGAGGACTGCTCAAAAATTTTGTATGAATTAATTTAAAACAAATAATTAAAAAATGAAGTTGTGTAGGAATATCCAACTTATAAATTAAAAAATCGTATAATCACTAACCTCGTCCAATGTGGGTGTGTTAATAATTCATTGCATCTTCTCTTATAACTTTGCAGGCACAAGCACGACCTGAATGTTCTCTATCGCATTTATCTGTTTCTTCGTTATCACAACCGACAGGATACAATCCGCCATTTTCTTTTATAATAAATTCAAATAAATCCCTACCATAGGTGTTTGGTTTTTTGGCTCCGTTTATATCGACATGCATCCAAGCACAAAAGTTAGATGAACCAGTACGGGAAGTTGAACAATCTGTTGATATACCATCAAATCTGATTTGTACTCCATCAGATAAAACTAATTTTCTAAAATTATATTTTTCACTAGCGGCTACATTAAAGTTACTTTGATCAGTTCCGTTTAAACCAACATAACCACCTTGTTCAAAACAACCTACATTACCTTCACAATCTCTAGATTTTAGTAAATGTTTTTTATATAAAAGATATAAATTTTCGCCAGAGGTTGCCCAGCCACCCTTGTCTGCCCTTGGCATTCCCTCTTCTGCAACGATTAGTTTAGTTGCTTGTGCCAATGTTGAATATGCTTTTTTTAACTTTGAAACATATTCCTGATTTCTTGTTTTATTTATCAAACTAGGAATGGTTATTGCGGCAATTACTCCGATTATAACAAGAGTAATCAGAACTTCTGCAAGTGTAAAACCTTTTTTATAGGGGGGGTAGGCATTAAATTTTTAATTATATTTCTCATAATAAATACCTCTCATCAACAATAAATTTAATTCTATATTATCAAATATTCCCAAATTTGTAAATTTTTAACGCATAATTGATTTAAAAAGTCGGGTTCAATGAAAATTTTGAACCCGACATACTTCTTTTTTATTTTGTCGTGTTTTACAACACGACCTACTTCTAACAAAAATATTAAAAATTTTATTAAATATTTTTAGTCTCCATACACAACAAAGGTTTTTGTGCCGTAGATTACTTTCCAGGATTTTTCCCAGTCTGCGCCGTTGACTCTTGAGATTTTTCCGTTCTTCATCGCCGCTTTCAGTGAGCAGTCGCCGACTTTAACCAGTCCTACGTAGTTTGTGCAGGTTGCTCTGCCGACTTTTGAACCCAGTCTTGTATTCTCGGTTTCACCGCTCGGGGTTTTTACGCTTGTCCAGATTCCGCCCTCATAAGGTTCGTAAGCCATTGCGGTTGAACAAAAACCAAGCGATGCAAATAAAAATGTTAAAAATAATGCTCTTTTCATCTTTCAGCTCCCTAGTTATACTTCTGCTTCAACACTTTTTTGTCTCTTTTATACTGTTTTTTGATGCTTTTATTCTGCTGTTCGAGTGCAGCCAGTCTGTTCTGGTACATTTCAATTCTTCTGTATTTTTCTTTATCAGAGAGGTTGGGGTTTTCGACCGTTCTTTTAATCTCTTTTTTGGTCATTTTTATCTTACCCTTAACAACCTTTTGTTTCGCATTTTTTGAGTTTTTCAGAACATCAAGTTTTCTGTCATACATCTCTGTCGCAAAAACCGTTGTTGTCAGAAACAAAGATAAAACCACACCTGCCAAAATAATCTTTTTCATTTTCTTTTAAAGCCTTTCTTTATCTTTTTCTTCCATTATACTCTTTTTATTATAAGTGAGGTATTAACCCCGCCAAATGCAAAGTTATTTGACACTATAATCTCTGTGTCAATTTTTCTGGGTGTTTCCGTAATATAATCGAGTTCACCGCAGTTTTCATCAATATTTTTAAGGTTTAAAGTCGGTGCAAAGAGGTTATTGTGCATCATTTCAATCGACATAATGGCTTCAATCGCCCCGCACGCACCAAGAGTGTGACCAGTATAGCTCTTAATCGAACTAATCGGGATATTTGAGCCGAAAACCTCTTGTGTCGCTTTTGATTCCGCTATATCACCGCCCTTTGTTCCCGTTCCGTGTGCGTTAATATACCCTATGTCAGAAGGGGAAAGGTTTGCGTTTTTGAGTGCCTCCTTCATTACAATAGCCATTGTTTCTGCGTTCGGGTTTGTGATGTGAGTGCCGTCTGTGTTGTTTGCATAGCCGATAATTTCAGCTATAATCTTTGCCCCTCTTGATTTTGCAAACTCATAATCTTCAAGAATTAAAGTGCCTGCGCCTTCCCCGATAACGAGCCCGTCTCTGTCCCTGTCAAACGGCGAGGGGGTTAATTTTGGGGTGTCGTTTTTGGTTGAAGTGGCATAAAGAGTATCGAAAACTCCGACCTGAGAGGGGTGAAATTCTTCTCCTCCGCCTGCTATCATAACGGTCTGAACCCCGTTTTTGATGAGTTCATACGCGCTTCCTATCCCAAGTGAGCCTGAAGTACACGCAGTAGAACTGTTGACGAGCCTGCCGTGTGTCTGAAAATAAAGAGAGAGGTTGACGGCGGTCGTCTGGGGCATCATTTTTATATAAGAGCCCGAGTTTAAGTCTTTAACTTTTTTATTTATCTGCATGGAATAAAAGTCGAAAACGGCATCAAGAGAGCCGCTTGAAGAGCCGTAGCTGACACCTGTCTGTCCGCTTTTTATTATCGGGTTATCGGTTAATCCGGCCTGCTCAAGTGCTTCTATGGCGGTTGTTACAGCCATAACCGAAACGGGGCCCATTGTTCTTGTCGTTTTTCTCGTAAAATATTCGGGCTGTTTAAAACCCTGAACTCTTGAAGAAAGTCTTGTATAAAGGTTTTCGTATTCATCGAGAACGGCTTCACGTTCAATGCAGTTTTCAAGCACCTGAAGTCGTTCAAAAGCGCTTTTGACGGTTGAACCTAAAGGGCTTGCAAGTGCCATACCCGTTATAACAACACGTTTTTCCATTATATATACATTCCTCCGTTTACAGAGATTACCTGACCTGTTATATATCCTGCATCTTCGGATAAAAGATAGTTTATAAGGCTTGCCACTTCTCTTGTTGTTCCTTCTCTTTTCATCGGAACGATTTGTTTTACTATATCCTCGGGAATATTTACCGTCATGTCCGTTTCGATTATCCCCGGGGCTACGCAGTTAACCGTTATTTTCCTTTTTGCAACTTCCCGGCTCAGAGCCTTTACGCAACCTATAATTCCCGCCTTCGAGGCACTGTAATTCATTTGACCGTTATTTCCCGTCAGCCCCGAAACAGACGAAAGTGCGATAATTCTGCCTTCCCTTTTTTGAATCATCGGCATAATAAGGGGCTTTATGACGTTATAAAACCCATTGAGGTTTGTGTTTATTACACTGTCCCATTCTTCATCGCTCATAACGGGAAGCGGGTTATCCTTCGCTATTCCTGCGTTTAAAACAACTCCGTAATATGTTCCATACTCCTCAACATCAGCGCTCAGCACCTTTTGGCATTCTGCCCTGTCTGAAATATCAAACTGAAGAAGTCTTGTTTCAGTCTTTAATTCCTTCTTTAAATCCTCGAGCATTTTAATATTTTTATTGCAGTGGAGGACAAGATTATATCCGCTGTCAGCGAGATATTTTGCCGTTTCTCTTCCTATACCCCTGCTTGCACCCGTAATTAAGACCGTTTTAGACATTCAGTAATCTTTCCTCAATATTTTCAGGCTGATACACATTTATGGTTGCGCTCGCAACCTCGTCCTTTTCTTCATTATAAATGAAACACTCAAAAGAGACTATATCCTCGCTCGAAAAAAATTCTTTAACGAGAATTTCATAATATTCCCCCTCCCTGAATACGGAATATTTATTGTTGTAGAGCCTTGTTCCTAAGAGGAAACCGATTTTGGGCTCTTCTCTTCCGCTTTTTAGGAAGGCAAAACAGCCTATGGTCTGCGCCATAAACTCTATTCCGACAATAGACGAAATTCCGTTTATTTTGTTATCGAAAAAAATAGAATCTTTATTTATTGTAACGCAGCTTCTGAGCCAGCCCTCCTCAACTGAATAGTCAAGGACATCGTCAATCAGAACCATCGGCTTTTTATGTGGTAAAAGTGTTTCTAAATAATTTTTGTTATCCATGGTTTTTCCCTAAGATAATAATAGCATTGTTCCCTCCAAAACCAAAAGAATTTGATAAACAAACATTACATTTTTTGAAGGTTTCATTGTTTTTTATGAGTTTTATCGGTTTTAAATCGGGGTTATATTCACCGTCAAAGACGTGGGGAAAGAGTTTTCCCGAAAAATTGTTTAATAAATGGCAGCATAAAACTGTTTCTATGCTTGCAGCAGCACCAAGACAGTGTCCTGTCAGAGGTTTTGTGGAGCTAGAGGGTGTCTGAGTGCCGAAAATTTCGTTTATTGCGGTTGTTTCCATTAAATCGTTTGCGAAAGTGCCCGTTCCGTGGAGGTTTATATAATCAATATCTTTTGGACTTAATTTTGCGTTTTTTAAGGCTTCTAAAATACATTCTTTGGCTTCCGTTCCTTCGGGGTTAGGGGTTGTCTGGTGGTAAACATCGGAGTTTTCGCCCAAAGCAATAATGTCAATTCCTTTTGCGCTATTCTTTTCTTCAACAATAAATATGGCGCATCCTTCCCCTATGTTTATCCCCGTATAGTTTTTGCTCAAAGGGTTTGTTGGCTTTGGGGTTAAAATTTCAAGCGAGCTGAAGCCATACAAAGGAAGTCTTGCAATTGTATCAACACCGACTACAATTGCGGCTTTTGAGACACCTGACGAAATCAGATTATCCGCTACTCCGAAGGCTTTATTCCCCGAGGAGCATGCCGTTGAAACGGAAAGAGCGATATTTTTAAGGTTTAAATAATCTTTTATAAACTCAGCAGGGTTTGAAAGTGCGGCAAATTCTTTGTTGCCCGTTTGTGCGAACTCATCAACCCCTGTGTTTGTTGTTGCGCAGATAATGGCAATATCTTCTTCTCTGTATTTCTCTTTTAATTCCTTAATTTTATTTTCAAGCAGGTTTAAAACATATAAAACCGCGCTGTTGCATCTTGTTTTGTAGTTTTCCTTCTCGATTTCAGGCAGTTTAAGCCTGATTTTCCCGAGCCGCAGCTCATAATCGGGGGCAGTTTCTTTGTCGGTTTCAAAAAAAGTGTTGTTCCCCTCAAGTGCGTTTTTGTATATTTCATCCGTATTTTTGCCGAGATTACATACGGCTTCATAACCCGAAATTGTTATCTTCATATCTCATCCGTATAATTTATTATATAATATTACCATGAACGATTTAACTTTCTATATTGATAAATTTGTTTATACCGAAAAAGAACAGGAGCCCGATTTGGGGTTTGTTCCTGCGAACATAAGGCGCAGGTTTAATTTAGAGGATAAGCATACGGTTTTTTCAATAAATTATTGTATGAGAGAGGACGCGGAAGAAATCGTTTTTGCTTCACAATACGGATGCTTTGACAGGCTCCAAAAATTAACGGAGCAGTTTAAAGAGATGAAGGAGGTTTCCCCTGCGCTCTTTTCGACTTCCGTTCACAATACCTCTGTTGGGCAATATACTCTTTTAACAAAGAAAACTCTTCCTTCTCTTGCGATTTCCTGCGGCGAAGAAACGTTTATTCAGGGGCTCATTACCGCAATAACGACTAAAAAAACAGTGGTTTATTGTTTTTTGGACTTCTTTGGGGATATAAAATCAATAGGCTTCTCAATTTCCCCAACTCAGACCAGCCGAAAATACGTTTTAAAACGAAATGAAACTTTAGACGGGACAATGGATTTAAGGGATATAACAGGGCTTTTTGAGGGAAAAACAAAAAAAGCTGTTTTTGGCGGATATACGATAGAGGAGGACAGCTATGATTAGGTTTATCCGAAGTATTGTCCTTAGTCTTTGTTTTATTATCTTCGGGCTTGCGTCTTTGATGTACGGGCTTATCCTTTTCCCTATAGTTAAATTGTTTATACGGGATAAACAAAAACGGCTCCACTGTCTTTCGGATATTATTCACTCCTCCTGGCATGCTTACGTGCGTTTTATGGAGTTTGTTAAGGTCTATAAAGTTGAGCCAAAAAATATAGAGGTGCTGAAAAACATTAAAAATTCCGTTATAGTTTCCACTCACCCGAGCTATTTTGATGTTTTAATACTTCTTGGTTTAATTCCGAGAACGACTTGTTTTGTTGCCCCAAAGTTAAAACGAAATATTTTCTTTAGAAATATTGTCAGTTCAATGTTTCTGGCTTCAGGGAAAGAAGTTGATGAGATGAAGGCGGATGCTTCCGAAATGCTTGAAGAAGGGCTCAATGTCCTTATTTTCCCTATGGGAACAAGACACAGAAAAGATGAACACCTGAAAATTCATAAAGGTGCTTCTTTAATTGCTCTCAGTGCAAAAAAAGATATTGTGCCCGTTCAGATGTCCACGAATACGGATTTTCTTTTAACAAAACAGCCGATTTGGGATGGGGGAAATGAAACGGTTATCTATTTCGTTGAAGGAAAGGAAAAAATAAGTATTGAAAATTATCTCCGGAAAGACGAAATAACCGCCAAAAAAGAAATTACCAAAGAGATAGAAAAAAGACTTTATAATTTATAGGGAACATGGTATTATTTTGTTATGAGTTTAGAAAATGAAATTAAAGAATTAATCATAAAATCCTTATCTTTAGAGGATATAAAGCCTGAGGACATAATAGACGAGGAGCCTTTGTTTGATAAAGGGCTCGGGCTCGATTCCATTGATGCCCTTGAGCTTGGTATGGCATTAAAACATAAATATAATATTTCTTTTGGTTCTGATAAAGTCGGGAATAAGGCGCATTTTTATTCCGTAAAGACCTTAGCGGACTATATAAGGAGTCACCGGAATGGCTAAACCTTATACAAAAGAACAGATAGAAGAAAGGCTCAGAGAAATTCTAATCAACGATTTTGAGATAGATGAAAACAAAATCACCAAAGATGCGAACCTCTTTGAAGAGCTTGATTTTGACAGTATTGATGCGGTTGATTTGGCTGTTCGGCTTCAGCAGTTTACTGACAAAAAAATCTCGCCCGAGGAATTTAAACAAATCAGAACGGTTGAAGATGTCATTAATGCTATTTATGATTTGATATGAAGAAGAAAATAATTTCTATACTCCCTTTAATATTCACAATTTGCCTTTTGGTGCTTTTTTATTTTAAGCGCTGGGTTGTCATTAAATTTTACCCGCCGATAATGAATTTTTTCTTCTTTATGGTGTTCTTTATATCGCTTTTTACCGAAAAAACGGTTATTCAGAAGATTGCACTCGCTATGAACCCTTCGCTCAGTCCTTTAGAGCTCGATTACACAAAAAAACTCACATATATCTGGTGTGTATTTTTGTTTTTGAATTTTCTGGTTTCCGTTCTGACCATTTTTATGTCAGACAAAATCTGGCTGGTTTATAACGGCTTTTTATCTTATTTTCTTGTTGGTACAATATTTATTGTTGAATATATAGTAAGACTAATGTTCAGAAAGAGGCATAATTTATTATGATTAATAAATTTTATACGTCAGAGCTTGATGATTATGTGTTTTTGAAGAGTAATTCCGAGGAATTTACCTTTTTAAGGTTTAAACAACTAATAGCTCATAATCTTGAGAGCATAAAGAAGAAAAAGGAAAATGTTGTTATTCTGAGCAACGACTCTCTTTCTTTTATCGTAAACTTTTTCACCTCTGCGTTTGCGAACAAAAATATTTATATAACAGATGAGGTTATAAAAATTGAAAACGTTGACTTCGATTTTGACGTGCTTTCGACAATCGATATTAAGGCAGAGGATAAAGAGGTTTCTCTTCCAAAAATTGATGATAATAAGGTCTATATAAACCTTTTAACCTCAGGCAGTTCAGGGTATCCCAAGATAATCAAAAATACCCTCCATAATATGATGGCAGAAGCGAAGGGGGTATGCACGGACATTACCTGTCCTTATAACCGCCATTTTACGGTTAAAACCACCACGACTTATTCTCACCTCTTTGGCTTAACTTTTGCACTCTTTATGCCGTTAGCAAAAAATTATACGATTTCACTCGATAAGATGTACTATCCCGAAAAGACACCGATGTGC
This sequence comes from bacterium, assembly GCA_017541465.1. Taxonomy (GTDB): domain Bacteria; phylum Cyanobacteriota; class Vampirovibrionia; order Gastranaerophilales; family Gastranaerophilaceae; genus RGIG6874. The sequence goes on along the minus strand of JAFXYZ010000036.1, from coordinate 8,368 downwards.
GATTATATCATCGTTTCAACCCCCTCTTTTCTCGATTCCATAAAGAATAATAACATCAAATTCCCCTCTTCCCCAAAGTATATAATCACTGCGGGCTCCAGGTTAAAGAAGGAAACCTTTGAGTATTTTGAAAAAGACCAGCATATTATTGAAATCTACGGCTCAACGGAAACGGGGATAATCGGCTACAGAACAAACTCTTTTGATGAAGAGCTTACTCTCTTCAGTGAGGTAAACATAACTCCCTGCGAGGAGGGTTCTATTGTAAATACACCCTATGCCATAAACAACGAAATTCTTATCCACGATGCGATTGAGGTTAAGGGCAGAAAAATTCTTCTCAAAAACAGAACTGACAGGCTTTTAAAAATTCAGGAAAAACGTATTTCCGCAGAAAGTATGGAAAGTAAGTTAAGGGAAAGCGAACTCGTGAACGATGCCTTCTGCTTTAAGAAAACGGATAAAATAGCCTGTCTTTGTGCCCTTTCGACTGAAGGGAAAAACTATCTTCTCAAAAACGGCATAGTTGAGCTCACAAAAGAATTGAAGCAACACGCAAAAAAGACGTTTGAGATAATTCCCCAAAGGTGGAAGTTTATTGACACTATCCCCGTTACGAACAGGGGAAAGATAGACGTTGAGTTTATTGCGCATATTTTTGACATCAATTTCTCATTCCCGATTGTGTTAGAGCGAAAATGGTATGAGAACAGAATAAGATATAAACTCTATTTTTATCCGAACAGTAATTTTTATTCCGGGCATTTTCCCTCTCAGCCGATAACCCCGGGGGTTGCACAGCTTTATCTTGCCTCGTTTTTAGGCAGTCACTATTTTAAAGAACAGCTCACAGACGGGCAGATGAAGAAGATTAAGTTCAGTAATATAATAAAAGAAGGGGATATAGTCGATTTAGAGCTTATAAAAACGGATAATACCGTAAGTTATGAGTACAAAACAGAGGATGAGGTATTTTCCTCAGGTCAGTTCTCGTGTGATAATATTTTGGCGGGGGAAGAAGAATAAATGAGTTTGTTTGAGTCCGAATTTGAAATGAAAATTGCTTTCCACGACCTCGATCCGATGGATGTCGTCTGGCATGGAAACTATGTTAAATATATGGAGCAGGCAAGATGCGATATGCTCAATAAACTTGGCTATAACTACTACAATATGAAAGATGACGGCTGGGCATACCCTGTTGCGAAGATGAAAACAAAGTTTATAAGACCTCTAACTTATAATCAGGAGGTTAAAATCGTTACCTCGCTGGAAGAAATCGAGCCGACTATGGTTATAAAATATAAAATCTTTGATAATAAGACGGGCGATAAGGTGTTTGAAGGTGAAACCGTTCAGTTTGCGGTACTTATCGAAACAAGAGAGACTATCTACAGCGCACCTTCAACTCTGAAAAAGATTTTGGGTGTTAAAGATGAAGTTTAAAACCGCTTGTTGTGTTTTCTTTTTCATTGCGTTTTTAGGAACGGCAAACGCCCAGAAGATTTCATCTTCTGAACTGTTTAATAAACTTCCCGAGATAGAGGACAGGGAGTGTTCGTTTAAACAGGAAAAAATTCTCAAAAATATTCAGAAACCTCTTGTTTCAAACGGGAATTTTAAGCTGGTTAAAGGTGAAGGAGTTTATTTTGAGACTGTTTACCCTATAAAATCAACCGTTTCCTATACAAATAAGGAGTATAAACAAATAAACGACATTATTCTGGCAGTTTCAAACAGAAAATATTCAAGACTCGACAGAGAATTCAGCCTGGATTATTCAAAAAATAAAAATGTATGGACTTTAAAACTGGAGCCCAGGGAGGGTTCAAAAGCCTTTAAATATCTTGATTTTATAGAACTGACGGGCTCAGAGAAAATCGACAAAACGGTCATCGTGACAAAAGACGGAAGTAAGACTACACAATGGTTTATGGAAAAATAAAATTTGCTAAAATTTTAATTGTTGCTCTTTTAATGCTGATTTTTGTTTTCGGTATTATTTTTAATAAAAATCAGGTGCAATATAACCTTGTGAAAGCCATTTTGCCCTCCTCCATATCTGAAACCTCAAATATAACTGCGCTTTCAGACATAACTTCAAAAACAATTCACGTTATCTTTGAAGATGAGGATGAGGATAATCTCGAGGAGATAAAAGATAATTTTGCCTCTGAAATAGACACAGCTGATTTTGAAATTACGGAATACAGCCCCGAAAAACTGCTTGAATATTATCTTTCTCAGAGTTCAAATTTTATTTCGCCAAACACAAGAGAACTTTTAAAGGATAAGGACTATGAAATTGTTCATCATCAGGCTTTAGAGCGCCTGTATAACCCCGGGGGCTTCCAGATAGCAGGGGTAGATAAAGATCCTTATTCCTTCCTGTCTGATTTTGTTTTGTCGAATAACAGAGACAAAAAAAGCACTATAGATAATAAAAACTACGATATTCTTGATTTAAAACTCAGACAAAACACGGATAGGGTTAAAGATTTGATTTTGCTCCGGAAAAATTTTGAAGGGGAAGGAACAAAAATCTATCTGACCGGAACGCCCGTTCATACCTATTATACAAGTACTTCAGCGAATTTAACCGTTAATGTTATATGTGCTCTTATAACCCTTTTGATTGTCGGGCTGACGTGGGTTTATTTCAAAAATCTCAAAATACTTCTGTTTATCGGTTTAAGTATTATCTTTGGATTTTTGGGAGGTTTTTTCGTTGCAAAAGCAACGTTTTTGAACTTCCATATAATAACCGTTTTGTTTGGAGTTACATTAATCGGAATAGGGGTTGATTATTCAATTCACTATTTGTTTTCGGCTGAGAGGGATAAAAACTTCTACAAGAATTTAACTCTGAGCATGCTTTCGACCGCGCTTGCGTTTTCTCTTCTCTTTTTCCTCAAAATTGAAGTTATGAGCCAGATAGCGCTGTTTACCATTTCGGGGCTAATTTGTGTTTATCTCTTTATCTTGCTTATTTACCCTTGTGTTGATTTTCCCCCTCCCCAAAAGACTTTTAACACTGATTTAGCGAAAAAATTTAAAATATCGGTTTTAACTATCTGCCTTGTTGTGACAGGCTTTGGAGTGTTTCATCATCACTTTGACGACAACCTGAGCGCGCTCTATACCCCCAAAAAAGAGCTGAAGGAGGGCGAAGCGCTTTATCTGAAGCTGACTAACCCGAATGACCTGAAAGCAAGATTTTTAACGGTTAAAGGGGATAATTTGGAGGATATTCTGACTAAAGAGGAGGAAATATCGGGTATTTTCGATAATAATATGGTTAATTATCTTTCACTCTCAAAATTTTTGCCTTCCGAAAAAAGGCAGAGAGAGAATTTTGAACTTGTTAAGAGCCTGTATAATAATGACCTCAGCAGTTTTGGTGATATTTTGACCTCCGGGCAGATTTCGGCACTCAAAAATCAGGAGTTTAATTTTAAGGAGTTCAACCTGAACGAAGCGCCCTACCTCAAAAACTTTGTTTTAAAGGATAATACCTCTTTTATGATGTACTATTCATCGGATAAAATTTCTCTGAATAAAGATTTTGCTCTGGAAACGGATATTCAGGGCGATGTTTCAGATTATCTGAAGCACTACAGGGTTAAATTACTGAAACTTTTGCCTGCGGTTTATTTTCTTCTTTTTGTTTTGTTTTTCGCTTTTTATGAGAAAAAACGGGCGGTGAAGATGTTTTTGCCTATATTATTGTCGTCTTTGTTTACAATTTCTCTGTTGTCACTGTTTTTTGAGCTTAATTTGTTTCATTTGTTAGCGCTTTTGCTTGTCTTAGGCTTTACGGTTGATTATTCTCTGTTTTCATCTCAGAAGAGCGAAAACACAAAGAACGCAATACTTCTTGCAGGGATAACGACCTCTGCTTCGTTTTTATTACTGTCATTTTCAGGCTTTGCGTTGCTGAGTTCCCTCTCTTTAACATTATTTATCGGAATTTTGAGCTCATACTTCCTTATAAAGGTGTTTGAGTAAAAAATCTTGATTTTGAGGGGAAAATAATTAAAAAATATGATATAATTTTTATCATAAAGGCAGGGATAATGGACTGGTATAAGGTAAAGGAAAAATCGGCAGGGGATAAAAGGCTCTTAATTTCCTGGTATCTCTATAAGATTTTCGGGACAAGGGTTTTGCTTATTATCTCGTTTTTTGTTGCCCTTTTTACTTACCTTTTAAACAGTGACCTCAGAGGTTATTCCAGAAAATATTTTGAAGCGGTTTCCGAATATTTTAATGATAAATCGCTGAAACCAAGCAGAATTAATGTTTTTAAACACATTCTCTCTTACGCAAACTCGCTTGCCTATAAGATAGAAACTTTTTCGGGCGGGTTTAAAAGCGCAAAAGTCAGCTTCGCAGATGAAACTATGGAAAAGGTTTTCTATGAAAAAATTAAAAACAAAGAGGGAAGAATTTTCATCTTTTCCCACGTCGGGAATATTGATGTTTTGCGCTCATATTTAACAAACAGCGAAAAAACGAAAGGGGAGAGTTTATCAATTCTTCTTCAGAAGGAGCATTGTGAGGTTTTTAACTCATTTTTGAAAAAAATAGAGAAAAACCCAGGGAATATTAAGGTTTACCCGATAGAAGAAATCGACATCACAACGGTATCTCAGCTCGATGACGATTTAAAACAAGGCGGTGCTTTGTTTATTGCGGGCGACAGAATTGCCTCAAATAACCCCGAAAAATCGGTAAAAGTTAAATTATTTAATAAGAATATTTTTCTTCCTCTGGGCACTTTCAAATTCCCGAAAATACTGGGCGCGCCTGTATATTTTATCAGCGTAGTCAAAGAAGGAAAAGAGTTTAAGATATATCTGGAGCCGCAAGAAGTGAACAGCGAAGAAGTTTTAAGGGATAAATTTATTCATTTCATCGAAAAAATGACAAAAATTGCCCCATACCAATTTTATCATTTTTATGATATTTTTATGGATAATCAAGATTGAAAGGAGATAGTAAAAAATGAAAAAGGTTATTTCATCGGTTTTATTATTGAGTCTGGTTGGTTTTTGTCTGCCGGCTTTCGCTGATGACGGCGCAAGAGATTCAAGAGTGCAACAGGGACCTTATAATGCACCTCAATGGAATGATTATGTTCCTGCGGAATACCAAAACCCGAGAACTGATTATTCAAAAGGCGGAGCGATTGCTCAAATCGCAGCAGGTACATTGCTTGTACCCTTTACTATTCCGTTGATTTTTAGTGGTTCAAAGAAATTAAAAAATATTTCTTATGCAAAGAAAAAAGAGCAGTATTTTAGAGGCTTAGAGCAGGCTCAGAACATGACCTATGAGCAGCAGCAGGCTTACTATCCTCAATTACTTAAACAATGCGGATTAACAAAATAGTTAGTCCGAGTAAAATTCGCAATAAGCGAATTTTGGGAGTGACGCGGCAGAAAGCGGATTGTCGGCAGAGTGCGAAGGTGTTTTCTTTGAAACAAACACCGTTTGTAAAAAGAAAAACCGAAGACACGTTTAATGCCGACAACCAAGTAAGGTGAGCCTTTATGACGGCTCGGAGGACGAGGCGGCATAAGGCGACACTAGATTAGATATAAAATTGTGAGGTTAAAAAAATGAAAAAGAAAATTGCTTTATTATTGCTTTTGAGTGTGTCGCTTTTTGCAACACCTGTTTTTGCAAAAGACAATGATACAGACGGTGAAAGAGACATGAGAGTTCAGGCGCAAGTGCCTGAAAATGCTCCGAGATGGACAGATTATGTTCCCGAAAAATACCAAAATCCGAGAACCGATTTCACGAAAAAAAGCGGAACAAAAGAACTTATCTGGGGTGTTGTACTTACTGACCTTATAGTTACTGCTCCTGTTGGTATTCCGATGATTTGCCACGGTACAACGAAACTCAAGAATGTTTCTTATGCAAAAAAGAAGAACCTCTTCTTTACGGGACTTGAAAATGCAGCGGAAATGACCGAGGAGGAACAGGTTAAATACTATCCTCAGCTCATTAAACAGTGCAAACTCAAAAAACAAAAAAGAAAATAGTTTAATTTTTTAAATTTATCGGCGCACTCTTTTTAAAAAGGTGCGCCGATTTTACATTTAACTCTTTTTATTGTATTCTTTTTCTAAAAAAGGGAAAAAGATGTTCATAAAACGATATATCACAGGTCCGATTGAGGTTAATACCTATCTTGTCGCTGACGAAGAAACGAAAGATGCGATTATTATTGACCTTGGCGGAAGCTGGGACGAAATAAAACGAGATGCCGGTAATCTGGGGTTTAAAATTAATTATATTCTCTTAACCCACGGGCATTTTGACCATATTTTAGGGATAGCCCAAATGCAAAAAACAGAAAATATCCCCGTTCTGATGAACGAAAAAGATATGGTTTATATTGAAAATCTTCCTTTGATGCTCTCTCATTTCAGAATAAACTCTGATGTAACTTCAATAAAGGTGGATAAATTTATTGATGAAACTTCAGAACTGAAGGTCGGAAACTACCCCGTTAAAATTCTTTCAACTCCGGGGCATACTCCCGGGGGACAGTCATATATAATAGACGGAAACCTCTTTTGTGGTGATTCTCTGTTCAGACACTCAGTAGGAAGAACCGATTTAAAGGGCGGAAGCCACGCAGAGCTGATTAATTCAATAAAAACAAAACTTTTTATTCTTCCCCCTTCAACCCCTGTTTACCCCGGGCACGTTGATTTTACAACAATTGAAGATGAGATAGAAAACAATATTTTTGTGAGGTAACTATGGAAAAAGCCGAATTAATTGAGAAAATAAACAGATTAAAAAAAGAAAAAAATGCGGTTATTTTGGCGCACAGTTACCAAAATATTGAGGTTGATGAGGTCGCTGATTTTGTCGGAGATTCGCTCGAGCTGAGCCGAAAAGCAAAAAACACTGACGCTTCAACCATAATCTTCGCGGGTGTTTATTTTATGGCGGAAACGGCTAAATTATTATCTCCGAAGAAAAAAGTTTTGATTCCGAGAAGTGAAGCCTCCTGCGAAATGGCGGATATGATAACAGGGGAAAAACTAAGGGAGTTTAAGACGAAACACCCTTCCGTTCCCGTTGTATGCTATATTAATTCAACGGCAGAGGTTAAAGCCCTCTCTGATATATGCTGCACAAGTTCAAATGCGGTTAAGGTGGTTCAGAGTGTTGAGAGCAAAGATGTTTTGTTTGTTCCCGACAGAAACCTTGCGGCCTATGTTCAGACAAAGGTTGAGGATAAAAATATTATCCCGTTTGACGGCTGCTGCCCTATTCACGACCAAATAACCCCTGAAGATGTTGAGGAACAAAGGAATTTGCACCCAAACGCAATTCTTCTTGCCCACCCCGAGTGCAGAAAGGAGCTTTTAAATAAGGCTGATTTTATCGGAAGCACAAAAAGCATTTTTGAATATGTTAAAAACAGCAGGGAAAATGAGTTTATAATCTCGACCGAGACGGGTGTAGTTGAAAGGTTAGAGAGAGATTATAAAGACAAAAAATTCTATCTTATAAACAAAAAAGCCGTTTGCAGGAATATGAAATACATCACACTTGATGATATTCTCAAATCCTTACAAAACGACCTTTTTGAAGTAACATTATCTGTTGAGACCGCTCAGAGAGCATCTTTAACTATTGAAAGAATGCTTAAAATCAGTTAGCCTGAAGGGGTTCAGCTGACATTAAAAGCAATGCGTTTTCAACATCCTCGATTAAAGAGCTCAAAAAAGCGTTAATGTTTTCGGAAATTTCTGTGTTTAATTGTTGTACCGCCATCTTTCACCTTTATTCTGTACATGATTCTTATCGGCAACATGCGGTATATACTTTATATATATCATTGAATTGTAACGAAATGTAATGAAAGAAAACAAAAAATAATCAGGGTGCGGTTTTTGGTACACCCTGATTATTGATTGTAATAATAATTATTTATTGCAATTGCATCCGCAGGCGCAGTTGCCGTGGCATTTTGAGAGCATTGCCTGAATTTCCTCATCGGTTATATCTTCGCAGTCCTCAAAAAGTACGCTCGAGAGGTATCTTTCGCCTGTGTCAGGGAGAATTGCGACAATTGTTTTGCCTTTGTTTTCAGGTCTGTTTGCAATTTCGAGTGCGCCCCATAAACTTGCACCCGAGGAAATTCCGATTAACAAGCCCTCTAAAATAGCGCTGAATCTTGCCGTCTGAATAGCGTCATCATTTTCAACCCTTATGATTTCGTCAATAACCTCTCTGTTAAAAGTATCAGGGACAAAACCTGCGCCTATACCCTGTATTTTGTGTGCCCCAGGCTGACCGCCCGAAAGAACGGGGCTTGAAGCAGGTTCAATCG
>JAFXYZ010000035.1 GCA_017541465.1 bacterium | reverse complement strand
GTCGGCGAAGTATTTCAGATTGTCGGCGCACCACTCGTCCAACCTGCCCTCCCGTTCGATGCGCTCCATATCCTCGTGCGTTCCCGACACGTTGATGCGGATTGCCCGTACTTGGTTGCTGCCGATTTTGCGTGTCAGCCCCGCTTCTTCCAGTCTCCTCTGAACAGCCGCCGAACGGTCTTTCACCCCGTCGGGGTATTCGATGAGCCTGCGGTTTAGGTGCGTGCGTGTAGGGTCGGCGTTCTTCGGTATGATGAAACGCTCGATATGGACGGTCGTTCCGCTGTCGCTGCCGTGCGCCTTTTCCATGTGTAAAACTACGAAACCCATATATTTTTCCTTTCTTTTTTTAGCTTGTGGAACAATGATTTTTGTATCTTCGGGTGCGGCAAATGCCGTCCCCGATGGGGTGTGCAGAGGGGCTTGCCCCTTGCCTTATTGGGGAATTTTCAGCGATACGGAGTATTGCGGCTCGGAAAATTCCCTAATAAGCTATGGTATTTTCTTCGTAAATACCTTGCGGCGTGCCGTCTGTCTATCCGTCTGCCTTTCGGCTGTGGCTGTCCCTGTCGCCTGCTTACCCGTATAACCCCACCTTATTATTTTTCCCCTTTCGGTCGGTGGGTGGCGGGGCGGTCGTTTCCGTTTTCAAAGGCTCTTTTGCACGGGGTGGTCGGATGCAAGGTTCAGGGGAAGAATACTACCCGAAGAATGAGGGTGGAGATTGTTCCCCTGACGGCGCAGCCGCCTGACCTTGAAGCCGACGGAAAGCCCCGTGCTTGCTTTGCCTTTGTAAACGGAAATGATTGCTCCGCTTGCCTGCGGTCGGGAAACGCCCCCTTTCCGTCCGTGTGACGGTATGACCGTATGAATGTATGACCGTATGACTGTATTACGGACTGATACCCCGACCGACTGACCGTTACGCCATCCATCGGCGGCTCGGTGTCGGTAACGACAGACACGAACACCGTCGTTTTTTCTTTTCGCCCGTGCATAATCCTATCCAACAATGCTTTGCGGACTTTCGCCGCCCCGAACGATTCCACACGGAAAGCGAGGGCGGCTATCGTTTCGAGGTTGTAAACCTCCGCACTGTATTCGTCTGATATGCGGACAGTGCGTTTTATGTCGTACTCTCTCAAAACTCCGCTCTTGCAAAGTGCCTTTATCCCTGCCCGAACCGTCGGGGCGATAACCCCGAACAGTTCGCAGATTTCCCACTCGGTCATGGCGGTTGCACCTATGTCGGTCGGCAAAGAGATACTGCCGTATTTGTCTATCGTGATGATGTTTCTTTCTTCTTTCATCGCTGTTCTGTTTTTAAGGTTTTAAATGGCTCGGCAAATACTCTTTTCCATGTCCTCCAACTTGTGCGACAAGGTTTCCATGTCTTGGCTTATCTTCTGGGCAGTGATTTTGGCGTAAATCTGGGTGGTTTTTATGTTCGTGTGCCCCAAAAGGCGGCTCACAGTTTCGATGGGTACGCCGTGCGATAAAAGCACGGTCGTGGCGTTCGTGTGCCTTGCCACATGGTAGGTCAGCCGCACCTTGAAGCCGCATTGTCTGCCTATCCCTTTCAGTATCTTGTTGCAACTTCCGTTGCTCGGAACGGGGAACACATGGCCGTCCCTTGCCAGCCCCTTGTATTTCTCTATGATGCGTTTGGGAACGTCCAACAGACGGATATTCGATTCGGTGTTGGTTTTCTTTCTTCGGGTGATTATCCACAGATTGCCGTCGAAGAATGTTTGCAGGCGGTCGGTGGTGAGGTTCTTCACATCGGAATACGCCAAACCCGTGAACACCGAAAAGACGAACAAGTCCCGTACAAGTTCAT
>JAFXYZ010000034.1 GCA_017541465.1 bacterium | reverse complement strand
GCTGCACCATATTTAATGTTGTTGCCTGTTTTTTCAAGTTTGCGTTCTAAACCGTTAACTGTTGTGTTAAGACCTTCTAACATACTTCTTTTCTCCTTTACTACCTATTAACTTTTACCACACAAAAAATTATTGCCTACGCATAAATAAAAACATTTTAAAAATGAAAATTTCAAAATTTTTGAAAAGTTTACATAACTTTATATAATATAGAATACTTGCAAAAAGAGTTTTTTTGTTGTAATTTAAAGCAAGAGACCCTGAAACAAGTTCAGGGTGACGAAGAAGTGGCGAGTATCGTCAAGTGGTTAAGACCTCGGATTGTGGTTCCGATATGCATGGGTTCGAATCCCATTACTCGCCCCACTTATTGAATTTGACCCTTCGGGGTCTTTTTTGTTAGTAATAATGCGTGTTTCGAGGGTTCTAACCTTAGAATTGACCGCTAATGTAATAAAGCTGCTAAGGTATTCCAGTATTTCGTTATCTGACGGCTTTTTCTTATTTCCAACCTTGACAGGTTCAAAATTTATATTTGCCATTTTAATTACTCTTAATGCTTCAAATATCGGTTTAAGTTTAACTTGAAGAATTCCACCTTCATCATAAGTAATTTCGTCAATTATCATTCTGAGAAGTAATTGCTTTTCTTCTACAGAAGCATTAAGAAAGATGTTAGGTATCTGATTACAGAACTTTATTATAAGGTCAATATTCTTATAGATATTCTTATTTACTTCTACACTTTCTTGTATCTCAATTGTTAATAAATCTTTTTCTTGTTGCCATTCATTTGATAATTCATTGAATTGCTTTTCTGATATAGTTCCTTTTAATTTATCTTCATAGGACTTCTTAATAAGAAAATTCAATTCCTTCAGTCGTTTAGATTGTTCGTCAACTTTCTTATTTTCATATACATATACTTTATCAAGGCTTGACATAATATCATACTTTAACAGTTTTATTACTGAATCTGGAATCTTAATTGTATCAAGGATACACTGTATAGCTTCATCAAGAGCATATTCGGGTAAAGTCCAATCCTTTAAGCCATTAAGATGTACTTTCTTTTTATTCGTACAATGATAATAAGTATAGAAACCACTATCATGCCCACCCTTTTTAGTTTCTGCTGTAAAATAACATCCACATTTAGCACATTTAATCAGCTTTTTATATGTATGTTGTTTGTCATTGTGATTTGGTTTATTAGTATGTCCAAACTTGTCTTGTACTTTATAAAACAGTTTTACTGATATTATCGGTTTGTGTTTTCCTTCGTATCTTTCACCAGACCACATAAAATCACCAATATAAAAGACATTCTTTAGTATTTCTTCAAATTTCCTTGCTCTATAGGGTTTACCATACTTATCTTTAAATCCTTCATTATACATTTTCTCTCCAAGTGATTCAAGCGAATACATACCTGAAGCATAGTATTCAAAACACTTCCTAATATAAAAAGCCTGTTTGTCATCAATAGCAATATAACCTTTATCTTCGGAATCTCTTTTATTTACATACCCTATAGGTGCTTTTCCCGGGAAATGTCCTTCTTTAGCTTTTCGTCTCATTCCCATTTTAGTACGCTGAGAGTCCTTTTGTAGCTCATACTTACTTGTAACCCTTGTTATTCCTCTTGTTAGGTCTGCTTCTGGAGTATCATCATTATTCTCCATAACAGATAAAGGTGTAATATTGTATTTATCAAATGTTTTTTCCAGTTGAACATAATCGCTATCTTCACCACGAGAAAGCCTATCCCATTTCCAGAATACAAGTGCATCTATAGCCTTGTAGTTTTCTTTGATATATCTCAACATCCTTTGCAATTCTGGTCGGTTAAGGTCTTTTGCACTCTTACCTTCATCAGTAAAAATGTTAATTACTCTATAACCCATTCTCTTTGCAAATGCTGTACACTCTTC
>JAFXYZ010000033.1 GCA_017541465.1 bacterium | reverse complement strand
TCGTTCAGATAGTGCAAAAGAAGCACTTCAAAATAACACTTTAGATTTAACCAAAATAACTATGATTGGAACCCGTCAAAGACGCTTGAATACTGAAATAGAGCCCTCTTATGAAAACTCTAAAAAGTTAAATGTCTGAGAAGGGACTTGAACCCATACAGATCTCTCCACATGAACCTGAATCATGCGCGTCTACCAATTCCGCCACTCAGACATACTTTTATCATACTACAAATCTTTTTAAAATAAAATACTAATTTCCTCTTTTAAATGGATGTTAAGTTTTGTAAAGTTGGTAAAATTATATAGTGGTACTATAATGGAATAAAGGTCGAAAAATGAATATTAACGAAAGTTGTCTCCTCAATTTTCTTGTAAATCCCGATGAAATCACTGTAATGACAAGCATTTTTCAGCAAAATATAAAGGAAATTGAAAGCAAATTCAACCAAAAAGACACCCTTGAACCAAAAACAGCCTGAGATTTAAAATGAAGAAAATTATCGAATTTTTTGAAAAATACCAAGTTATTCTTGCCTATTCCGTTCTTCTGGCATTAATTTTAACTATCGCCTATATAGTTTTTACCCAGCCTCAGACCAAGACCGCTTTGGTTGCTATGGAGTCCAAGACCTTTGATATAAGGCAGATTTTCCTCTCAGAGCATAAAAAAACGAACGAAAATATTATAGTTGTCACCGTTGATGATATGTCTTATGAATATCTTCTCGAAAATTACGGTGACTGGCCTATTCCAAGATACCTCTACGGCGAATTTCTCGATTACGTTGAAGCCCAAAAGCCTGCAATAGTTGCTTTTGATTTCCTGTTTATAAGCGCCCTCAGAAACGCGCCCAGAAGTGACGAGCGTTTTATTGAAGCCTTAAACAGATATGACAATGTATTTACCGCGATGAACTTCGATGATCAGCCAGTTTCGGTCAGAAAACCGCCCGAGCTTCCAGAATACATCAAAGATAATTTTAAAATTGAGTCAAAAAATCTTGTTCCGAGAAGATACACAAACTGCAGGGCTATTTTAAAAGGCATTATGGAAGCGGTAAAAAATGTCGGGCACATAAATACCCCGAAGTCCGATGACGGAGTAAACAGAATAGTACCTCTCTTTATCACCTACCCTGCAATAAAGGAAAATTCCGCTGAATCGCCTCAGCAGGACGATAAATTCCTTTATATGACAATAAAAGTGGCAAAAAGATACCTCGCGGACACAAAAGGTATGACATTTGAAAACGAAAAAATCGACAGAAACAATAATTATATTTTTGGTGACCGCAAAATTCCCCTTACGAACAGAGGGGATATAATTCTTAACTGGTACGGAAAAAGCGGTTCAACAGAGGGTAAAACCTTTACTTACGTTCCTCTCTGGAAGATTTTGGAGTCCGTTAAACTCAAAAGAGACGGAAAAACAGAGCTCTTTGAAAATGAATATTTTAAGGACAAAATCATTTATGTCGGCACAAATGTATTTGCTCTCTCTGATATTAAGACCGTTCCGACCGACAAATATATGCCGGGTGTTGAAATACACGCAACACTTTTAAATAATATTCTTGATAACTCTGCGATTAAGCAGTTATCCATCCCTGCAAATATTTTAATAACAATACTTGTAGCAGGAATTATCGCTTTAATCGTTATGACCTTTAACTCAACCATAGTTGCGATAGTTTCTTCACTTGTTTTTGCAAGCGCTTATGTCTTTCTGACCTATGTTTTAATGAGATATTTTAACCTCTGGATATGGATAGTCTGGCCTCTGACCGCTAGTATTCTGACCTTTATTATTCTTTATATAGTCAAATACCTTATCAAATCAAGAGATTTGGAATACACCTATAAACTTGCAACTACTGACGGGCTGACGGAGCTTCATAACCACAGGTATTTTCAGGAAAGAATGCTTGACAGTATCGCCCTTTCGGACAGATACAAGCAGACCTTCTCTCTGATTATGATAGATATTGATTTCTTCAAAAAATTCAATGACTCCTACGGACACCAGGCGGGTGACGCGGTTTTAAAAAATGTTGCCCAGACGCTTAAAAAATCAGTCAGAACGACAGATATTGTATGCCGCTACGGGGGCGAGGAAATGACTATTATTTTAAGAGATATATCCCACGAGGATGCCCTTAAAATGGCTCAGAAGATTTGCTCGACCATAGCAGAAAAGAAATTCCAGCTTACTCCCGAGCTTCAGTGTCACGTAACAATAAGCCTTGGTGTTTCAACTTACCCGGAAAACGGCAAAACACCGACAGAACTAATCGAGTATGCAGACCAGCAGTTGTACAAGGCAAAGGAAAACGGCAGAAATCAGGTCGGCAATTTTGCCCCCGAAAAAGAATAATTTATTATATACTTTAAAGATTTTTGTTCTATAATAAAAAAATAATATCGAGCGAGAAATTACATGGTAATAACCGAAAGCAGAACGGAAAAAACCAGGCAGACAGTCAGAGAAACCGGGCTGAAACATATAGCAATTATAATGGACGGCAACAGAAGATGGGCTAAGAAAAAATATCTTCCCTCAGCGGTCGGACATCAAAAAGGGGTTGACGCATTAAAGACCGCCGTTAAAGCCTGCCATGAATTCGGGGTTAAATATTTAACCGTTTATGCTTTTTCGACCGAAAACTGGCGAAGAACCGAGGAAGAGGTCAATTTCTTAATGGGGTTATTAGCCAAAACCATTAAAAATGAACTTGCGGAACTCCACGCAAACCATGTCAGAATTAAATTTATAGGTGATATTTCGCCCTTAAATGAAGATTTAAAAAATATTTTAATTAACGCGGAAGAGGTCACAAAGGATAATGACGGAGTTCAGCTTCAGATAGCTTTCAACTACGGTGCAAGAGCTGAGGTCGTTCATGCTGTAAAGAAAATCGCAAAAGAGGTAAAGGAAGGCAAAATCAGTATTGACGAAATTACTGAAGATACAATTTCGTCAGGGCTCTATACCGCCGAAATTCCCGATCCTGATTTGCTTATAAGAACAGGCGGAGAGAAAAGGATAAGTAACTACCTTCTCTGGCAGTTGGCGTATTCCGAATTATATATTACAGATACCTTCTGGCCTGATTTTGATTATGAAACACTGTCGGAGGCCATTGAAGAATTTCATAACCGCTCAAGAAGATTCGGGAAATAGATGAAAAAAATCGTTATAGGAACTTCAAACCCTCATAAATTAACGGAAATGAACTCTATTAACACTTTTTCGGATATTTGTTTTGAAACTGTAAAAGGCGAATTTGATCCTGACGAAAACGGAAAAACTTTTCTTGAAAACGCAATAATTAAGGCAAAAGCAGGTGCTGTTTTAACGGGTGAATACTGTTTAGCCGATGACTCTGGGTTGTGCGTTGATTTTCTGGGCGGTCAGCCGGGGCTTATGAGTGCAAGATATGAAACTACAAGAGAAAAGAGAATACAAAAACTCTTAAACGAAATGTCGTCTGCCCCGAAGGATAAAAGAAATGCTCATTTCATCTGCACAATGGCGCTTTGTTCCCCGAAGGGCGAGGTGCTTCACACAACGCAGGGAAGGGTTGACGGGGTTATAATCGAGGAATTAAAAGGCCTCAACGGCTTTGGTTATGATCCTGTGTTTTTTATACCTGAATATAATCAGACAATGGCTGAGATGTCTGAAGAGGATAAAAACAAAATTTCCCATAGAGCCAATGCTTTAAAACCGATGCTGGAGTGGATAGAAGCTAATTTGTAAACGTTTTAAAGAGTTTTAAACTCTCTCTTAAATACTCCTCTTTAAACATCTCAAAAACGAACTGGGGGGTGAGGTTCTGGCGCTTTATTTCGTCAAAGATTTCTTTATAATCGACACTTCCGTTTAAAAGTGAGAAATGGTCGTCATTTTTTTTGAAATTATTGTGGATATGAAGGTGATAAAGGTCTTTGCCGTAACTTTTTACCCAATCGACAACGGGCACTTCCGAAAACAGGTTTGCGTGCCCGACATCAAGCGCAAGTTTAAGGTTCGGGGAATTGACCTCTTCTATAATCATTTTGCACCACTTTGGTTCTCTTTCGTGGACATTTTCGATGACGGCAACTATTCCTTCATCTTCAAAACATTTGATAAATTCCTTCCAGTATTTAACCGAATTTCTGATGAATTTATACTGTGAACCCTCGTGCTTCATCGCTTTGTTGCCAGAGTGAAACAAAAGTGTCTTTGCCCTCAGCTCTTTTGCGATTTTGAAGGAATATTTATACCTTATATCTGCGATTTTGACTATGTCTTTATCCTGACTTCCTACGTTGAGGTCAGAAAAAATAGCGTGAATACTCAAAGGGTTTTCAAAATCCCCGATTTCATTTTTCAAAACCTCCGCCATTTCTTTTGCACTCAAATCAGGGTTTTGATAAAAAGGTATTCTGCTAATTTCCATTCCTAAACCGAGTTCGCTGGCAAGTTTGACTGATTCCGATATGGTGTCTTTTATTGTTGATGATAAAAAAAGTTTATTCATTATAGTCTTCGTGTATTAACATTTCGTAGCCTGCAAAGAGCTCTGAGAAGAGTTCATCGAGCACCTGTTCGCTGAAATCCTCTGTTTCATAAAACTCCTTGTGTGTTTTGCTCTCGCCGTTTCTCTCAAAGGTAATTGAGGCATTAATTCTTGAGAAGGCGGGGTAAGTTATTCTTATTTCTCCCGATATATTATTCTGCCTTATAACAAAGGCTGTTTCTTCCTCCGTAACCGAGTCAGAGATTTCGGAATCGGGGAATTTTGATTCCATAATGGTTTTTGTTCTGAAAAAGTACGGGGTGGTGAGTTCTGAGAAGTTTTTCCAAAATCTGCTTTTTGTTTTCAGATAGTCCTCTTCGCTGTTGTCCTCAGCAACCTCGCTCTCTTCAATTTTATCGTAAAATGCATATTCAAGCCCTGTTTTAAGATTATCGTCAAGCATTTTTTCAAGGAATTTAACGGTATTGCTTATATTATTGCCGACCGTGGCGCTAACTGTCATAAGGTGGCAAACGGACTCAAATTTCCCCTTCAGTTTTTCATAGAATTTTTCCTTTCTGCCTGCATCTACGGATTTAAACAACAGACAGAATCTGAGGTCCGATAAATAAACCGGAATATCCTCCGAACGTATTGAATCGACAAGAGTTGCCGAGAGAATGTGCTTTGAAATAGCTTCTTTTGCCTCTGTTGGGGGCGAGAATACAAAAACATCGTATTCAAAATTTCTTTCTTCGAGGAAACTCTGGAGGGTTTCTTTTGTTTTATCCCAGTCATAGACCAGAAAAGAGTCCATAAACTCGTTATCTATCAGAACATCGCGCATAAGTGCTGACTGTTCAGAGCGGGAAAGGTCTATGCAGCTCTTTAACATCGAAATAACCGTTAAAAACAGCGAGGTTTCGTCATAGGAGAACATAAAGTTGTCGATACCTATGTCGTAGGCGCTGCAAAGGAGTTCGTTATCGACCTCTTCTAAGATTAACAATATTTTTGAATGGGTTAAAATCGAGGAGGATTTGATTTGTTTCAGGGTTTCGAGGACATTGTCGTTATTTGTCATAAGAATAACGAGCTTAGGAACGCAGGCAGACTCAAACGATTCGACCTCCTGACAGATTATTGTGCTTATTTTATCGTCAAATCTGGTCAGAGGAAGCATTGACGAAAGCTGAACAGCATCGCTCAGTGAATCTGCTATGATTAATATCTTATCTCTTTCCACGAAGTAACCTAAAACCTCTTATATTAACGATAAGAATTATAGCATAATTTTAAAATTAAAACATCCCTTTTCTTCTGAAGAAGATAACTGTCAGAATAGCAACGAGGATTGACATCATAATGATAATTAAAAATCCGTAGGGGTTGTGCCCGAAAGGAACGGGTACGTTCATACCCCAAAGTCCGCCTATCATTGTCGGGATAGAGAGAATAATTGTCGTTGCGGTCAGGAATTTGATGACTAAGTTCAAATTGTTGTTGATTATGGAAGCAAACCCATCCATCATACTTTCGAGAATTGTTCTGTGCATTTCAACCATCTCGATAGCCTGTTTGTTTTCAATGATGGCATCTTCGAGCAGGTCGTCCTCTTCTTCGGTTGTGCGGATAAGAGGGGTGGACTGTTTTGTCATTCTCAGAATTTTCTGAAGAACTAAATCGTTGTCCTTTAAAGCCGTTGAGAAGTAAACGAGAGTTCTCTGAACTTCAATAAGCTGGAAAAGTGCTTTGTTGTTAGTTGTTTTCTTTAATTCTTCCTCAACAACGTCAGTGGCTCTGTTAATCATTCCCAAATATTTAAGATAGAATTTTGCACTTCTGTAAAGAATTTTAAGCATAAACCCTGTTTTGTTGTTTGTGTTGAAGAAGTGGGCTGTTTCCTTGTTGAAGGAGGAAATGATGTTATTTTCTCTTGAACAAACGGTTATGAGGCAGGTCGGGGTTAGAACAATACCTAAAGGCAGGGTGTCGAAGTTGCCGTCTTCTGTCATAATAGGTACGTTTGTGATGACGAGTACATTTCCGTTATCAATTTCAATACGTGACCTTTCATCGACGTCGAGGGAATTTCTCAGGAAATCTTCGTCGAGCCCTAAAATAAGTGAAACCTTGTTAATCTCTTCATCGGTCGGCTTAATCAGATTAAACCATGAGCCCGAAACGGCTTCGTTGATTCCGAGCTGAACAAGTTTATTATTCTCATTTGTTCTGAAGATTTTAATCATAGCCGATGACCTTTTGAGAATTCCAACTTTATTAAAACATAAAAATTATTTTTTTACCAAAAGATTTTTTCTTCGACATTTGTAACAAAACATTACAAAAATATCAATACTGAGTTTAAAAAAGTGTTTAATCAGGTATATAACCTTTAGATTATTGTGCGGGAATGGTTAAATTACTATAAGGATAAGGCAATGATACTCGAATACAAAATGATGGAAACCGAAATTAAACCTGCTTGGCTCAAAACACTTTATGACCTTGTTGATGAGCTTAATTGCAAGTGCCAGACTTATATTGATGAATCCTATAACCGCTCGAGAAAGATGTTTGACAGGACAAGAACAATAAAGGTTTATGGCTCTGAAACAATGCTAAGTTGGTTAAAACTGCGAATGGAGAGGTATTCACATTTTGTGAATAACTATAATGAAAAACCCGAATTTCAAACTACATTTACAGAAGAATAATAATCGAAAACACTTAATAACAAAGAAAACACCGTTCTTATAAGTTCGGTGTTTTTTATATGCTTTTTTTGTGCAGGTAAGGGCAATAATAAAAAACTGCTGGCAATTTTTTTTCTTTTATGTTTTAATATAGAAAGAAAAAAGGAAAAAGTATGTTAAACCACAACCAAAATCGACGCTACATAGACTGTGAGGCTTTACGATAGATTTACCGTAAATTATTTTGGTTTGGTAAAAAAGTATTGACCTCTTTAACGATAATGTTAAAGAGGTTTTTTAGTGAAAGGACAAAAAAACATGTTAAATATACGACGTACATCTCTTATTTCGGGAAAGAAGGTTAAAAGACTTATGAATTTAAGGTGGGGGCTTTAATCCCCGCCGATTGAAAGGATAGAGATGGCAATTTCAGGTATAACAACAAAAATATTTTCAACAATTGAAAACCCAAAATCGGTTCTGCCCATAATTATGAAGGATGGTGTAGACAGCTCGTGCGTGACCTATAAGGCATTTCAGGCAGGCGGAGCTGTTGAAGGAATAGACAGAGGCATGGATGAGTTCGGCACTCAGGCAATCTGGGTTGGCGGTATTCCGTTTTTTAAGAAACTCATTGACAAAACAGTTTATAAATTTGCAAAAATCAACCCCGATGTTGATGTAAGAATTATCGGGAATAAAGAATATTCCGCCTGGGCGGTAAAAAACGCAAAAGGAGTTATGAACGGTGCTGAAGAAACCGTAAAAGACGCACTTGAAACGGCTTTGAAAAACCCAAACAAGTCAAAAGCGCTCTATGGCGCAAAAATCGCTTTAGCGACCGCTCTTACGCTCTTTTCTTATTTTAAATTAACCCACGCAAGACATAAAAATACAGAAAATATAATAAATAAAGAGATAAACAGCGAGAAAAATTTTGCCGCGCAGACAGAAACAAAAGCCGTTTCGGATAAAAAAATCAATGTAACTTCAAACCTTGCATTTATGAAATCGCCGAAAACTTCTTTTAAGGGTTTGGGGGCGAAGGTCGTCAAAGGTGTTTTGTTTAACCCTGTTCACAATATGAAAATTATTGATGCGGGAATAACCACCGAAAGGCTTGCTGCTGCAAGAAATAAGACGGAATTTTTTGAAACAGCAATTAAGGAAGGCTCTTTCCTCTTTTTTGTTTACGGCTTCGGTAATCTTATCCAGAAGGGAATTAATAAATTAGCCGCTTCAAAGTTCAAAACACCTATTGATTTAAACTATAACGTTATCACCTCCCCTGAACTCAAACAGGCTATGAAGGAGGACGTTTTAACTTCTCAGCTTGGTGCTATGGGTGAGGGCGGTTTAACAAAAACTCTTGATTTTATTGTTCAAAACCCAAAAAATATTCTTGTTCAGGCAGCTAAAAAGACCGGGCTTGTCAATACTCTGAAGGGAACGGACACAGTTGACGTGACAAAATATATTGATGTTAAAGAGGTTAAAACTTTAAAAGACAGTCTTGACAGTTTCCAGAGTGCGATGAAATCATCGGGGCTCGGTGTTGATGAGTTTCTGAACAAGGCTAAAAAGCTGAAATCACTTTCTATCGTTGCAAACATCGGTTTATCATGTCTTGTTCTCGGCTATGGTATTCCAAAAGCGGTATATCAGTACAGAAAATGGAAAACAGGCTCTTCCTCCTTCCACGTTGCTAATGATATTAAGAATAAAAATCAGCAGGCTTAATTGTAAGTTGGGCTTTCAGCCCAACCTACAAAACAATCCAACCTATTAAATGTGTGAAAAATAACGCAATCTATTCCTAGTTTAAACCTGCAAGAGCATATTTCATCATTTGTCCTGTTGTTCGTTTATTTGAAACACTATTAGGAAAATTTCTTGTACAATCATTATCAGGTGCAAGATATATTGATTTAGCTTTAGATGCAAATACAAATCCAAATAAATCATAACCGTATTTATTTGGTCCTTTGAAACCATTTATATCTACAAGCATAATTGGGCTAGCTTTAACTCCATAGGTGATAATAATTTGACCATCGGCAACTACATAGACTGTATCACTATTGTTTATCCAATTTTGATTATATCCATTACATCTTCCATTATCATCAGGAACATAATCTGAATAATCGGGAACACAACCATCTTGACGAGCTTTACCATTACATACTTTGATAATATTAAGATTTTTTGTAAAAGAATCAAAGAAAGTTGGACATTCGGATTGGAATACACCACCACTATCAGCTATATAACAATTTATATTTCCTGAAAAATCTAACAAGATAGTTTTATTCAATGCTTGGCTCATGGTTGTATAAGTTTTTTTAAATTGTGTTTTTAATTGTTCATCGTGATATTTTGCAATTAAACTTGGTACAGTTATAGCCGCAACAACACCGATAATAACAAGTGTGATTAGTGTTTCCGCAAGAGTGAAACCATTACTTTTACCATCACAATGATTTAGTAAATTACTGATAGCACCTGAAAAACTACGGAAGTTTTCTTGCTTACTTCTTTTCCAAAAGAAGTAGGGGGGGGGTAGGAACGAGGTTGTTTTTAAAATTTTTCATAATTACTCTCTCTTTTCATTTCTAACATAATTATATTCTATCATATTCCCAAATATTTTCAAAATATAACACTGACTTTTACAAAGCCGTTTAAAATTGGCAAAAATTGAAGATTTATGCTAGACTTTAGTTTAGAGTTGAGAGGTAAATTCAAAATGCCATACACATCCTGCCGCTGGCTCGAGCACGGAATAAGTTTTAATTCAGACCACATAGAAATGTGTTGTCTTCGCTGTCATAAAGGCGGAGGCAGAATTATACTGTCCGAAAACCTAGATGTTCATAACTTTGACTGGGATAAGATCTTAGAGGACAGAAAAAAGTTTATTGATGACGCAAAGCAGGGCAAACTCCCCAAGGAGTGCGAGGAGTGTTTTGAATTAAACAAAAAAAACTGGGGAAAAGGCGGATACATTGACACTATCCACTTTGACCACTGGACAAAATGCAACAGCAACTGCGTTTATTGTTTCACTCATTCCGATAAAAAAGAGTTCAACTCAAAAGAACACTATAATGTTCTCCCTCTCATCGAAGATTTGTTTGAAAAAAAACTCTTTAAACCGACAGGGGAAATCACTTTTGCCGGCGGTGAACCGACTTTGCTTGAAGAATTTGACGATTTGGTTAATCTCTTTCTCGAAAACGGGGCAAGGCTCAAAATTCATACCTCGGGGTTACAATACAGTGAGACAATAGCGAAGGGCATAGAAAAAGGGCAGATAACAGTTGTTCTTTCCGCGGATTCCGGTACAAAAGAGATGTATTCAAAGGTTAAGGGTGTTGAAGGCTTTGATATTTTCTGGGAAAACGCGAAAAAATACGCACTCTCTCAGCCAAAGAAGAATAAAAACCTCGTTGCGACAAAGTATATTTTAATTCCCGATATGAATACCAACAAATCAGAGATAAGAAAATGGCTTAAATTAAACAAAAAAGCAGGGATAAAATGTATTGCTTCAGATGTTGAGGACAATTGGTGCGCGGATTTAAGGGAAAATAACAAGCCCTTCCCCAAAAAACTCAGAGGTTTGGCGAAATTTATAGTAAACAGCGCAGATGACCTCGGCTTTAAATTCTTATTCTATAATAATTTCTGGTATCTCTATTACGACACTCAGCAAAAAAGAGATTTGTTCTGCGAATAATTTCTAAATATTCTCCCTCTCTTGGGGAGAGGGATGGGGTGAGGGTTGTTCCCGTAGGGCTGGTTTATTCACACAAAAAGCATTTTGTTTTATGTGTTTCGGTGTCAGAATAATATTTTGGCTCTTCCGTTTTGCAACGTTCAAGCGCAAACGGACATCTCGTATGGAATTTGCAACCTTTCGGAAGTTCATAAGGGGAGGGAAGGTCATCCTGCAAAATAATTTTCTTTTCCCCTTTGTCGTTTATTTTCGGAACAACACTCAAAAGCGCTTTTGTATAGGGGTGTTTCGGGTTTTCAAAGAGTTCATCTTTGTTGCCGATTTCAACAATTTCACCTAAGTACATAACGGCAACCCTGTCTGAGACGTATTTAACGATGTTGAGGTCGTGTGAGACAAAGAGCATGGTGAGGTTCATCTTCTGCTTTAAATCAATAATCATGTTGATTATCTGAGACTGAATACTCACATCTAGCGCGCTGACGGGCTCATCGGCGACTATAAAATCGGGGTTCATCATAATTGCTCTTGCGATGGCTATTCTCTGCCTCTGCCCGCCCGAAAATTCGTGGGGGTATTTCGCTAAATCGCTTTGGTCGAGTTTGATTAAATTGAGTACCTCATTAATGCGTTCCCTGATTATCTTTTTATCCCTTATCGAGTTGACGATGAAGGGCTCGCGCAGAATATCATAAATCTTCATCCTCGGGTTTAAGCTCATATAAGGGTTTTGGAAGATTAAACTTGTCTTTTTTCTGAACTCTTTTGTTTCATTTTTGTCTAAAACAGAAATGTCTTTGCCTTTAAACAGAATTTCCCCTTCCGTTATCGGTTCGAGCTTCAGCACGCATTTCCCCAAAGTCGATTTTCCGCACCCCGATTCCCCGACAAGCCCTAAAATCTCGTTTTCGCAGATTTCAAGGTTAATTCCGTTCAGTGCGTGTACGAACTTTTGTTCTCTGCCCCAAAAGTTTGTCGCAACACTGTAGCTTTTATTAAGATTTTTTATTTCGATAATTTTGTTCATTGTTTTTAAATATACTATTTTAAATAACCGTTTTCAACCGACACAAGACCTGTTATCGAGTCGAATTTTGCTTTTATTCCATAGGGAAGAGTGTCTTTTTCTTTTCCGTGGGTAATTCTGTAACCGTATGAAGAGGGCACTTTCAGACCGTCTGAAACCTCCTTCATAAGTTCTTTTAACTGTTCTTCATTTCCGTTATCAAGAAAATCGCCGAAAAGAATGCCTTTTATATTCTTTTTGAGTTTAGGGATATTCAGTAACTGAGTGAGCATTTTATCTATTTTATATATGGGCTCATTTAAGTCCTCAAGAAAAAGAATTATATCCTCATCTGGAACAAAATCAAGAGGTGCAAGAGAGACAAGAGAAGCCAGATTCCCGCCCCAGAGAATACCTTCGGCTTTCCCTTTTCTGATAGTTTCAAAATCTTTTTTTGGTGTAAATTCTTTTTGTTCTTTTTCGAGGGTGTTAAAGAACGAGTTTTTTGTGTATCTGTTTATGGTCTTTTGCCCGAAATCGCCCTTCGCCATTGCCCCGTGGAAGGTTATAAGTTTTGTTTTTTTATAAATCATCGCAAGAAGAATAGTGATGTCAGAGTAGCCGACAAAAATTTTGGGGTGGGCTTTTATAATGTCATAGTCGATTTTATCGATTATTCTTAAAGCTCCGTAGCCCCCACGGGAGCAGAGAATTGCATCAATCGTATCATCTGAGAAAAAGTTTTCAAGCACTTTTGCCCTTTCTCTGTCTGTTCCTGCCATATATCTGAAATGTTTTTTCGTGGTATCTGAGATTTTAACCCTGTATCCTTGCGCAAGTAAAAACTCTTTTGCCTTATTTATTTCGTTTTGGCCCGAAACCCCGCCCGAGACGGATAAAATGCCTATCGTATCACCTTTTTTCAATTTTGACGGTTTAATTATATTCATATTCATCCCAAATTTTGATTAAATCGTGTATAATTATATTATCATTTTAAAAGGGAATTGGGCAATTGGAAAACAAATATATACCGCTATACCGCAAATACAGACCTCAGACCTTTCTTGATCTGGTCGGACAGGAAAATGTAGTCAACACTCTGAGCAACGCAATAAAACTGAACAAAATAGCTCACGCATACCTGCTTTGCGGCCCGAGGGGAACGGGAAAAACTTCGTCAGCGAGAATTTTGGCTAAGTCTCTAAATTGTCAGGAAGGTCCTACCTTAACTCCCTGCGGAAAATGTCCGAGCTGCGTTGATATTACAAATTCCGTTCCCGTTGATGTTATCGAAATCGATGCCGCGAGTAACAGAAGTGTTGAGGATGCCCACGAAATTCTCAGCAAAATTCAGTATGTTCCCGTAAACGGCAGATACAAAATTTATATTATAGATGAAGTCCACATGCTCTCCCGCTTTGCGTTTAACGCGCTTTTGAAAACACTCGAAGAGCCGCCCGAAAACGTCATCTTCATTTTCGCTACAACCGAGCCCCAAAAAGTGCTTGATACTATTATTTCAAGATGCCAGAGGTTTGATTTTAAACGAATTACAACGGATGACATAGTCAAAAGACTTGAATATATAAGCGAAAAAGAGAATATTAATATCTCAAAACAGGCGCTCTATTCTATCGCCAAAAATTCTCAGGGCGGAATGAGAGATTCTCTGGCGCTTTTAGACCAGGTTAGCGTTCTCGGGTACAATAAACAGATAGATGTCGAAGATATTAACGAACTACTCGGAAGAATTTCGTTTGATGCGCTCTATGAAATTGTTGAGGATATTTCTTCGGCTAATTCTATGGAAAGTGTTTCTCTTATTGACAAAATCTATTCAAAGGGAAATGAACCCATACAGATTTTAACCAACCTTGTTCAGTACTTCAGAGATTTGATTATTCTGAAAAACTGTCAGGATAAGGATTTGATACTCAATTTAACCCAGCTCTCAGAGGGAAATGTTGACAGGGCAAAAGCCCAGGCGGATAAGTTTGAGACTGACGAAATAATTCAGATTATAGACAGGCTTTCATATTACGCAAACCAAAGCAGAGAGTCCACGAACAAGTTTTTGTGGCTTGAACTTTGCCTTATTGATTTGACTAACTATAAAAATCTTCCGTCAGCTAAGAATTTATTAAAAAGAATTGAAGCGCTTGAAAGTCAAATATCAACGGGGAATATTGCACCAAGACAGGCTCAGACCGTAGTTCAGGCACCAAAACCCGTTCAGAGCGCGCCTCAGCCTTCAGCTCAGCCTGTTGTTCAATCACAACCAAAACCTGCAGAACCTCAGGTCGAGATTAAGGCGGAAGAAAAGCCTGAACCCGTTGTTCAGAGTAGTCCAAAGAGCAGTGATTTAAATTCTCTCTGGACCTCGATTGTTCAGAATATCAAGAGCCCTCCGGCTAAAGCATTTTATCGTCTGGCAAAGCCCGTTTCCATTGAGGATAATGAAATCGTTATTTCGTTTGCGAAGGAAATATTTATCAAACAGGCAAAAGAAGATTCAAAGAAACTCCCTCTCAAACAGTCTGCCGAGGAGTATTTAGCGAAGAAGGATATTAATATAAAGGTTGTCTTAAATGGTGCGCCTGCGCAGGCAGAGGTAACTCATCCCAAGCTTCAGCCGACACCTCCTGCGCCTGTTCAGGCAGAAACTAAAAAAGAAGTAAAAGAAGAAGAGGAAGCTGAGCCTGAGAAGGTTGAAGAAAATGAGGATGCTTCATATTATGAAGAGCAATTAAAACAGGCACAACCCAAAGAGCCTGACGTTGATACTTCTGACCAGGTGAAAATGATAAAAGAACTCTTCAGCGGAAAAGTGATTTAACAGTAACTTAGACCAGTTTAAAATCGCCGTTCTTTTTGATGTGTTCGATTAAACCGCCGTCATTTAAAAGTTTTACCATAACTTCAGGAATCGGCGCAAAGGTGATTTCGGTGTTTTGAGTTAAATTTTTGACTACACCCTTTTGAATATCGACCTCAAGCTCATCACCTGCATTAATCTTATCCGTATCGCATTCGAGAACCAAAAGCCCTATGTTGATTGCATTACGGTAAAAAATTCTTGCAAAAGATTTAGCCAGAACCGCACTCACACCGCAGAGTTTTATAATCTGAGGTGCATGTTCTCTCGATGAACCCAGCCCAAAATTATTCCCCGCAACAACAAAATCACCCTTCTTCATATTTGAAGCAAAATTAGGATCGGCATCTTCAAGTGTGTGCTTTGCAAACTCCTCAAGATTAGACCTCAGGTGAAATAAGCGCCCGGGGGCGATGTGGTCTGTTGATATATTATCCGGAAATTTCCATGATTTTCCTTTTAGCATTTTTGCTCCTTATATGTTCTTTTATGTCATTTTATGTTTGGTAGACTAAAGTCTACCCTACTGCTATCGGTGTAAGAAAATGCACCCTGCTACTTTTGTCGGGTTAGTAAACCCGACCTGCATTATAATATTTCCTGTGGGTTTGCGATGTACCCTTTTATTGCGCTGTATGCAGCGACATAGGGTGAAGCGAGGTAAATAAATCCTTTTGTATTCCCCATTCTGCCCTGGAAGTTTCTGTTTTGGGTTGCGAGACAAACTTCATCATCCCCTAAAATTCCGCCGTGGACACCAACACAAGGTCCGCACCCGGGGGCAGTAACTGAAGCACCTGCCTCAACCAGAGTTTCGATTATCCCCTCTTTTAAAGCCTGCAAAAGTACCTCTTTTGAAGCCGGAGTTACTATGAGCCTCAAATCCGGGTTTACCTGTTTGCCCTTCAGAATACCTGCTGCTATTCTCAAATCTTCAATTCTTCCGTTTGTGCACGTTCCGATATAGACCTGATTTATTTTTACATCTCTCAGTTCATCGACCGTTTTTGTGTTATCAACGGTATGCGGGCATGAAACAGTCGGTTTTAACTGAGAAGCATCAATTTCGATAACTCTTTCATACTCGGCATCTGCATCAGGCTCAATTTTAACGAACTTATCCCCTCTTCCCTGCTTTGTCAGATACTCTTTTGTTTTTTCATCGGTCTTGAAAAGCCCTGCTTTCGCGCCCGATTCAACCGCCATATTTGCGATGGTAAATCTCTCTGACATCGGCATTTCATCAATGGTTGAGCCCGTAAACTCTAAGGCTTTATAGGTCGCGCCATCCGCACCGATTAAGCCGATGAGGTGTAAAATCAAATCTTTGGCGCAAACTCCCTTTTGAAATTTGCCGTTTACAACGATTTTATAAGTGGCAGGAACTTTCAGCCAGGTTTTTCCCAAACCGAAGGCAACCGCAATATCGGTTGAGCCCATACCTGTTGAAAACGCACCTAAAGCCCCCGAAGTACATGTGTGAGAGTCAGCTCCTACGAGTATTTCCCCGGGGTTTACATAGCTCTCGACAAGTCTTTGGTGGCAGACACCCGTTCCGGTTTCAGAAAGAACTGCGCCGTATTCCTTTGCAAACTCTCTCAAAACCACGTGGGTGTTTGAAAGCTCTTTTCTCGGGCTCGGGGAAGCATGGTCAATAAAGAGAATTGACCTTTTCGGGTTTTTGAGTTCCTTTAACCCGAGTTTTTTAAACTCCTGAACCATCAGAGGACCGGTTCCGTCCTGAACCATTGCAACATCAACTTTTGCAATACAAAGTTCCCCTGCTTTTACGTTATATCCTGTGTGTGCCGATATAATCTTTTCCGCAATCGTTTGTTTCATTTTTATTTCCTATACAATATTTGTCGTTTTCGGTGTCTCCATACGTTTTTTGAGTGCTCCTGTCGGAACATAGTAAGGAGTTACCGTCATAATTTTTGCCGCAATATCGGGGTGATAATAGATAAACTTCAGTTCATCCGTTGTTAAAGGCAGCTGGGTGTGGACATTTGCGTATCTGGCAAGTTCAAGTATGTTTCTTGCCTCGTCCTCATCTTTAAATTCTATTTCGAGGTTATTATAAACGTTTCTGAACCCTTTAATTCCACCGTATTCACCTACCGTAATCATTCTGCCTGTTTCAATTATCTCGGGCTGACCTCTTCCGAGTTCTTCAAAATCGTAGAGTTCATAGTTTCTTCTGTCCTTCAAAGCTCCGTCCGCGTGAATACCTGATTCATGCGCAAAGGCATTTTTACCGACTGCAGGCTGGTTAATCGGTATCGGAACTCCGAAGGCGAGTGAGGTGTATTGTGCAAGCTTCCAGGCTTTTGAAAGGTCAATGTTTTCGTCAAGCTGATATTTGCCTGCAAAACCGCTTGATTTCTTTATTGCAAGTATGCACGATACCAAATCCGCATTTCCTGCTCTTTCGCCCATACCGTTGATTGCGGTATTTATATAAGCATCAACACCAGCATCAATGGCTGCTTTTGCGCCCATAACCGAGCAGGCAACTCCCATTCCGAGATCGTTATGGAAGTGAAGTTCAATCGGGAGCATAAGTTCTTTTGCAAGAGTATAAATTCTGTTATAGGCACTCTGAGGATCATCGTAACCGAGTGTATCACAGTATCTGAACCTGTCAGCACCGAATTTTTTGCATTCTTTTGCGTATTTAACAAGAAAATCAAGGTCTGTTCTTGACGCGTCTTCAGCATTTACTCCGATTATTTTTGCTCCGTAAGTTTTTGCGACTTCTATTGCTTCTAAGGTTAATTTTAAAACATCATCTCTTGTCTTTTTACCCTGATATTTTCCCTGAATCATCTGGTCAGAGGTGGACTGAGAGAGGTTGATATACTGAAGTCTCGGAACATTCTGGAAGGACTGGGCAACATCGGAGGGTATCGCCCTCATCCAGCCTGAGAGTTTTGTCGTTGTGATAACACCTCTGTCAACGAGCTCTAAGTTGCCGTTGATGTAGTTTATTTCGTGTCGTGTTGTCGGGAAACCGCACTCAGACTGGGTTATTCCCATATCGTTGAGCATAATATTTATTATTGTCTTTTGCAGTTTTGCTAAACCAAGTCTTGAAGTCTGTACGCCATCCCTGTTTGTTACATCGACTATGTAAATTTTGTTCATGTTATTTTCTCCGATAGTATTTGCTTATTATACAATAAAAATCTTTTGTGTACCTATTCTTAATTTTTTCTTAATTCAAAATTGTTTAATTCTATAATAGCCCGATCTGATAACCTTTTTCGGTAATGAAGAGTGAGAGGAAAAAACTCATAATTCAAGAAAGAAAAAGATATTTTTGACAAATCTTTTTATTTCATTTCTTACTAAGGAGGGAAAAATGAATATTAAAAAACTAACGCTTGCCGCCATCTTGGCCTTAGGTATGGTTGCAGGCACACAAGTCAGTTTTGCTCAGGAGTTTACAAAGGAATGTCTGTCTGACGATATACTTGCGGCTTGTCCGCTTTCGGGGTGTCATCCTAAAGTAACACCTAATACCGCAAAGTGTCCGAGCTGTATGAACGAAAAAGACGACTGCTCCTGTGCTCAGCCTGAGCCCTGTGAAACAAAATGTGATGACTGTGATTCAAAATGCGATGATTGTCAGCCGATGAGTGATTCGTGTAATCCCTGTCCGCCGATAGCACAGTGCGAAGAACCTTCTCAGCCGACCTGCGCAGTTTGTCCCCAGCCGCCCGAGGGCAAAAAGTTCCAGCAGCAGGTTTATGCTTATCCGAATGCTATCTACGGCAAAAACCAGGTTGTCGGTGAACGAAATAACGGACTTTTCCTCGGTGACGGCTCTCTCGCACCTTTAGCTTCAGGTGTTCCTGTCGCGTCAAACAATCAGTGCGGTTGCCAAAACGGTGCTGCGACAGGGGCGGCTGCGCCCATAGGGTGTATGGATAATCCGTCAGCAATAAACGGCATCCCCGTAGATAATAACCCTGCAAACATTGAAGGGGCAGGATGTCCTATTCAGATTCACACAAATACAAGCAGGGAAATTTTAAAGAAAACCTATGTCCCTTTTGATTATCAGTCAAATATGACGGGCGGTGCCGCGCCTCTTACCACTATTTTTAGTGATGTTCCCGGGGGTTACTGGGCAAGCTGCGATATTAACAAGCTGACAGAAAACAACGTTATTGCAGGCTATCCCGACAGAACCTTCAAGCCCGCTCTTCCTGTTTCGAGAGCTGAAATGGCATCATTAATCGTAAAAGGCTTTAACCTCAATGATGGTATGGAAGTACCTCAGCAGCACTTTTCTGATGTACCGAAGTACCACTGGGCAAACGAAACCATTAACAGAGCCGTTGCAAACGGTTTAATGAGCGGCTATCCCAACAATACCTTCCACCCCGATGAAGCTCTCTCAAGAGCCGAAGCTCTCACTATAATGTCAAAAGGTGTAAATTGTCCTATGGATGAATGCAGGGCAAAAGAAATACTCTCAAAATACTGTGACGGCGAGGACGTTGCTCAGTGGGCTCAGATTCCTATTGCAAAAGCGCTTGATTCGGGGGCGAATGTTGATATGCCGAACCCCGAGAGAATTGAACCAAACAGAGATGCAAGCAGGGCAGAGGTCGCTTCTATGCTTGAAAATATAAGAGTATCTCTGGGCTACAGCAAAGATGACAAAACTGATTTATCCTCCTGCGGCTGCGAGGATAAAAAGGCATACCTCGAAGAAGAACAAATATCAACAATTCCGACACTTCAGCTGTGCTTTAACGATGAAATTACCGCAAAAGCTTCTCACGTGGGTGACCAGTTCTCTGCTACAACTCTTGATTCCGTAATAATTAACGGTATTGAATTTCCTGCAGGTTCAATAGTTGACGGAAAAGTGCTTGAAGTTATCCGTCCGACAAAAAATTGTGAAGGCGGGCTGAAACTCTCGTTTGACACGATAAAACACGACAAGTGCAAGGCTCAGCTCCCTCAGCAGATTTTGACGGCTCAGGTCAACAAAATGAACAAACCGAATGCGATGATTAGAGCTATCGAATTTCCGTTTACCTGGACGGGTGGTTTGCTCGGTAACGTGGGCAGAACAGTCGGCGGTGCGGTTGTCAGCGCAAGTAATGCCGTAGAAGAAGTCGTAAGCGGTTTTGGTGTCGGTACCGGTGAACTCTTCCAAGGTCAGTTCAGGGCTGCAGGAAGAAGCTATCAGGATGTCGGAAAAGCCATTGTAAAAGCTCCCGTTGACACAACAAGAACTGCATTATCCGGTACTCTCGGTCTGTTCCAGTATTCTGCCGATGAAATTACATACCTTGTTGATCCTAAAGGGATGAGGGTTTCATCTGTAAATCCCAAGGAAAAAATCACGATTTCGTTTGGCTGTACACAGCAGTAGTCTTACGTGATAAGGAAAAGAGCCGATATTTTGTCGGCTCTTTTTTAAATCCTCTATTTAGATGATTTACAGGGCATGGGAAAACATTACGATAGTCATGGTGATTTTGATGGATGCTAATAAAGAGAAAGATAATAAAAATTTAAATATCTCGGGTGTTGTATCACTCCAGCATCCTGTCGTGTTGATATGGCTTATATCTACACTTCTGTTTATTGTTTCAGGGTATATATATTCCTCTGCCCTTTTGAGTTAGGTGTTTTCATCATTTTTATTCCTCCTTAATTTTTATGATAAGATTAAATTATTATTTAATCTGGAGAAATTAATGAGCGAAGAACTTGAAAATAACCTCGAAAGAGAGACATTAAGCAATAACTTTACTTTTGTTTTTGATAAAATAAGAGATTTAAAATACGGGGAAAATCCTTCCCAGAGTGCCGCTTTATATACAAATGACAGTGCCGTTGACTATGAAGTGATGTTCGGAAAAGAACTTTCCTACAATAACATTCTTGATATTTCGGTTGCGGCAAAAATTTCGAGTGAGTTTTATGATGTAAACTGTGCTGCTATTGTTAAACACTCTTCGCCCTGCGCAGTTGCGCTCGGCAAAACTTTAAAGGAGGCTTGCGAAAAAGCACTTGACTGTGATCCTATTAGTGTTTTCGGTTCTTCAATAGCTTTTACAAAAACGGTTGATACCGAGATGTCGAAACTTTTGTCTCAGGTCAATTTTGAATGTATTCTTGCGCCCGGTTTTGAAGCCGATGCGCTTAATTTATTCAAAAACAAAACTACAAAACTTGTTAAACTAAACACTCCTCTGAAAGATTTCAAAAAGTATCTTTCCTGCGAGATAGAAGTAACTCCGTTTGGTACTTTAATTCAGGAAAATAATTCTCGGGAGCTCACAAAAGACAGTTTTAATATTGTCACCAAGCTAAAGCCGACAACCGAACAAATTGAGGATATGGTTTTTGCCTGGAAAATAGTTAAGCACGCAAAGACCTCCGCAATAGTTGTTGCGAAAGATTTTAAGGCAATAGGTATTGCTCAGGGGATGACAAACAGAATTGATGCCGTTGAAACAGCTCTCAACAGAGCCTGCGACAGTTCAAAAGATGCCGTTTTGGCTTCTGACGGTGCATTTTTATCTGTTGATAATGTACTTGCAGCTGCTCAGGGAAGAATTAAGGCAATAATCCAGACAGGCGGGGATAAAAAAGATAAAGAAATTATTGCCTGTGCCAACAAGTACGAAATTACAATGATTATGACAGGTATAAGGCATTTTAAACACTAATGAACACCGAACTCAAAAATAAACTTGCAGTAAAGTCATTATCTTTAGGACACTTTACGGTTGATGCCTATTCGGGTTTTCTTAACCCTGTAATGCCCTTTATAGCAGCAAATATCGGTATCTCGATGACTGTCGCCACAATGATTATGAGTGTTGCAAGTATTGTGGGCTCTTGTTCTCAGCCGTTTTTCGGCTATATTGCAGACGGCTGGAAAAGACGTTTCTTTATATTCTGGGGTTTGCTTCTTGCCTCCTTCTTTATTTCCGCAATAGGTCTGGCTACAAACCTTATTCAGCTCTTTATTTTTATTGTAATCGGAGAGCTCGGAATTGCTCTGTATCACCCTCAGGCAACGAGTTTTGTCCCTGTCTTTGCGAAATCAGAAAAATTATCAAGAGATATTAGTATCTTTATTGCGATGGGTACTTTCGGCTTTTCTTTAGGGCCTGCCATTGCATCAATTATAAGTGCAAATTTCGGGCTTGGAAAGCTCATTTATGCTTCGGTATTCGGAATTGCACTTGCGTTTTTCCTTATGTTTTTTGTCCCGAGAGTTGAGAGTGCCTGGATTATAAAAGAAAATATGTCACTCCCGAGGGCATTAAAAGAAATTTTTTCAAATAAGACAATGTCAATTTTAATTCTGGCGGCAACAGTTAAGTCCTTTATTTCATCAACTTTTTTGATTTTACTCCCGTTTTACTGGAAAAATATCGGTTGGTCGGTGTCAAAAATAGGATTTGTGCTTTTCCTTTATACACTGTTCGGTGCTTTTGGAATATTAACAAGTCCTCATATAGAAAAGAAGTTCGGTATCAGAAAAACCTTCTATTCTTCGTTTTTGTTCATTTTGCCCCTGACGATTTTGTTCGCCTATACTCAGAGCATTAATGATATTCTCGGTATAGCCGTGCTCGTTATGGTTCAGTTCTGTTGTTTCCTTTCCGCGCCCGTTACTATGTCAATGGCGCAGAAACTTATGCCCGAACATAAAAGTATGACGGCAGGGTTTATAGGCGGGCTCAGCTGGGGTGTTATAGGTCTTATACTTCCTCTGTTTTCACTAATTGCAGAGCATGTCGGCATTATGAACGTCGTAATCGCAGTAACGATTATTCCGCTTCTCTTCTGTAATCTGGTTAAGTATCTGCCCGAAAAGGTTTAAATATTAAGTTTGGGTATTTTCATAGAGAAGGTTTTTTCGAGGTCAACCCCGTTGAGGACAAAATCAATAAGCATGCTTGCTTTTATGCTGTCTCGTTTAAATTCTCTGATAACTCCGATGATTTTGGCATCTGAATATTCCTCAATGAGCCTTGGGAAGGCTTTTACCGAAGCATCAAGAGAGCCTGCAGGGTATTTGTTTATGATAATTCCCTGTAATTTCATGTTTTCGGCTTTTAATTTTTCGGTCATTAAAAGAACGGTTGAAAGGGAATTTGCATCGGGCTTTGCAACTATTACGACAGGCAGGTTAAGTTTTTTTGCTATATCAAGAGAAAATAATTCGCCCGTAACAGGTGTCATAAGTGAGCCCGTACCCTCAACGATAAGAGTATCGCATTTTCTTGCCAATAGTGCATAATCCGTGATAATTTTATCAATATCTATTTTTGTTCTCTCTATCTCACTTGCAAGACAGGGAAGGGCGGGTGATTTGAACAGATAAGTGGAATGGGTTGTGATATAAGGATCAACAAGTTTAATGAAGGCTAAATCGGGTGAAATGAGAAATGAACCCTCATCAATGGAGTGCGTCTGAACGGGTTTATATACACCCGTATTATAGCCGAGCGACTGCATGACCGCAGACAACCCTGCAGACACTAACGTTTTTCCTATTCCGAACTCTGTTCCCGTAACAAAAATATTCATAACTCTATTATATATTTAAGAAATTTAATTCAATAAGACTATTGAAAAATTGTTAATTATTATTAAAATTAATTTATGATAAAGTTCAAAGTTAAATTTTTGTTAATTTGTGTTTTGGTTGTCGAAATGTTCTTTGCAGTCCTTCTTCCCGTAAGAGCCGTTTCGATTCGTGAGGGTACTTTTATAAAAGTTGTTAACCCCTCAGAGATTTCTACACTTCTCTATGACGTCGGGGATAAGGTTTGCATGATTAATTCAACGGATATTTACGTCTATGAAACAAATGCTATTCCCGAAGGTTCATTGGTTTGCGGATATGTTGAGGACCTTTTGGAGCCTGTTCAGGGGAAGAACGCAGGAATAAAAATTAAAATGAACAAGGTTATAACCACTGATAAAAGGGTGTTTCCGATAAATGCCTACCTGTATTCCCCTCACGATAACTATTTGGGGGCAGAGGAAACAATTCCGAAGTACTATCAGAAGGTTCCTCACTACTCGACAAAATTTAAACCCATGCTTCAGTTTGCCCCGGTTAATGTCTATGAGGAGGGCACTCATACCGTTATTATGGCGGGAACAGAGCTGTTGTTACTTTTTATTGAGCCCGCCGAAATTGATAATTAAAAAATGAACCTTAATTTTGATGTTTCGTTTATAATAGTGTATATAATACATAATATACATTCTGTAAGGAGATATATATATGAACAGGAAATTGTTATCGGTTGTTATAATTTCGCTTTTGATTAATTCTTCTGTTGTCTTTGGCGCAAGTAATTTTACCGCTCAGCCACAACAGAATACTTATCAGCAGCAATACACTCCTTACGGTTATCAGACAACACAGTTTACACAGCCTCAGCAATATAACCAGCAGTATTATCAGCCTCAGTATCAACAACAATATCAGCAACAGTATCAGCAACAATATACTCAGCCCCTGCCTTCTTATCAGGATAACCAGTATCAGACCGATGATAATACCTATCAGACACAGTATCCGCTTCCTTCTTACCAGGGACAGCAATATCCTTCTCAATACGCACAGCCTTTGCAGGGTAATGTTGTCATGGTTCCGGCAGGAACAACCTTCGGGGCAACAACAACCTCTTCTTTAAGCAGTGCGACTGCAACTTTAGGGGAAGCAATAAGCTGGGTACTCGGTTCTGACTTTTATTATGGAGGTAAATTAATCGCACCTGCAGGAACCAGAATAAACGGAACTGTTACTGTTCTGAGAAAAGCCGGAAGAACGGGTAAAAACGGAAGAATTGGTGTCAGATTTACAAATCTTTTGACTCCGATGGGGCAGATGATTCCTATTTCAGCCGTTATTCAGACGGATGACGGAACAGGGGTTCTCTATGCTGCTGCCGCAAAGGATACGGCTATTGAATATGCAAAAGATACGGCAATCGGTGCCGGTGTCGGTGCGGCTCTCGGTACCGCTATGGGCGCACTTGCAGGCGGTTCGGTCGGAAAAGGTGCTATCTATGGTACAGCTCTTGGGGCAGGACTTGGTGTTGGTAAATCACTCCTCTACAAAGGTCAGGAGGTTGAAGTTCCCGCTAATGCCCAGCTTCAAATCAAAATCGACCAGCCGATTACTATAAATTCTAATTCTAATTTTTAGTAAAACGGGCTATTTGTTGAAATTATTTTTTTTTGATAGAATAATTCTA
Organism: bacterium; assembly: GCA_017541465.1. GTDB lineage: Bacteria > Cyanobacteriota > Vampirovibrionia > Gastranaerophilales > Gastranaerophilaceae > RGIG6874. The sequence goes on along the minus strand of JAFXYZ010000033.1, from coordinate 818 downwards.
GGATGAAAAAATTCCGAGATTTGAATAAGAGATTAGGGAAAATGACCTTACTTGGGAAAAATAAAACTTACTTGAGCGAAACAACAGATAATCCGAAAGAAGAGTACAGGCTTCCGGCGGTTGCCGTTCCTGACGAATCGGATATGCCGTTTTTTAAATCATTTATTTATGCGACTATCCTCCATCCTCTCGTTATCGGTATTGTCTGGCTTTTGATATTTGTACTGTCAATTTTGGGTATTAATTTTTCACTCTTTCAGAAACCCAAAATGCCGACAAGAGATATAGAGTTCGTTTTGGTTGATAAAGAAGGAACTCCGATTAATAAAAATACCAAATACCGCTCGGACAGAAACTCCAGGGCAGGCGGAATACACGATCCCAAACGTCCTGTTTCCATGCCGCAGGCGGCTGCGCCAAAGGGTGAGGCAAACAGTCCAAAGCCACAGGGACCGCAGAAAAAAGCAGAACCTCCCAAACAAAAACCTCAGCCAAAACAAAAGGAAACACCAAAGCAACAACCTCAGAAGCAGCCTCCGAAAACTCAGGCTCCTCAGCCTAAGCAGCCGGTTGCTCAACCGAAACCTCAGCCTCAGCCAAAACAGGAAGCGCCAAAAACAACCGCTCCCAAGGTACAGGCTCCGAAGGTTCAGCCTCAGACACCGAAAGCACCTACGGTTGCAGGTAAATCGGACTTTAAAATACCTGTTCCGAAATCAGCCATACCTCAGGTTGCACAGCCTTCAACCACTGCACCTATCAGAACCGCTACGGGTTCGGGCAGCGGTGTAAATTCAGGCACTGCAGGTGGTAAAGGT
>JAFXYZ010000032.1 GCA_017541465.1 bacterium | reverse complement strand
TGCCTGTGGCGGATGTTATCCGTCGGTCTGCCCTTGGGTGTTCGGACTTTCCTCACGCAAAAATTTTTGCGCGCGATTGTTCGTCTGCTCTCAATATTATTATTGCACAAATCTAAAAATCTTTAAACTGTTTTTTTATCTCATCGGGAAGTTTAATATCCTGAAGTGAAAGGTAATATTTTCTTATTTCACCTAAATTAGCCTGCTCCTCAAGTAAATCTCTTGCAGGCTGTTGTTCTATAGAGTTCATAACCTTATCAAACTCTGACTGCGGGTTATTTTTAAGGAGGTAATCAACTACCTCATCAATATTTTGCATATGAATTGAATAGGCTTTTGCAATATCCTTAACATGCGCACCTGCAGGGAAGGTATAGAGCCACTGCATTGTATTTATATCTCTCTGGGTGAGCCTGACTGAACCGTACTGGTGGGGAACAAACATAATATCTCCTGAAACATCACTGTGCCCGAGCCCGAGAGAGTGACCTATTTCGTGCAAAATAGTATGAAAAACCTCGTTTTTATCCATATACTGTTTATGAATAATTCCGTCAGAAATTCCGATTTTAACCTCAGCGCTGTACAGTCTTGAAAGCTCGTCAAAATTAAAATAGCAAAACCCTAAAGACTTCCTCTGAACTCTCTGCCATTCAAGGTTAATCTGAGAATCATTTAAATTCTGAACAACCTGAAACTTAATTTTTCCGCCGGAAACCTGTTCCCAGATATTTAAGGCTTCCATAACCATTTTTTGATAGGTATATTTATCGGAATCGGTTTTATTGTACCAGTTAAAGGGCGCAATATAAAATTTCAAAGGCATGCATTGTTCGGGCCACCTTTTTATTCTTCCGTTCTGGAGTCCATCCTGTAGGTATGTAGAATATGCCATCAGTTAATTTCTCTGTTTTCTTCTGATTTAATGAAATTACAAATTTCTTCAAGCCTGGAATCTTCCATAGCCTTGATTAAATCTTCAACTTTATTAAATTTACCCAGTTTAAAGCCTGTTTCAGCAAGCAAAACACAGTCGTTACAAAGACGATAATCTCCGTATCTGATAGAGCCTGCGAGGTCTTTATACTTGCCGCAACAATCACAGTCAAACATCTCCGAGAGAATATCAGGGTTCTCATCGATGTCGTCCTGTCTCATCTGAGCGGCAACTTCCTGCATTTCTTTAATTATTTCAAGTTTTTCCTGTTCGTTCATAATTATATTTTAGCATAATTTAGAAATATGATAAACTTGAAAAATTTGAAAATATTTTGTAATATATACACGAAAGAATTTAGAGGAGGTTTTTATATGATTGAAAATCTAAAAAAGTATGCGGTTGAAATTATAGGAACATTCTTCCTGATGTTTACAGTCGCATCAGCGGTTTTATCAGGTGTTGCAGGTCCGTTTGCACCTATCGCAATAGGCTTTGCATTAATGATTATGGTATATGCCGGAGGACATATCTCAGGCGGTCACTATAACCCTGCCGTTTCACTTGCTGCCGCTATAAGAGGAGCATTAGAATGGAAACAAATTCTTCCATACTGGATAGCTCAGGCAATAGGTGCAGCCCTGGCAACTCTTATAGTTGTTCAGTTTACAGGTCCGTCACAGGCGGTAGCAGAACCGACTTCCATTATGGCGCTTGTTGTCGGTGAATTTTTGTTCACCTTCGCTCTTTGCTATGTCGTTCTTCAGGTTGCAACCTCAAAGAAAACGGAAGGCAATTCTTATTATGGTTTAGCTATAGGTGCTACAGTTACAGTAGGCGCACTTGCAGTCGGCGGATTTTTATGCCCTGCAGCATTTAACCCTGCTGTTGCTTTAGGTCTTGATATTATGGGCGGAGTAACCTGCAAAACAGCCTGCATAATTGCAGCAGCAAACCTTATTGCAGGTGCATGCGCAGCTTTAACATATAAATTTGTTGACGCAGAATAAAACATACTAATTAAATTAAAGTACATTCAGAATTACCGGATGTACTTTTTTATTGCAAAAATAACGATTTAAAACTAAGATAGTATTATGAAATCAGTAAGAACATCAAACATAAATATTAAAAGAGATGCCTGGGTAGAGGTTAATCTTGACGCAATCGAAAAAAACATCCTTGAACTCAAAAATTTTGTGAGAAAAGGAGCAAAGATTCTGGCGGTGGTTAAAGCTGATGCTTACGGACACGGCTCTGTTATGCTTGCGCCCACACTTCTTGCTTCAGGAGTGAATATGCTGGGTGTTGCTTCTATTGACGAAGGTATGGATCTAAGAAACGCCAAAATTGATGTTCCGATACTTGTCTTAGGGGCTGCGCCTGTCTGGGCATTTGATTATGCAGCAGAAAACAACATTTCTCTTTCTCTCTTTTCACCTCACCACATAGAAGCGGCAGAATTAACCTATAAAAAGACAGGACTAAAGACAAAAGCCCATATAAAACTTGATACGGGAATGAACAGGATAGGACTGACTAAAGATAAAGCGGTTGATTTTATTAAAAAAGTCCAAAAGAGCAATGCTATTGAGCTTCTTGGGATTTTCACCCACCTTGCAAACTCTGAAGACAGAGTTAAAACAAAGAAGCAACTTGATATATATAATGAAATTGTCTCTCAAATCGATACAAAAGGACTGATTTTACACTACGCAAACACAACCGCCTCAATAGCTTACCCTGATTTAAAATATGATATGGCGAGGTTAGGGCTGGCTTTATACGGTTTGCTTCCCGACCTTCCTCCCGATACAAAAAAAATACCTCAGTTAACACCCGCGATGGGGTTAAAGGGAAGAATAACAAATATCCATACAGCGCAAAAAGGCGAAGGAGTAAGTTATTCCCACACCTACATTTTTGATAAGGAAACAAAAGTTGCGACAATTCCGATAGGTTATGCTGACGGAGTTTCAAGAGGTTTATCAAACAAGATTTACGGCTACTTAAACGGCAAAAAAGTAAAACAAATAGGCAATATAACAATGGACCAGATGATGTTTGACATCAGCGATGTTGAGGCAAACGAAGGCGATGTTATTGAACTCATCGGTGAGCACATCTCAATAAATGAATGGGCAAAAATTTTAAACACCATAAACTATGAACTCATCTGCCGTTTAAAAGTCCGTCTTTCAAGAGTTTACACAAGATAGAAAAGTGATATAATTTTTTTATGATTAATTTCTTTTCTGTTTTAATTGTATTATTTTTTCTGGCAACTCTTTTGATGCTTATCTTTAAACTGTTTAATTTAAAGAAGAAATATTCAAAAGTTCAGAGTGACATAACAAAACTTATATATGTTATGACAAAAATGAGGTACGGACACCTTGACACCAGGCTCGAGCACCTGAGCGACAGTAAACTTGAAAACACTGCAAACAGGCTTATTGAAACAATAAACGACAGAGAAGAGATGATAAAGGAATATCAGACTATTCTGAGCGATAAAAACGAAAAACTCGAGGAAATGTACAAAATCGAAAAAGAACAGCAGGAATTTAAAGATGATTTTGTCGCAACCCTCTCACATGATATGAAGGTTCCCGTCATAGCGGAATTAAACACTCTGAATTTCCTTCTTGAAGGAAGGTTTGGGGAATTAAACGATAAGCAAAAAGAAGTATTAAATCTGATGAAGAATTCTAACAGAGATTTAATCGAACTTATCCAAACCCTTCTTGATGTTTATAAATTGCAGGAAAATGAGATAATTCTAAAAAAAGAACCTGTAAAAATTAATACTCTGATTTCGGAAACAATAGAAGAATTAACACCTATCGCCTTCAACAACCAAAACGGTTTTGAAGTTAATATAGAAGAAACTGAGAATAAAGAAATTGAAATAGATGTTTTTAACATAAAAAGAGTTATTAAAAATCTGCTCGCGAACGCAATCTCCTTTTCGCCTAACGGAGAAAAAATCAATATTAATACCTCTCTAAAATCAGACGGACTTTATATAAATGTTTCAAACTACGGACACACGATTTCAGAAGAAGATTTATCCCTGATTTTCAACAAATTCTACTGCGGGAACTCAAAATTCAGGAGGCTGGGAACGGGCTTAGGCTTATATCTTTCAAACAAAATCGTTCAGGCTCATCTTGGAAGTATAACGGTATCATCTGAGGATAACAAAACCACCTTCAGCATCAAATTACCCGTTCAGGGGATATAAATAGCCCTAATCGGTAATGAACACCCTGCTATTCTTTTTTATAATTAAAAAGAAAGATAGGAGGTGCAAAATGTACATACTGAGAATTATAGCTTATACACTGGTTATAATCGGCGCACTGAACTGGGCGATGGTCGGAATGTTCGGATATGACCTTGTAGCATCGCTGTTTGGCGAGATGTCCGTTATAACAAGAACAATTTATTCACTTGTCGGTTTGAGCGCAATTACACTTCTCTTTATCGGCAGAGAAGAAATGTTCTCAAAGAACTGCGTCTGCCGGTGTGAATAAGAAACCTCAAAAATTAAATTAATCGAATAGTCCCTGGATTTTGTCTTCTATTTCGCTTCTGTCAAGCTCGTGCGAATAGCTGTTTAAGTCGAGGGCTATTTGATATAATTTTGCGGCTTCTATCTTGTTACCGGTTATAGCAACGGCTCTTGCAAGGTTATAATGAGCAAGCGCATAATTCGGGTTGCATCTTGCGGCTTCTTCAAAGAGTTCAATAGCCTTCTGAACTCTGCCGAGGTCATCAAGATAAATAACACCGAGGTTATTATATGCTATGTCATAGTTAGGATCAAAGCGGATGGCCTTTTCATATTCTTTTATTGCTTCATCAATATTGCCCTTACCCCAGTAGAGATACCCTAAATTACAATGAAGTCTTGAGCTGTAGGGAGTTTTTTCAAGCGCTTTCCTGTATACAGTTAAAGCATTATCATACTCATTTTTTTCATAGAAAACATTGCCGAGGTTCAGATAAATATCCAAATCATCGGGAGAAAGGTTATAGGCGATTTGATAAGACGCAATAGAAGCATCTAAATCCTTTGTATGCTCCTGATAGATAAAACCTAAGGTTCTTGCGACATCGCTTGAACATTTTGCGTTTGGTCTTAAAGTAATAGAATTTTGATAGTGTGAAATAGCCTTTGGAATTTCACCCTTCATATAGAAATATGTGGCAAGATTATTTTGGAAGTGAGCAACGTGGGGCTGGATAGAAATCAAATTTCTGCAAACCTCAATAGCGCTGTCAAAATCCTGTATTTCTTCATATAAATCACACAATTTTGCATAGGCTTTAACATTTAAACTGTCAAGCCAGATAGCCATTTTAAACTCACAAATGGCATCTTCATATCTTTTCTTTTGTCTGTAGATTTCGCCCGTCACAATATATAAATCAACAAACCCGGGGGCTTTTTCAAGAGCATTCTGATAAAGGGCAAGAGCGTCATCGAGTTTATTATTATAAATCAGCATTGATGATTTAAACAAAAGAGGTGCAAATTGTATATAAGAAAGCCGTTTGAAGGCTTCCTTCTTTGCATCTTTATCAAACGGAAGCTGGACAAGATATTTTAAGAAATAGATATATGCCTTAAAAACATTCTTGTTTGTTGAAATTTTTTGTATTAAATAGAGAAGATAATAGGCTCTTGCAATATTTATTCTGCCTGTTTCAATAGCTTTATGAGCGAACTCGGAGGCTTCGAGGAATTTTCCCCTCTTCATTGAGATTTCGGCTATCATATAGTAGGCTTCAGAAAATTTACTGTCGTGCTCAAGTGCAATTTCAAAATAATTGATGGATTTATCCAAATCTCTCTTATAATAAAACGCCAAACCGAGTTTGTAATAAATCTCAGCACTGTCCGCCCCAGCTTCCATGGCAAGATGATATTCCGTAATTGCTTCATCGACATACTGCCTTGCCTGATGAATATCGAGGTGCCATTCGATATATAAATCGCCGAGTTTTATATGCAACTCGGGATTATTGGCATCATTAATTAAAGCGCACTGGCAGGTTTCAATGGCCTTCTGGATATTTCCGGAGCGGTGAAATTTATCAATTTCTTTATTAATTTTCTTTTGTTCAGTTTCTGATTTGTTCATGGTTGTATTCTTATAATACCACAATTCCCGATTTTATTACTATACTATTAATATTATTTCTTCTCTAACCCCGCAGATTTTAAAAATTCCGAAGGAGCAAGAACCGAAAGTACGGAAGGAGTTGAAAAACATCTTTTAGCACATTCCTGAAGCTCTTCTTTTGTTGTATTTTGTATCTTCTTAACAAAAGTTTCCTCACAATCGTCAGGGAAATTATATGCCCCCTGAAGACCTTTCATCGTAGCTTTTAAAAGGTTTGTTTCATAATAGAACTGCCTTCTTCCGATTAAATTATTCTTTGCATCTTCGAGTTCTTCGTCGGTGAGAGGAACATTCATGATTTTATCAATTTCAGTTTTAAAGCCGTCAAGACAGGTCTGAATATTCTTAGGCTCTGTTGCTATATAGACTGTAAAACAGGAGGCCTGGGCATTTGTTTCGAGCATACTTCTGACAACATAAGCAAGCCCCTTTTTCTCTCTTAATTCATAAAAGAGCCTTGAAGTCATCCCTCCTGCGCCTAAGACAGTGTTTAAGAGCATGAATTTATGCCTGTCCTCACTGAAAATCGGGGGCAAAATCCAGCCTTTATGTATCTGAGCCTGGTTTGCGTCTTCTTTTGTGACGGTTGAAATTTTGTCTTGGTTTAAAATATACTTGTCGCTATTTATCTCAGCTGCAGAATTTGGCAAATCGCCAAAATACTTTTCAACAAGAGTTTTAACCTTTTCAAAATCAATATCACCGACAACACATATATTCTTTTTTGAGTTCGCCAGAAGCTCTGAAAATTTATTTTTAACCTCTTCTTTTTTGATGTTATCAATATTTTCAAGAATCTGAGAACTGCCGATACCATAAGGGTGGTTTGCAAAAATTGTGTTATAGTAGTTATCCTGCGCCTTCGCTCTTGCGCTGTCAAGCTCTGCCGTCAGCTCACCCTTCAGTTTTTCAACCTCTTTATCGAAATTTTCAAAAGTAGAATTTTTGATAATATCCTCTAAAAGTTCAAGCGAATACTCGAAATCTTCATTTAAAGACAGAACCCTTAACCGCATATAGTCATTTTTGAGTTCGCAATAGAGTTCAATTGCGTTTTCATCAAGCTCGTTTGCAAGTTGTTCTGCGGTTCTTGTCTTTGTACCCTGAAGCAAAAGTCTGTTTAAAACGGTCATTAACCCGGGGGTATTATCAGGCTCAGAGAAAGCCAGAAACAAAGTAAGAGCAATTCTCGGTGTTTCGGGGCTCTCAATAAATTTTACGTTTATACCATTTTTTAACTGTAATTTTTGCATAATTTAAACTTCCTGTTTATTGTATTTTTCGGGCATTAAAACGGCGATTGCACTATGATTTTTAGTCAAATAAGCATTTGCCATTTCTTTAACGTCTGAAAGAGTTATATTCTGAAGTGTTGACAGGTATTGTCCCGCAAGCTCAAGACTTTCGCAAGTGGTTGCGTAGTAGCCTATTGTTTCAGAAATATCCGAAACGGTTTCAGCGTTGCCCGCAAACCTTGCTTCGAGTTTCTTAACCGCCTTCCCGAGTTCATTTTCGGTTATTCCGTCTTTTAAAAGTTTATCAATTTCACTGTCAATAAGCTCAATCGCCTTTTCCTTTTCTTCTGGCTTAAAATTGCCCTCAACAAAGAAGTTGCCCCCGTCTTTATACTGGTAATAATCAGCACCGATGACGTTAAAAATCTGTTCCTCTTGTTTTTCAATTAAGTTCTGATAAAACCTGGAGCTGAGCCCTTCCCCCATAACGATACTCAAAATTTCAAAGATAATTGACTCTTTTAATTTTGAAGCCTTTGGTGTGACGTAGCCGTACATAATAAACCCTGTGTTTACGTCAGAATAGATTTCTCTGTATCTTGTAGTCTGAATTTGTTCATCAATTTTATACTCGACCTCGGGACAGTTTTTTCTTCCCTCAAAATCAAACAATTTCAGGAGTTTTTCAAGAGTGGTTTTTGAATCAAAATCCCCGACAACGATTGTTGTCATATTGTTTGCGGTATAGTATCTGAGATAGTAATCATAGATTGTATCTCTTTTCATCTGAGAAATAATCTCCGCAGTACCTATAACGTCTCTTTTATAAGGGTGTTCATTATAGAGATTATGATTTAAGAGGTTATAAGTCTTAGTCCAGGGCTGGTCCATTCTCATTCTAATCTCTTCAATAACGACATGGCGCTCCCTTTTCTCGGATTTAACAGGCTCTTTTAAATTAAAAATATCGCCTGCTTCCTCAGGGGGTATTGCGGCATTGAGCATCATATCCGCGTGAAGAGAAAGAGTTAAATCAAAATTCTTATCTGATGAGCCTTTTGGGATAGTAACATAATAAAAGGTACTGTCTTTGCTTGTTGCCGCATTAGTAAGAGCACCTTTGGACTCGAGAATTTTATCAAATTCACCGGGTTTTCTGGTCTTAGTGCCCTTAAACATCATGTGCTCCAAAAAGTGTGATATACCTGAGTTTAAGTCATTTTCGTTAATAGAACCCGTCTTAACCCAGGTGCTGACGTTTATCAGTTCACCTTTCTTTTTTGCAAATATAATGGTATGTCCGCATTCTCTTTGATAAATTTCAAGCGGCTCAGAAAGAAAGGGATATTTAATCTGTGTTATTGTAATATTTTCCATAAAAAACCTCTGAATTGTTTCTTATATTCTACCAAAATTTGTGATTTTAAACCATTTAATTACAAATGTTAATCATAAATAATTGCAAGAGAAAATATTCTGTTATATAATTTTCCTATGAGAAAAAAATTTTTAATTTTTGGGTTAGTATTATTATCACTCACACTTCCTGCCTATTCACACGAGATAGAAGGGGATAAACCCGAAATTGCGTTCATCTACCTTAACGGAGCAAACAATAATACACCGAAAATGAAGAAATGGTTCTATGACGGGATAGCAAAATTCCACCCGATTTTAAGAAAAACTGCACTAAATTCGGAGTTCATAGAAAAATTTTTACTGGAAAACTCAAAATATACAATTTCTTATGCTCCCGAAATCTTCTTTTGGGGAGATAAAAGTTCACACGAAATAAGAGCGTTAAAGCAGGATTTGATGTACACAAAAACCTCCAGTCCGTTTTTGGCACAGCTGGTAAGGTCTGTATTTACCTCCTGTATGCACGATGCCATCTGGGTTCAGAAGGACCACAACATGCACGATATAGTTGAGGACCTTCATAAAGTCATTATTGATGACTACAACAACAACCGCCCTGTTGTTCTTTTTGGCTACAGTGCAGGAACTTTTATCACTTACGAATACCTTTGCAATAAACTTCCAAACATCGATACCCTCGATTTATTCTCAAAAATTGAAGTCCACCCCGAGCTCATCGATTTTATTTCAAAACACAAAATGAACGATACCTGTATAGATGCCCTGATTAATTCAAAACTTACGGTTTTCAGCAACCTGGGACATCTGGTTCCCAGACAGGATATGGAAAACTTCAAAAAGAACTATCTTGAACTCGACGAATATACCTGTAAATACTGTATGCCGAAAGGTGCAGTAAAGGGAATAGTCAATTACGCAAGCCCTCTGCCTCTCTTTTATTCGGATATTACTAACCCTAATTACGTTGTAACCTATTACGTAAGGCTTTTATACAAATATATCGTAGAAAATAATATGTTCTGGATAACTGTCAACTACGCAGACGATCCTCTCGGATACCCGACAACAAGAAACCTTACCCCCTCAGAATACGAACAGACCCTCAACGTTTCCTTAAAACATGACAGATACGGCTTTATTTACGACAAATCAAACATAAAAAGCCCGAAAACCTTCCTGGGCGCTCATACTTCCTACTGGAGTACCTCAAAGAAGTTTGCGCAGGCAATCGTAAACGGATATGAAGAAGGCTACGTATATTTCAACTACTACGATAAAGTAATTGAAGAAGAGAACAAAAACAATAATTTACTTAGTTCCCTTTTACGGAATTAATTTTTAGTTTATACATTCTCTCAAGTTCGGCTTTTCTCGTTGTCAGTTCAGTCAACTCGCGGTTCAAAGTTAAAAGTTTACTCTGTTTGACATTTAAAGGAATGTCTGCTGACTCTTCAACTGATTTAATAGAAGATTTAACATCTTTTATCCGGGAATTTATCTGAGAGAGCTCCTGCCTTTTCATGCTTTTTAGCATAGATAATTTTTCTTGTTTATCGAGTTTATTAAAAACCTTCTTCTTATTGACAGCCCCATAGACGCAAACACTCTGAAGTGTCATAAAGCAAAGAAACAGAACAAGAATTTTCTTCATAAATATTTTACTCCTGCACCTTATTGGAGGCTTCATTGATTATGTTAAACAAAGTATTTACACCCTTTTGAAGGTTTTGTTTTGCATTAGCTGGCGAAGACTCAGCCCCTTCAACGGCATTCTTCTGTTCTGTTGAAGTATCGGCTTTAAAGAGAGAATTAACAATCTCTTTAGCTGAATCTTTAAGCGCTGTCGTGTTGCCTAAAAGCTCAGATAAATTATTCTTTGTTTCAGCGTATTCGCTTGAAGTCTGAACCCACTGGAAAGATTTTACGAGACCCGCAGGCTTTTCAACATTTCCGTTTAAAACGACCTTAAAGTTCTTAGCTCCTTCACTCTCTTTAGTTAAAGGAGGAATTTTGGCCAAAATTTTCTCATCTGCGGTAATGGTAAGCGCTTTAAACAAAGTAAGAGCGTAAGATCCGACACCGGGGATAGAGGAAATTAATTTATCAGATGAAACTGAAGAAATAGGTCCTAAGGCATTTGCGAGCTGAGAAGATAATCTGCCAAGCAAAGTTGCCTGGAGGTTATTGTTCAGAAGGTTCATATTGCCTGTTATATAAAGGCTCATATTATCCCCTGAAGATTTAATTTCCTCAAGTTTTGCGTTCCCGTCAGAGAGTCTGACATTACCCGTCAGGGTTTTGAACTCAGAGGAGTTATAAGGAACAACGGTATTGATGACCGAGCCGATTTTGGTTGATATAAGTGCCTGAGAGGCAAGGTTATTAGCACCTAAGAAGGTTTCGATAGAACCTAAAGAACCGAATTTTCCGTTTTCAACAACGAAATCAGCCGTTCCTTTTAAAGTTTTCATCTGCTCTTCATAAGTAGCACCCGAAAGAGAAACATCGGTATTGAATTTTAAAGTACCAAACACCTGGTCTTTTAACATAGCGGCAGCACCGATGAATTTATTAGCATCAACACCGGAGCCCGATAATTTAGCTTTGATTAATGTTGTAATAAGGTTATAGGAAACATCACCCGAAACAGTTCCGTCATACGCATTTAAGGTCATACCGTTTAAATAAACGGTGTTTTTTGATAAAGTCAGAGGTGAAACTATATTTGTAAATACGAGCTCGCCTGAAGTCAGTTTATCCACCTTTATACTTCCTTTTGATATGACAGCAGGAATATCAGCTGAAGCAGAAGAGGAAGAAGATGAGGAAGAAGAGCCCTCCATCGCTTTCATTATCTTATCCGAGATAACCATTAAACCATCAGAATCAATGTTTGAGGAGGTCAGGTTGAAGGAAGATATATTAACAACAGAACCGAAGTTCTGAGGCATATTGAGTTCAAAATTGAATTTTGAAGCATCAAGCGCAAGATTTGAAACCTTAACGTTTATGTTGGAATCGGACATATTAACGTCAACAGAGTTTGCGGTTGTTGAAAACTCAGGGAGTGCAATATCCGAAATATTGATGTTTCCTGTCACAAGCGGACTGTTGACAGAGCCGTTTGCACTCAAAGAGCCCTTCAGAAGAAGTTTAGAATCTTTTGAAAGCGGTGTCGAGAGTGAAAGTGAAGCAGGAAGGTTTAATTTAATATTATCAAGTGTCTGAACCTTCTTATCAAGGTTTTTAACAGAACCCACAACCTGAGCACAACGGTAAGCATTTGCTATATTGTTGCTCAGAGAATCATTCAGAGAAGATAAATTCCCCGGCAGTTCATAAATACCAATATCCGAAATTGAAAGGATATTGTTCGCTAAACTCATATCAAGGTTAACGACTGAGGATTTATTGAGCAATTTATTGACAATAACCGGTGAAAAATGGTTGTTTGAGTCAGCGAGCACCTGACCTAAGACGGAGAGTTTAGCGCTGTCCCCTGATATTTGAAAATTCAGAGGAAGCTGACCTGCGTAGGATACTGCACCCAAGACTTCTTTAGGAAGAAAACCTGCAATAACAGAGCTCTTCAGACCGCCTTTAAGCTGGAATTTATAGTCGGGCTTTGTCATATAATTTTTGACATCGCCCAGCAAAGTGAACTTTGAATCTTCAATATAAATATCCGAAGGATTCAGTTTTAAATCTTTATTATCAAACTTCAGAGAGGTATTTGGGTTCTGAAGAGTAAGTTTAAAATCGGGAAATCTTATGTTTGTCGAGAGAATATCGACGTCACCATTGAAGTTTTCCCCCTGAGCCTTAACAACAGTATTGACCTGTTTGTTTGTAAGAGTAAAATTATTGATTTTATCGGTCAGAGAGAGATTTTCAAGCAGAATATTTGCACTCGGAAGAATTTCGGTCAGAGTACCGGTTAAATCGGCATTGACAGTTAAAAACCCGGAATTTACAAGATAATTTTTCTTCAAATCAACGGGCGCAAAAGCATTGAACAACTTATCTATCTGAAGTTTATCGGTAAAGAGTTTGATGTCAAGCTTTGAATCACTCGCAATCGTACCATTAACATTGATTTTTGTATCGTTTACAACTGCCGAGGTATCTTCAATTTTTATTGAGTTATTCTCTAAATTAACGGTTGATTTTAAGTCCGAGACCTTTAACTGAGATTTTTTATGTGTAATATCCCCACCAGAGAGGTTAAGTTTTCCGTTTGACGAAATTTGTTTTAAATCGGTTTTGATGTTGAAATCAGAGGTGATGAAGCCTTTTACATCAAAATCATCCAAATCATTTTCGACCATCATGGAATCGAGAACACCTTTTGCAAGAGAAAGAATTGATTTTAAATAGATTTTATCGGACTTACATGTTAAATCAATATTTGTCTTTTTGCCGTAATTAACGTCGCCGTTGACGGACATTTTTTCATTATCGGCTACATATAAATCAGTGTTGATTTTTATATCCTGCTTATTGAAATCAAGCTTTAAAAAGCTGTCGGGAAGTCTGTTTTGAGAGAGTTTAATGCTGAATTTATCAACGTATAAATTGCCGTTAACCTGGGTATTATCCCCTTCTCCCGTGATTTTGAGGTCAGATACAATTTCTGTTTTGGGTTCATAGGTCTTAAACAACTGAACAATATTTGGAAGTTCAAGAGCCTCCTCCTCAGTATTTTGAGATGAAATCGGCTGAGAGGAGGCTTTCGGGACCTGGTAATTAACCTTAAAATTAAAGGTTATATCCTCATTATCATTGAGATAGGCACTTCCTTTTGCACCTAAATAAATATGTTTTGCAGAATTAAAGTCATAAACAGTGATGTCATCGCCTGATAACTTTAATATATCACCGGTTTTTAAATCCTTCACCAAAAGTGAATATTTATCAATTAAAGCACTTGAGAGGAGTATGGTAAAATCGAAGTCCTGAGAATTGTTTGTCTGCTCCTGAGAATTTTCCTCTTGAGGAACATCAGTGACAAGAAGGCTTTCAAATCTGTATTTTCCGTCATCTAAAATATCAACGACTATTTCGGGAGATGAAATCTGAAATTTTGAAATTTTTATCTTTTTGGCTAAAAGAGGGAGAATATCAACTCTTAAATCAATATCTTTTGACTTAAAAAGCTCAGAGCCGTCAGGGAAGGTAACAGAGGGGGAATCAGCCTTAACTCCGACCTTCAGAAGCGGGTGAGTATATAATTTTACCGAATTAAAATCTAGTTTTAATTTAGCAGACTCTTCAACAGCTTTCTGAATATCCGCTTTATAGTTATTAATGTTAATTACGTTAGGCAAAACCAAAAGAAACGCAAGATATATGAGCAATAGAATTGATGAAAGAATCAATCCTGTAATTTTTAATTTTTTCATTATAAAACTCTCCCTAATACAAAAATGATTATACTACAAAATCAATGTAATATAATCATTTTTTCAGAAATATTAAGGTATAATTATAAATTAGTGACTTGTTTTAATTTTACCCTGTGAAGCTTCGATGATGAATTTTTCAAATGCTTCAGCATCGATGTCTAAGCTGTCAAAATTCTTTTCGGTATATTCACCTGTCTGTACATTGTATGAGGTTTTAAGTAAATAGTTGATTGTAATGGGGCAGGTTTTAATGTTGTAATCAGCACCTGCGACAGAAAGGAGTGAATATTTATCGAGGAAGT
Source organism: bacterium (assembly GCA_017541465.1). GTDB lineage: Bacteria > Cyanobacteriota > Vampirovibrionia > Gastranaerophilales > Gastranaerophilaceae > RGIG6874. The sequence goes on along the minus strand of JAFXYZ010000032.1, from coordinate 5,998 downwards.
TAACGATTTCGGGGTTGCCGTTATCTAAAACTTCATGGTATTTCGCATCCTTGATAAGCAAAGATTTAATGTTGTAATTCTTTGTAAATAAAGAAGCTATACCAAGCTCCATACGGATAGCCGTAGCAGAAGCAACCTTCTGGTCAACATCCTTCTTTTCTGCAGTCGCATTATTGATAGTCAGAGTAACGTTGAAGAGCGGGCTGACAGCAACTTTAGCGCCCGAATAATCAACCTTTAACTGAGTTAATCTTTCAATTTCAGGGATAATATTTTTCTTTTTGAGCCCGTCATTGATAATCATCGGCATAACTCCGATAACAAATGCGTATGCAAATAAAATTAATGATAAGAGTAAAAGAATAAGATTCTTATTTTTCATTTCTCACAATCTCCAAAAAACTAACGCAAAATTATTCTACCACAAATTTTGAAAATAGTTAAGAAAATATAATAAAAATATGATTTATTTTTAAAAAAAATTCATTATTATGTAAATATGAGAAAAATTATTGTTGTATTTTTTGCGTTATTTTTAACGACATCACTCTCTTATGGGGATGATGTCAATTACTCTGATGCTTTTCAGGTCGGGCAGATGAACAGCGAAAAAGCCTTCAGCGGTCAGAAGGCAATAACTGACAGCAAATTTAAAAAGACCATTGAAATGCTGAAGGAACGGCAGTTATCGGCAAAACAGAAGAAGGAAAGAAACAGAGTTGTTCCGCTTTCCCCTGCGGCATCAGAGGAGCATTTAAGGGAATTTTCACATATTTCGGATGGTGACGATATTTCGCACACCTTAACGGTTATGATACCCGTCAGCGCATATACGGACTACGGGCAATTAATCACCCCCGGGTTCTATAAACTTTCGTGCAAAAAGTTATCGAACAATCAATATGTGCTTCAGCTCACCCAGGATACGGACACTGTTTTTACGGTTAAAGCAAAAAGTACACCCGAAGATTTAAACCAGGAAACAATAAACTTCTGCAACGCAGAACTCAGCGAAGAAAACAAGACAATAAAGCTCATCTACGGAAACCTGGGACTTAATCTTGTCGGGTATATTTATATAAAATAACTGTTATTCAATGGTTTTAAGAATTTGCCTTGTTTTAATAATGTATCTGACACCGATATGCGTTGCAGAAAGCAGATATGCAATAGTTGCGGCATAAATACCTAATTTGAAGAATAACAAGAGAGAAACAACCGTAATAACAATCGCCTCAGCCTGCATTTGGATTTTCATTTTCTGGTTTCCGCTGGCGGTAATGTATGCCCCATATATTGCAGCTATTGCAATTGAAATATTTGAGAAGGTCAAAATTAAAAGCATGGGATATGCCTGCATATAATAGGCTTTACCATACAAGAGATTTAATAAAAATTTTCCGAAGAAAACAAAAAACACCAAAATAACGGTATTTATGGTCAAAATAAATTTCATATTAGAGTTAATTATACTTTTAATTTTGTCCTTAGAAGCATTTATCATTTCGGGAACGATTTTTTGCACCTGAGCAGAGATTAATAATCCGATAATACCCGCGATTGCAAAGGCGGAAAAGAACAGGGCAGCATCTTCTTTTGAAACAAAAAGAGAAGAATAAACGGAAGGAAGCTGATTATATAAGTAATAACAAATTGAAACACCGCTATATGCAAAAATTGATTTATCAAGTTTTGAGAAAATATCTTTTAAATGCCTGAAAACAAGGAAATAATTGATTTTGGCATAAAAAGAACACTGAAGAAAGTTAAAGAGCCCCAAAATAATTCCCAGGAAAAGGAATTTTGCCAAAGAAAGGTGCAAAAGAAACGATACTAAAGCAATTATTATTGTCATAACACTATAAAAAATGTTAATCCAGCTTATAAGATTAAACCTGTGTGATGCCTGGTAGTAGGGAAGCATAATACCGAAAAAAGTGCCGTCAAAAAAGGTTCGTATAAGGACAAGAATAAATATTAACTTAGATTCAAGAGGGGATAACATACCGCCGAAGCCGATTAAAAACATAATCAAAATTGCATTTATAATAAAAAGTCCGATTTTAAGCTGAACTTCGCGGACAACATTTTTGCTTGAAACCAAAATATATTCGTTGTATCCGAGATTTGCGAACATTAGCCAAAAGGAAACGATAGCAACATAACTGCGCATAAGACCGTAATCATGAACAGAAAGCATTCTGGTAACCAAAAGAAGGACAATAGTCCCTGCAATCTGCCTTGAATACAGAGATATTGGATATAGCTGTTCTTTTAATATATTTATAATCCTGGTTAACATTTTGGTCTCTTTAAAATTTTATATTTAATAAAATCTTTTGCAAATTGTGGTAAAAGTCTGTAAATAGCAATAGAAAGGGGCTCTTTATAATATTTGCTTTTGCATTTTTGCAAAGATTTTCCTTTTTTTATGTCCTTAAAAAATTCTTCTCTCTCAGGAGGCGGTGTTGTCGGTTTTATGATATTTGAATTGTATCTGACGACAAACTCTAAAGGCACTTCTTTTGAAGAATAATTATCTTTGATTAACTCAAAATATTTTGTTCCTTTTTCTGAATTTAACAGAATAAGAGATAAACCTTTTCCGTCATTCATGGTCTTGTCATAATCATCAACACCCCAAAAATCACCTATAGTTATATCGGCAGTTCTGGGAAGGCGAGCAAATTGGCAGGAAGCACAGCTTTTATTTGAGGAAAAGTCCATAAATGCGGTGTATAGGTCTTTTTCAGAATTATATATTCCCTTATCCGTGACGGTTGTTGTTGTAAAATACCCAGAACCCCAGGGAGTTGCCTTTGAACGGAAATTCATACTCAGTATTTTTTCATCTTTTTTATTCTTTAAAAAGTGTCTTTTATAGTTATCAAGATAGAAAAGGGACTGAGCGCCGTGGCAGATTAAATCGACAGTAAGAAGGTTATCATAATCTTTTTGCAAAAAGGCTTTTAAACCGCCGATTTGACATGGTGTTCCGGAATAAAGAACAAATTTACCATTATCCAAATCGGTTTTTGCCTGTTTGAAAGTATCATTTGTATTGCTCTGAACATACTTTGAACCATGCATTTTTTCAACATCTTCAGAGTTTGTCGCGCGAAAATGAACGGCGGTGATATTTTCATCCCAAATAACACCATAAATGACACCGTTATTTTTTAGAATATAATCGGCAAAAGCTGAGAATGCACCGCCCGAAGAAGATTTTAATCTGACTTCATCAGTATTCATAAAAGCAAAAACCTTTGGCTGTTCAAAATTATTTGATTTAAATTTATCAAGCGGACAAATTTTCTCACACAAACCGCAATTTACGCACTTTTGTGAGTCAATAACAGGTTTATAAAAACCATAATCATCGATTTTCATTGTGATTGCATTTTTAGGGCAAATATTATAACAAGCACCGCAGCCTGAACAATTTTCTTTATTTTCTACCTGCATTATTTCCCCTTTTTCTTAGAATTGAACATCGGAGTGACAATTTCAGGGAGGATAAAATTTAACATAAGTAACCTGAAATAATGATAAACCTTTTTAAATTTAGAGCGAAGATTTCTTTTTTCCTTCAATTTCTTCAGATAATTTTCTCTGACAATTTCTTTTGCGCTCTGTCTTTCCTCTGAGAGAGGAGGTTCTTCCTTTAAAGATTTCAGAAGAAATTCATACCCTCTTTCTCTGGCTTCCTTAATTTTTCTTTCGGTTTCTTCATAATTAACTTCAAAAACACAGTCTTTTTCATAGATTTGTTTTAAAAATACACACTGATTTTTTATCCCCAAGAGGTTAAATAAAGCATCAAAGCGGGCAGGACTTTCGTTTTCCTTGATTAAAACAATGAAATTCTTTTTAAATAATATTGCAAAACACAAACCGTGGAATGAATTTGTGACAAATAAATCACAATTTTTTATGGCATAAAGCCAGTTTTCGGGGGAAGTTTTATAATCCTCCAAATCCAAAACACCCGTTTTATATTTATCTGATAAATAATTATAAACCTTTAAATGCTCATCTGTTTTCCCAAAAATATAGCTTACTATCTTATTTTTCTCAAAATCGGTTCTGAAATCTTCATCAGAATTTTTAATGAGCTCCTCCCAGTTATCAAAAATTATGACGGGATCAGGAATACACTTTGCCTCAACCCCAAAAACATCAGAGCAAATATCAACACCCGATTGCTCTCTCACAGAAATATAATCAAAAGATTTGAGTGAATTTTTCATATTTTCGATTTGGGCTTCTGAATTTTGAGCAAGAAATTTTTCTTTATCAACACCAAAACTCGCGGCAACAGAGATTTTTTTATTATTAAGAAGAGCAAAATTCAGCATATTATCATCATGGAAATCAGACGCACAATTAGGGTTAAACACCTGGTCTGAACCGCTAATCAGAATAGCATCTTCTTCCTTTTTAAACTTTTGATATTTAAAATATTTTTTTATAAATTTCCGGGGATAAAAATATATATCCCTGATTATGTTATCGGGCAGACGGTTATCAAGAAGATATGCGTCATAGTTAAGGTTTGATACTAGCTTAAAGAGTGCATAAGCGGTTAAAGTAGCACCATAATTAATTCCGTGCCAAAAATTGACTATATAAACCTTTTTATTATCCTTAACCATTTAATAAATTCTCATAAGCATTAATGACATCATCTGCGCTTATTGCACACATACAGTCAACATTGTCGCAAACAGGCCTGTGAGGTTCGGTCATAAGATATGAACAGGGGGAACAGGGGAAGTTTTTAGAGATAATTTTGCAATTATCATTTATCGGTTTCCAGTGCGCCAAAGAGGTTGAGCCATGGAGAAGAATTGATTTCTTTTTCAGAATTGCTGCAAGATGAATCAGTCCTGAGTCAATTCCTATAAGCATTTTAGAAGCATTAATTATGGAAATTGTTTCCTCCATAGTCGTTTTACCGCAAAGATTAAAGATTTTATCGGATAAAACCAGCTCCTGCGCTTTTTCATAATCTTTTTTTGAACCCGTAATAACGACATTTACACCTGTCTCAGTTATATGTTTTAAAACCGATTTCCACTTATCAAAAGACCAGTCCTTTAATCTGCCTGTTGAAATAGGGTGAATAACAACATAATCAGAGCCTAAATCAAATTTTGTTTGTTTTGGAATATCCTTAAAAATATTTTCAAATTCAATTTTCTTTGTTTCATAGTCATTGAGGTGCAATAAACTGAGGTATGTATTTGCTGCGTGGACATTTACATTATAATCAACTCTCTCGGTCAGAAAATAATTATATTCAACAGCGGGCAAATTAAAGCCTGTTCGCTCTTTTACCCCCGAAAGAAAAGCAATGACGGATAAGGGCTTATCACAGCACAAAAAATAGATTTTACTGTATTCTTTTATGACAGGATACCATTTGAAAAAATTTCTGAGCCTGAGCGGTGCAATATTATCAATATTCACGATATTATCAATATACGGAATATTTTTTAAAATATATTCGTTACCGTTATTTGAGAGTGCATCTATCTGGTATTCCTCACCAACTATGTTTCTGAGTTCTTTAAAAAACGGAAGGGTAAACAAAGTATCACCGATGGTGTGATACCTGACGACTAATATTTTCTTTTTGTTACCTTCTGACATTATTATCTCTTTTGCATAATTCCGTTTTAAATTTAAATCGGTTGATTTACATTCTCTTTTCTTTTAAAGCTCTCAATTCACTTTGGAAGGGTGATAAATTGTTAATTTTGTCAATTACTTTAGGAAGAACATCAATAACGTAATCAATTTCCTCTTCAGTATTAAATCTGCTTAAACTGAAGCGCACACTTCCGTGGAGTGCCGTAAACGGAATCCCCATAGCCTTCAGAACATGGCTTGCATCAAGACTTCCGCTTGTGCAGGCACTTCCTGAACTTGCACAGATACCGTAATCAGAGAGATGTAGAAGAATTAATTCACCTTCTATATATTCAAACCCGAT
>JAFXYZ010000031.1 GCA_017541465.1 bacterium | reverse complement strand
GGGAGCGGATTTTGGCTAGGGCGGAGTCGAGGACAGAATGTCCGAGCGAGCCCGTGTGTTCGAGAAAATTGTCGGAGCGATTGAAAATCGAAGATTTTCAAAAGCGGAGTACTCAATTTTCGAGTTGCCAATAATCCAAGATGTTAAAAAGTTTAAAATTGTGGTATTATAAATTTAATCAGAGAATTAAGAGAGGTTTTTTGTATGTTTAATTTCAAAAATAAATCCGTTCCTACCCCCCCCCACTTCTTTTGGAAAAGAAGTAGGCAAGAAAACTTTAGTAGTTTTTCAAGTTCTACCAGGCATTTATTGAATTATTGTGATGGTAAATGTAATGGGTTCACTCTTGCAGAGGTTTTAATTACTCTTGTTATCATTGGAGTTATTGCCGCAATAACCGTTCCAACATTGATAGTTAAGTATCAGAAGGAACAAACGGTTATAAGATTGAAGAAAGCATACTCTACTATTGCACAAACAACCCAAAAGGCAATCGCAGATAATGGTCCTATTACTACTTGGGAGGTGAATAATGCTACTTTTGCTGATAAATATTTAGTACCTTATTTGAATGTAGCAAGAAATTGCAGGTTTGACAGAACTACAAGTGGTTGTAATCCAAAACATGCACCATTAAATGATCAGTCGAATTTACAAGATTATAGTAACTCTAATTATATTTTTTATTTGAGTGATGGAACTATAGTTATTGTTAATGCCGTAAATGAATCCGGTGGCAGAAAATATGCCAATATTTCGTTTGATATAAATGGTATGAAAAAACCAAATGTATCAGGAAAAGATATTTTTAGTTTTAGGTATGAAATTTATTGGGCAAATTCACCTACGCAAACTGGTAAATTTTTCCCTACAGATTTTTCTTTTGATAGAAATTCTGCTTTAAATTATCCTAATTGGGGGTGCAATAAGAATGCTTCCGGTACTTATTGTGCAACTGTTATAATGAAAGACGGCTGGCAGATTAAAGACGATTATCCGTGGTAATGCTCGGTAGACTAAAGTCTACCCTACTTTAACACAACTTAGTTTTAAAGCGTGCCCCAAATTGCACCCTGCACTATTAATGTCTATTCTTCCTCTAATTCCCACTTATCGAGAATGGTTGATGGTATATCATCTAAGAACCTTGAGGGTTTTGAGAGTACCATGCCTGTTGAATAGTCAAACATATCTATGGGATAAGTTATTGTAAGGTGTGTTTTTGCTCTTGTTACCGCAACATACATAAGTCTTAACTCTTCCTCGAGTTCTTCCTCGTGGCTAAACGAATAGGTTGAAGGAAATCTGCCATCAACCGCGCCTATAATAAATACTGCTTTATATTCAAGCCCTTTTGCGCTGTGGATAGTTGAAAGCGTCAAATAATCGTCTTTTGTTTCACCCTCAACATCGTTTACAGAGGAATCAGGCGGTTCAAGTGCAATATCAGAGAGAAAATCTTCTAATCTGTCATATTTTTCGGATAAATATTCAAAATGTTCTAAGTCCTTCTGCCTTTTTTTGTAGTCGTCAAATTTATCCTTCATTATGGGGGTGTAGTATTCTATAATGTTTTTAACCGCTTCCGAGGGGCGAAGAGCGGGGTTTTGATTATCGGACAGGGTTGTGAGAAGTTTTTTTAATTTATCGTTCCTTTGGGTATATTTTGTAAGTTCACCATTGTCCGTGTTCAAAATCGGAATGAGCCTGTTTGCGCTCTGCTGACCTATTCCGTCTATTAAAAGAAGTATTCTGTTATAGCTCACAGCATCATCAGGGTTAATCAAAACCCTAAGGTGAGCAATAATATCTTTTATGTGGGCGGTTTCAATGAATTTTAAGCCACCGAATTTTCGGTAGGGAATATTCCGTTTCGCAAGCTCAATTTCAAGGCTGAAGCTCATTCTTGCGCTTCTCATCAAAACTGCTATATCTTTTAAATCAATATCCTCTTCTTCGTGAAGCTCTAAAACCCTCTGCGCGATAAACTTTGCCTCTGTCTGTCCGTTTTCTGCGCAGACGAGAGCCGGCATAATCGGACTTTCAATTCCCGAAAAAAGGTGTTTGGTGTATTTTTCTTTTGCCTTTTCCAAGATTTTATTTGCCAGGTTTAATACATTCTGTGAGCTTCTGTAATTTTGTTCGAGTTTAATAATTTTTGTGTTTGGGAAGAGAGAGGGAAATTCGAGTATATTCTTAAAATTAGCGCCCCTGAAGGAATAAATGCTCTGCGAATCGTCTCCGACCGCCATAACGTTGTTGTGGGTTGATGCCAGTAACTTAATTATCTGCGCCTGAATTTTGTTTGTGTCCTGGTATTCATCGACAAGAATGTATTTATATTGGTTAGAAAGTGTGTTTCTGACCTTTTCATTGACTTCGAGAAGGGTTTTTAAGTATAAAAGAAGGTCGTCATAATCAACGAGCGAATTTTTTCTCTTATATTCCGTATAGAGTTTTGCTATTTCGTTAATTTTTTCCGTTGCGTGCAAAAATTGAGGGTAATCTCGCTCAATGACTTCAGCTGAGGGGGTAACTTTATTTATGGATTTAGAGTAAATATCTAAAATCGTTCCTTTTTTGGGAAAACGTTTTTCGGCTTTTGTGATTAGTTTTCCTCTTATGTGGTTAACAATATCCTCGCTGTCGGCTCTGTCGAGAATGGTAAAATTGTTGTTTAACTCCAAAAGTGCCGAGTATCTTCTTAAAATCATGTTCGCAAAGGAATGGAATGTACCGCCGTGCACCTGCTCGCATCTGGAATCAAGAATAATGGAGGCTCTTGAGAGCATTTCCTGTGAGGCTTTTCGTGTGAAGGTTAAAAGAAGAATGTTATTAGGGTTTACCCCTGATTCAATTAATCTCGCAACACGATAAGTCAGAGTTTTTGTTTTCCCCGAGCCTGCGCCTGCGATAACGAGAATTGCTCCTTCTCTTTGCTTCGCAGCTTCAAGCTGGGCAGGGTTAAGCTCTGAAGCATAGTCTATTTTATAAACCGCTTCATCTTCCGTTTTCTTCAGCTTGTATTTTTTAACAGTCAGATTTTCCATACCAACATTATAATTTAATTTTTAAAATAAATGAATATTGTTTACAAATTGCCTTCTTTTGACATTACGGTGTTTTTCTTATAAAATTTAGAGGATAGCAGGGGTATTTTATGAAAATAATTGCTGAAAATTTAGTTAAAATATATAATGACCGAACGGTAGTTAATAACATATCTTTTGAAGTCAATAAGGGAGAAGTCGTAGGACTCTTAGGACCTAACGGCGCAGGTAAAACCACAACCTTCTATATGATAGTCGGGCTCATTAAAGCAAACAAAGGCAGAATCTATCTTGATGATATGAATTTAACCAAAATGACCATGGACAAAAGAGCGCGCCAGGGTATCGGCTATCTTCCTCAGGAGGCTTCTATCTTCAGAAAACTTTCCGTTGAGGATAATATAAAACTCGTGCTTGAACTTAACAAAGAAATGACGAGAAAAGAAAAGCATGACAAACTCGAAGATTTACTTATGGAGTTTGGCTTATCAAAACTGAGATTTGAGATGGGTATTTCTCTCTCGGGCGGTGAGCGAAGAAGGGTTGAGCTTGCAAGAGCCTTAGCCGCAAACCCGAGTTTTATCCTGCTTGACGAACCTTTTACGGGTATCGATCCTATCGCTATCGGCGAAATTAAAGAAAATATAAGAAAACTCTCGGAAAAGGGGCTCGGTGTTCTGATTACCGACCATAACCCGAAGGCTACTCTTTCCATTACTGACAGAGCTTATGTCATATTTGACGGTAAAATTAAAATTCAGGGTACAAGAGACGAGGTTGCAAACAACCCCGATGCTAAGCAGTATTACTTAGGAAAGGATTTTGTACTTTGATAAGGCTCAAATTACTTGATAAATACATATTTAAGCAGGTATTTTTTGCTTTTCTGGTTTGCGTTATCCTCTTTATGATAGTCTGGATAGCCCCTGAAACTCTGCTCAGAACAGTTCAGAGAACTCTTTCCGGACAATATACAGTGCATTTTGCCATTCAGGTACTTTTGATGGAAATACCCAAAATTCTCGGCTATGCCCTTCCTATAGGTATTTTCTTAGGTTCTCTCTTTACCTTTGATAAACTGAGCAAGGATTTTGAAGTTACCGTCATCCGCTCGTTCGGTGTACCTTTTCACAGAATTATTGCCCCCGTTTTCTTTCTGAGCATTATAATCTGCCTTATTACCTACCACGTTAATGATACCCTTATCCCATACGTTACTGTGATTAAACAGAGGGTACAGCATGAAAACCCTTCCTCTCACTTCGTTTTTCCGATGAAGGACAAGGACAACAGGATGAGTAAAATCATCATTGTTTCAAACTTTGATAACAATGAAATTAACGACGTTGTTGTTCTTAATTTCTATTCGAACGAAAATGGCGCAAGTCTTTTGAGCAGTATTGATATATCGGATTATGCAAGATACGACAATTCAAGGTGGGTGCTTGATGAAGCAAAGTGCTACAAAATTTCAACGGAGGGCGTTTTCCAGGAAGCTTTGATTAAAAATAACATCACCGTTATTGAAGGTCAGACAGGAGAAAATGCCTACAGATTAATGAAATATTCCGTTAAAGAGGACAGAGAACTCACAAATAAAGAACTTTATAAATATATCGCCCTTTTAAAAGCCGAGAAAATGACGGATGAATATAACTTTATGATGAATAAACTCATTCAGAGAGTTTCTCATTCTCTCATGTGTATTCTCTTTGCAATTCTCGGGTGTCTTTTGGGCTTCTCTCAGCCGAGAGAACAAAGGCTGATAGGCTTTACAATTGCGGTCGCAATCATCTTTGCTTATTACATCACTATGCCCTTCCTTGATTTGCTCGCTGAAAAATCAATTATGTCGCCGTTTTTAACCTCGACTCTTGCGATGATTATAACTGTTTTTGCAATTCTTCTTGTTAAAATTAAGAGGGATTTATAACCATGAAAAAACTTCTTGCTCTTTTTCTTATGTTGTATTGTCTTTCTCTTTCCGCGTTTTCGTTTTCTCTTCCTGAAGATATAAAACTTCCACGCAGGCAGGCAATAACTTATTCTGAAGATTCTGAAGGTGTTTATGTCATTAAAATAAGCACCCAAAAGCTGAAGGAGGAAATTAAACCCTTCCTCTCTATTGATTTGGTTACAACAAGAACACTCTTTGATGATCAGAAATATACTCTTGTTGTCAACGGCGGTTTTTTTGACGGAAAGAACAAAAAATCGGTTTCCTACGTTACCATAGATGGTGAGATGGTTGCAAACCCTCAAAATAATGAAAACTTAACGTGTAATAAGTTTTTAGAGCCTTATATGGGTAAAATTTTAAACAGAAGCGAGTTCAGAGTATATGATTTTCAGGGACATAATGTTTATGATATTGTTCCTCACAACACCGCTGTTCCCGTTAACTGTACCCTTAAACACTCTCTTCAGGCAGGACCTGCGCTTGTCCCGGAGCTCAGGCTTGAAGAAGAATTTTTCATAGTTAAAGATGAAAACGGCAAAATCATAAGCGAATCAGCCTCAGCACTTCATAAATACGCAAGAACGGCGATAGGTATAAAGGAAAATGATATTTATATCTTTATTGCGACTGATAAAGCGCCGATGACCTTAGCTGAAATGTCCGATTTAGCGAAAAAATGGGGTATGGAAAAAGCGCTCGGGCTCGATGGCGGCGGTTCAACCTCAATAGATTTTGGTGAACTTCACATCATAACCAAAACCTCTGACACTCAGGAAACGGGCAGAAAAGTTAAATCTTTCCTCATTATTCCTTAATTGTTAAAGCATTTCTGGAGTTTTGTTTTGAGCTCCTCCGCGGAGTCCTCATAGCCCACTCTGTCCATAAGCGCATAGGTGTAATTTTTGCTCTGTTCAACCCCTGTCTGAGAGAAGGTATCTATGTTATAAAGCTCGCCTGCAATAGCTGTTTGGACTTCGAACATATAGAAGAGCTGACCTAAATGGTAGGCATCGATTTTAGGAAGTATAAAGGTTACATTCGGTCTTTTGTAGTCGTTCAGAGAAATTCTTGTTGAATTTTCCTCTGATTCCATAAGCCTGTTAAAGGTTTTGCCTCCCAAATAACCTATAGATGTGTATTCAAATATCTTAGGTATTTCAACTTCATTATCAAAGTCTTTAACTTTAATGAAATTGACGATTTTGTTATTTGGACCTTCCGCCAGAAGCTGAAGAAGGGAGTGCTGGTCTGTTGCGCCGACTGCTTTAATCGGTGTCTGACCGACATTGACTTTGTTTCCGTTTTTGTCGTATTCTTTTCCGAGTGATTCCGCCCAAAGCTGAACATACCAGTCAGGGAAGTATTTTAAACGGTTTGAATAGGGCATCATAACAGACATTGAAATGTTCTTTTCTTTAAACATAAGATAATGAATGAGCGCATTCTGGGCTGCAATATTGTGTCTTATGTCCGTATTTTTAAGGGCCAGATCCATATCTTTTATGCCCTGAATTATTTCATCAATGTCTATTCCGACAAGTGCAAGAGGAAGTAGTCCTACCGCAGAAAAGACGGAAAATCTTCCGCTTATATCGTCAGGAATATAAAAGGTTTTGTAGCCTTCCTGGTCTGCTAATTGCTTCAGAACACCCATTTCTCTGTCGGTGGTGGCTATGATATTTTTTCTGTAATCGTCACCTAGCTCAGCTTCGAGTTTATCTTTAATTAACATAAACTGTGACATCGTTTCTGCCGTTGAGCCTGATTTTGTTATGACATTTACGAGGGTTTTCTTTAAATCAAGAAGGTTTAAAAGCCCCTGTATCTGGTCAGGGTCAATGTTATCAAGGAAAAATATACGGGGGAAGGAATTGCGTTTTTCTTTGTCGAGAAGATTCCAGTAAGGCGGAAGAAGTGCTTCAGAGATAGCTCTTGCGCCGAGCGCAGAACCGCCGATACCGAGGATAAGCAGATTGTCAAATCTTCCCTCTACCATTGCGGTAAACTCTTTTACATACCATACGGTTTCTTCATTGTACCCAAGATTCATCCACTGAAGCCAGTGTCCCGGTTTATCTTTGTTGGAATTTAAATTTGCGATAATATCTCTGATTTTCTCCGCGTAATTATCAAATTCCTTTTCTATATCCAGCCCGGCTTCATCTCCGATTATTTCACGGCCCGAATTGACATAAATATAGTCAATCATGTTATATTTCCTAAATTGTGTTATATATACAATTATTCTTGCATAATCAATAAATATTTAAAATATTTTTGAAAAGAAACTTAACAAACTTTTTAATTTAGGGTAGAATAGTCTTATGAAGGAAACGGAATTTTTAAATGTTATAAAAGAAACACTGACAAACACCTCTTATATAGGTGATGACTGTGCATATCTTGACGATTTTGGGATGTTCGTTACCCATGATACTTTAATTGAGAACGAACATTTTTCGCTTTATACCACAACACCTTTTTTGCTCGGAAGAAAAGCCGTTGCGGTTAATCTGAGTGACCTCGCGGCTGCAATGGCAGTGCCAAAATATATCACGGTTTCGCTTTCACTTCCCCCGGATAAAGATAAAGAGTTTGTAAGAGAACTCTACAGAGGGATAAACGAGATTTGCTCCGAGTTTAACGTTAAAGTTATAGGCGGAGACATCACAGGCAGCGACAAAACAGTTATTTCCGTATGCGCTATCGGAAGTAAAAATTCTCTTTTTATTTCCAAAAGATGTAACGCAAAACAGGGCGATATTGTTGTCTCAACGGGACACTTCGGTTCGGGTGCCTGCGGATATTACGCTCTTAAAAACTTTTTGATGCTTGACGATAAAATTCTTCTCTCTCAAACCGATCCTATCCCGAGAGTTAATGAGGGACTTTATCTCTCTAATATTGTAGACAGAGATATAGCGATGATAGACTCCTCGGATGGGCTTGCAGATTCTTTATACAGAATTGCTTCCGCGAGCAGACATTCAATTTCTCTTGATTATGACAGTGTTCCTGTTGAAAATGAAGTCAAAAAGTTTGCGCAGGATAATGAGGTTGATTTAAAAGATTTTGTTCTCTGGGGCGGAGAGGACTATGAACTTGTCGCCTGCGTTGATAAAGAAACTTTTAAACTGCTTGATTCATCTGTGTTTAAACCAATAGGAAAGGTTATGAACAAGGATTCAAACCCTTGTGTTTTCGTTAAATCAAAAGATTTTGAGCTTAAAATTAATGAAAAAATGTACTCTGAGAAAACTTACGACCACTTTGACTCAAGGATTTATGTCTGATGAAAATTTCCGTTATTATAACCGCAGGGGGTACTTCATCGAGGTACGGGAGTAATAAACTTCTTGAAGTTGTTAACGGCAAGACTGTTCTCGAACATACTGTTGATGTTTTTCTTAAAAGAGATGATGTTTCTGAAATCATTATCCCTGCTCATAAAGATTTGATACCGCTTTTAAACTTTAAATCAGAGAAAATCAGAGTTATTGAAGGCGGTAGGGTTCGCCAGGAGTCAGTATATTTCGGGCTTTTGAACTGTTCCAAGCCTGATTTTGTTATGATTCATGACGGCGCAAGACCTTTAATCAAACAAAAAGATATTGATTTATGCTTACAAAAGGCTCTCGAAACAGGTGCTGCCATTGTCGGGGCGAAGGTTGTCGATACTATGAAAACAGTTGATGAAACGGGAAAAATCGTTTCAACCATTCCGAGGGATTTTTTATACTCCGTTCAGACACCCCAGATTTTCCGTTATGATTTGATATTATCAGCCCACGAAAAACTGAAGGGGCAGTCCTTCACCGATGATGCTCTTCTTCTTGAACAGCTCAATATCCCTGTTTATATAACGGAGGGGGACAGAAGTAATATCAAAATTACTCATAAATCAGATTTGGAACTTATTAAAAATTACATTAAAAAAGGTGAGCTTTAAAACTCACCTTTTTAATTATTTAAAATTGCTTTAACCATTGTTTTATGCAGGAATAACCGACTCCGTTCGGGTTACAGTCATCAGGTTCTTTATCTTTATAGGGAACAGTCATACCTTTTCCCGTTACATAAACCATTGCAAAAACGTCACTTCCCATTTTATTTGGTCTTTTGGGACCGTTTATATCAAAATAGGCTATAATTCCCGAGCGACCTTTTGAATCTATTCCGAGTTTATTTTGCATATCACTTGCGTTGAAGGCATCCATGAGAAGGAAAGTTCCGTCTGCAAGTATAACACTTATTGTATTTGCACCTATACCGCCTGCTCTGTTATATGGAACCAAAGCGCCGTTCATACCGTATGTACCTGATTTATTCCAGCAGCCTGATGTATCGTAACAAACACTCATAGTATTAAGTCTTGGTTTTAAATACTGGTCAAACCAATTTTTCATTGCTACGTTGTCGTTATCGAATACCTCCATATCCATATCTCCCCCTCTTGCTTTGACGTGTGTCATCGCCTGAGAGAACATTGAATAGGTTTTCTTTACTCTTGCAACTCTTTCCTGCGTATCGGTTGTTGAAAACAATACTCTTACGGTAAGGGCTGCAACTACACCGATTACAACCAGTGTAATCAAAACCTCAGCAAGAGTAAACGCATTTTTGAATTTATTATTCATATACAATTCCTAATATTAATAACTTTTATTATGATACAACATGACCTTACTTTTTAACAACTATGTTTGTATGATTTTTATCCCTTCTCTTATTTTTCCCTTAATTTGTTATTTTTTTTCTTTGTCTGTTTTCCTTCTTAATAATTCTAAATAAACCTTTCTTCTTTCTTTAATTTGCCGGTATCTTATATTAAAATTTATGTGTATATACTGAATTTGGTGACAAATGGATATTTTTTCATATTTTACGCTTTTAGGCGGGCTTGCATTTTTCCTCTACGGGATGCACACTCTTGCTCTCGGACTTGAAAAAGTCGCAGGAGGACGATTAGAGGCAATGCTCAGGACTTTAACCTCTCATCCTGCCAAAGGTCTTGCCCTCGGTGCCGGGATTACTATAGCAATTCAGTCCTCGTCTGCCCTGACTGTTATGCTTGTCGGTCTTGTAAACTCAG
>JAFXYZ010000030.1 GCA_017541465.1 bacterium | reverse complement strand
CTCCGAGGGAGAGGATTTAGGAGAGGGTTCTGCCCGTAGGGTTATAATAAACGAAAGCACAACCCTCTCCCCCAGCCCCTCTGTCTTGGATTTTCTCCACGCTCAGTTTTGCCGTTGCTTTTTGCGTTCCGCAAGCCGCAACTTCAAACTTCGCTATCCGGAATTACATTCCGTCCGAAAATCCGCTCCCAAAGAGAGGGTAGCAAGTGCATTCACTCTTGCAGAAGTTTTGATAACGCTTGTCATTATCGGTGTAATTGCGGCAATAACCGTTCCGACACTTATTAATAAAACAAATAATCAGGAATATGTGTCAAAGTTAAAGAAAGCTTATTCAACCCTTGCTCAGGCAACAAATTTGATTATTGCTGAGGAAGGTACGCCAAAAGCATCTGTTGGTGGTTGGGCGTCATCATCTGAAAATATGTATGCAATGTATAAAAAATATTTAAAAACCGCAAGGGAATGTGGTTCTGGAACTGAATGCCTTAATCAAGATACTATACTCTATTTAAACAAACAACCTGCGGTTGAATATTATAATGGTAGCGAATTAAGTAAACTTGTTTTAGCTGATGGTGTTCAAGTAATTTTTTGGACTAGTGCACCAACAAATACAGAATATGCAAATTGTACAGCAAGTGGTTGGGGAGTTTCTAATCGTTGTGCTTGGATTTATGTTGATGTAAATGGAGCTAAAAAACCAAATACTTTAGGTAGAGATTTTTTTATGATTGCACTTAGAGAAAATGGTATATATCCTGCAGGGTGTGAAGAAGATAGTTCTTGTCAACCAAATGGTACAGGAAATAGTGGGAAAGGTTTTAGTTGTACTTGTAAAGTTTTGCGCGAAGGTGCTATGAATTATTAGTATTACTCTCTCTCCGAGGGAGAGGGCTGGGGAGAGGGTTTTGCCCGTAGGGAAAAATGTTGCGCAAAAGGATTTTTCAAGATTTTTGTTATAATTTTAAAAAATATGGTATTATATTTATAAGATTATAATTTAGAGAAAGAGAGATAATTTATGCAAATTTTCAAAAATAAACTCGTTCCTACCCCCCCCACAGTCATAAAGCTTTCACGTTAGCCGAGGTTTTGATTACTCTCGTTATCATCGGTGTTATTGCGGCAATAACAGTTCCCACTTTGATGAATAATACCAATAAAGAGGAATATGTTTCAAGACTTAAAAAGACATATTCAACACTCTCTCAGGCAACGAATTTGATTATAGCCGAAGAAGGTACACCAAGAGCAGACAAAGGCGGTTGGGCAAATTCTATTGATAATATTTACAATTTATATAGAAAACATTTGGTAAATGCAAAAGAATGCGGTTCGGATACAGGTTGTTTTTCTCAATTAAATAAAACAAACTATAAATACCTTAATGGAGATAATTATACTTTAAATTGGGATACACAAGATTTTAAAAAATTAATATTAGCAGATGGGACACAAATAATGATTGAAACCAAACACGATACTTGTAATGGTTCTTTTAATGGTTCAACTGATTATTGTGCTCCAATATGGGTTGATATAAATGGAGAGAAAAAACCTAATATTATCGGAAGAGATGTTTTTATATTTGTTTTAAAAGAGAAAGGATTATATCCTGCAGGTTGTGATAAGGAAGATGCAATTTGTGAAACAACAAGTAATGGTAAAGCTTGTACTTGTAGAGTTTTGCGCGAAGGTGCTATGAATTATTAATTTCCCTTCCCTCCCTTGATAGGGAGGGATTGAGGATGGGTGTTATAATTATTAAAACTTTTTAATTTACACCCCTCCTAGCCTCCCCTATCAAGGGGAGGAATACAAAAAAGATGTAGGTCAGGCACTGCCTGACAAAATGTAAGTTGGGCATTCCTGCCCAACAAAATTTAACAAAAAAAACGGCTTATGCCGTCTTTTTTAATATGAATATTTATTTTTATGCTATATCTTCCTGAGGTTTTGGTTCCTGTTGCTGCTTAGTTGTATGAAGTTCAATGAGGTTTGTCAGTTCCTCGGGCTTCTTAACCATATCCGCTGTTATGACAAACTCTTTCAGATTCTCTTTAGAAGGAATTTCATACATAACATCGAGCATAATCTCTTCAACAATAGACCTCAGTGCTCTTGCGCCTGTTTTTCTCTTTATGGCTTCCGCGGCAATTAAATCAACCGCTTCAGGTGAGAATTTAAGTTCAACTCCGTCCATATTGAGCAAACATTGATACTGTTTCAACAATGCATTTTTCGGTTTTGTCAAAATCATCTTGAGAGTTTCCTCATCCAAAGCATCAAGAACGGCATAAACAGGAACTCTGCCGATAAACTCAGGTATCATACCGAATTTTAGCAGGTCATCAGGCTGAAGTTTTTTAAGAAGTTTTTGCGCTTCAAGTTCTTTTTCTGCCTGAGTTTTGCTCTGACCTGCGGTAAAGCCCATAGTCTGAGAGTCGCCCGCACGTCTTTCAACGATTTTTTCAAGACCGACAAACGCACCGCCAACGATGAACAGAATATTTTTTGTATCTATCTGGATAAATTCCTGATGAGGATGTTTTCTTCCGCCCTGCGGAGGAACGTTTGCAACAGTACCCTCTATCATTTTTAAGAGTGCCTGCTGAACACCTTCACCCGAAACATCTCTTGTAATACTGATGTTTTCCGATTTTCTTGCGATTTTGTCGATTTCATCGATGTAAATAATACCCTTTTCAGCCTTCTGAGCATCATATTCAGCGCTCTGATAAAGTCTTAAAAGAATATTTTCAACGTCATCACCTACATAACCTGCTTCTGTCAGAGTGGTAGCATCTGCAACCGCAAAAGGAACATCGAGCATTTTAGCCAAAGTCTGCGCCAAAAGTGTTTTACCGCTTCCCGTAGGACCTACGAGAAGGATGTTGCTCTTTTGAATTTCGATGTCTTCTGTTTTGCCGAGAGAATTGTGGGCAATTCTTTTGTAGTGGTTATAAACCGCAACAGACAACACTTTTTTTGCATCGTCCTGACCTACAATGTAGGTATCAAGATACTCTTTGATTTCGTGAGGTTTGGGAACATTAGTGATGTCTGCTTCTTTGATTTCCTCGACATCTTTTTTATCCTTACCCTCAAAAAATTCTTCGTCCAGAATTTCGTTGCAAAGTTCGACACACTCATCGCAAATATAGACCTCAGGTCCTGCAATAAGTTTTTTAACCTGCTCCTGCGTTTTACCGCAAAAAGAACATTTTAATCGACTTTCATCATGGTTTGGCATTTAATTATTCCTCAAATGTTTTTTTAGTATCAACGGTTGCTGCAGTAACAACTTTATCAATCATACCGTATTCAAGTGCTTCTTCAGGTGTCATGATATAGTCTCTGTCTGTATCTTTTTCAATCTTCTTGATTGATTGTCCTGTATTGGAGGCTAAGATTTCGTTCAGAGATTTCTTAATTCTGATGATTTCGGCAGCCTGAATTTCAATATCGGTAGCCTGTCCCTGAGCACCGCCAAGAGGCTGGTGGATAAGAACTCTTGAGTGCGGAAGAGCCATTCT
>JAFXYZ010000029.1 GCA_017541465.1 bacterium | reverse complement strand
CTTGGTTTCTAACTTTCATATTTTAATTTACATTTATAAATAATCACTTGTTGCAAAGTTTTGTTTAATCTAATATAATGATAGTAAGAGTTATTACCGTCATTTGTAAATAAAAGGAAAATTTAATGGACTTGAAAGTAGCCCCGATAAATACTGTTCTATATAAAAAAGGATTTTTTAAAAATACCTGTAAACATTCTATAAACAACGAAAACAAGCATTTTGAAACTTTATCTTTTCTTGCTTTTAAAGGTATAGCGGAAAGAAATATTCAGATAGCAAACACTATGATGAAAGATAAAAAGGCACAGGAAACATTTGAAAAAATGATTAATGAATTTGCCCAACTTGAAGAGGTTGAAGCGATTGCTCTGGGTGGTTCAAGAAAAACAAATTCTTCCGATAAACTGTCGGATATTGATATTGAAATATATACAAACGGCGAAATTCCCGTCCAAAAAAGATATGAAATAATTAAAAAATATTCATCCAAATATGATGTAGGGCAAGATTATTTTGGCGGGTGTGATGAATTTTACGCAGACAATACTGGTCAAAGATTTGATTTTTCATATTTTGATAAAAACTGGATAGATGATGTTGTTGAAAATGTATGGCATAAACATCAGGCATCAAACGGTTATACAACTTGTTTTCTTCATACAATAAAAAACGGTGAAGCACTTCGTGATAAAAACGGATGGCTCAAAACCAAAAAAGAAGAATTAAATACTCCCTATCCAAAGGAACTGAAAGAAAACATTATTAAAAGAAATTTAGCACTTCTTAAAGATAAACCATTTGATTCTTATTACGAACAAATCAAAAAAGCGGTTTCAAGAAACGACTATAACAGTTTAAATCACAGAATAGCCGCTTTTATGGCAAGTTATTTTGATATTATTTTTGCAATGAATGAACAATTGCATCCCGGAGAAAAACGGCTTGTAAAATTTGCGCAGGATAAATGCACAATTCTGCCTCATAATTTTGAAGAAAACATCAACAGTCTTATGATAAATCCTTCTTCTGATACTTTGTTTATTTTAGATGATATGATTTATGAATTAAGAAAATGTCTGCAATAATTAAAATTCTGCGCTTATTATAGTATAAACAGATAAGGAACTTATACACCTGCTCAATAAGTTTGGTTTTTACGAATTGTTAGTTCACAAGTATGTAGGTTGGGCATACTTGCCCAACAATAGTATGTAGGTTGGGCATACTTGCCCAACAATAGCATTTGGGTGCGCATATTAGGACAAAAAGTGCAAATACATGGACAGTTTTGTTACCGAAATCGGACATTTCGGACTTTTTGACTCACACAACTTCCGACCTCATGAAATCGCTAAGATTTACTAAAATTAGCACTTTTGCCGATTAATTTTATTTACCCCTTCCGAGCAAAAGTCCTGAAAAAAGGTACCTCCGAACTCAATGACGAAACTCCGTTTCGTGTGAGTTCTCTCCTTTCAAAATCGTTGCATAATTAAAGAGCAGATAACAAAAATGTCATCTGCTCTTTAATGGGGCGGGTTGTGAGGGTCGAACTCACGCATATCGGAACCACAATCCGAGGCCTTAACCACTTGGCGAAACCCGCCATATTTGTTCGCAATAAAAATACTACTATAAACTCGTTTTCTTTGCAATAAAATTTTCATTCCACGCAATTTTTGCTATAATCATCTTATGTTTATAAACTCTGTTGAACTCAAAAATTTCAAGAATTATGAGGATTTGAAGTTAGATTTGGCTTCAAACAAAATTTTGCTCATCGGCAAAAATGCCCAGGGCAAGACTAATCTCTTAGAAGCCATTTATTATCTCTCTTCTCTCACCCCACTCCGTTCTCAGACTGATAAAGAGCTCATTCAATGGAACAAAGATTTTGCATCTCTTCGGCTCAATATGACTAAAAACGATGTCGAGATTAATCTTGAAACCGTTATAAACCCTCCTAACAAAAAGAAAAATTCCGTCAATGGCGTCAAAAAAACAAAACTTCAGGATTTCATCTCAAACCTCTCTGCCGTTTCGTTTTCCGTTAATGACCTTCTTCTTTTAAGAGGAACTCCCGATGACAGACGAAAATGGCTTGACTGTGCAATTCTTCAGGTCTATCCCGCCTACTCCGAACGACTTTCAAAATATAACAAAATAAGAATACAAAAAAATAATTATTTAAAAGAGTTAAAGGGAAATCTGAACTCTGACACCTCTCTTCTCGACATCTGGAACGAACAGTTGGCGGTAACAGGAAGTAATATAATCTATATCAGATTAAATTTTCTCAGAGAAATGCAGGCAATAGCGGGCGAAAAGCACTCAAAAATCTCTGACAGCGAGGATTTGACCATTAAATATATAACCAAAATTTTTGATGATATTTCTTTTGAAAATATCCCCTCAACTAAGGAAATTCTTGATAAATTCAGCGAAAAACTCGTTGAGAAAAAGCAGGAGGAAATCATAAGAGCGCAGAGTGTTGTCGGGCCGCACAGAGACGACATCGAGTTTTATATAAACGGTATTAATTCGGTAAAATTTGCTTCTCAGGGGCAACAAAGAACGATAGTACTTGCACTTAAACTCTCTGAGCTTGAAATTATCCAGTCAAAGACAGGTGATAGTGCCGTTCTTCTTCTTGATGATGTTCTCGCCGAGCTTGATGACCTTCGCCAAAACTACCTCCTGAACGCAATAGGCGAGAATATTCAGACAATAATCACCTCGGTAGATACCCTTCATTTTAAAGAAGAGTATCTCAGAAACGTCAAAATCTACAAAATTTCAACAGACGAGAACAACTGCGCAAAGTGTGAAGAGTTAATTAATCAGTAAATCTGAACTTAATAATGGTCTTAATAGCCTGGATGCCATCTCGCCAACCGATTTTTTTGCCTTCACTGTGTCCTCTTCCCTCATAAGAAATGGGAACTTCAATCAGTCTTGCCTTCTTTTTTAGCATTTTGGCGGTTATTTCGGGCTCGAAATCAAAACGGTCCGATTTAATGGTAACGGATTTGAGAAAATCTTTTTTGAACGCTTTATAGCAGGTTTCCATATCTGTTATTTTAGAGCCGAAAAGCACGTTGAACATTATCGTCAGCGCCTTATTGCCGATTAAATTTTTAAGCATAAAGTTTTTGTTGTTTTCCATATTTAAAAATCTTGAGCCGTAAACGACATCGGCTTTATCATCAAGAATAAGGGGAAGAAGGTTGTTATAGTCCTTCGGGGAGTATTCGAGGTCTGCATCCTGAATAACTATGATGTCACCCGATGCTTTTTCAACAGCCGTTCTTATAGCTGCGCCCTTTCCCTTATTTTTTTCGTGATAGAGTACAAGATATTTATTCTCGTAATTTTTGAGAATATCACGGCTTCCGTCAGTAGAGTAATCATCAACGAGGATAATTTCTTTTTCGCAGCCGCAAAAATCTGCCTCTTCAACTTGTCCTATAAGCTGTTCAAGACAATTTACCTCATTATACACCGGGATAATTATGCTCAGTTTAGTCATTATTTTCTTTCTAAATTTGTATATTTTTTCCTTAAAATATTGTATAATTAAATATATCTTTTGTTAAGGGCTTAATATATGTTGCATACAAATTCAGACAAAACAGGCGAAAATATTGAACAAACGGCATCCGAACATTTTGAGAAAAGCCTCGTGGAATTTGAAAAAAACGATTATACGAAGGCTTATGACGATATAACAGAGGCGCATAAGTGTTACCTGAGCGCAAAAAATATGGAGATGGTTTCCTGCTGTCTTTCTCTGATGGGGCTTTTCAAATACTATCTTGAGCCCGAAACCTACTACAAAAGCCTTTTGATTATTGAGGATGCCAAGTTCCTTGCAGAGAATATCGACTCAAAACTCGCTCAGGGCATAAATAAATTTGCACTCGGGCAGATAGTTTTTGTTGAGGGTAATTTCAGAGAAGCCGTTCTCTACCTTGAAAATGCGGCACTTTTGCTCGATAAAAATTTGTATTTAAAAATAAAAGCGCTCGAATCACTTTCCGTAGCGCAATATAAAATGGGTAATCTTGAAAAGTCATACAGGGCCATCACAACAGGCATAGACATCGCAAAATGCGCTAATTTCACCCAGTTTGAAGAGCGACTGACAAAAATTGCAAAGGATATAAAATACAGTTCTCAGATTAACGCAGATTCAAAAGTCGAGCCTGATTCCGATGAGCCAAAAAAGAACGTTATCGATCCGATGATTGCGCTTTTAAAGATAGCAAGAACGATTAACGCGCAGATAGATTTGGATTCTCTTCTCGTTACAATAGCAGAGCAGACAAGACTTGCCCTCAATGCTGACAGATGTACCGTTTTTCTCATTGATAAAGAGAAAAAAGAACTGTGGTCTAAGGTTGCGCTCGGAATGGACAGTAAGGTTATCCGTTTTCAGATGGATAAAGGACTTGCCGGGCATGTTGCAATGACGGGCGAAACAATTCATATTAAGGATGCCTACAACGACTCGAGATTTAACAAAGAAATAGATTTGCAGACGGGGTACAAGACAAAAAATATACTCTGTATGCCTATCAGGAACATTAAATATGAAATTATCGGTGTATTCCAGGTTTTGAACAAATATGACGGAGAATTTACCGATAACGATGAAGATTTGCTCTTAACAATAGGTTCAAGCGCAGGTATAGCGATTGAAAACAACATTCTGCTCACTATTCAGCAAAAGATGATTAAAGAGCAGGAAAAGATGTTCTCGAGCTTTATTGATACGCTTGCCGCCTCTATTGATGCAAGAGACAAGATTACAATGGGACATTCACGCAGGGTTGGACTTTATGCAGAGCTGATAGCAAGGATGCTCGGGCTTGATGATTTAAAAATTGAGGTCATAATAAAAGCCGCAATGCTCCACGATATAGGCAAAATCGGGATAAGAGATTCCGTTCTTCAGAAGGAGGGTAAACTGACCGACGAAGAGTATGAGCATATCAAACAGCACGTTGAAATTACACACGATATTCTGAGCAAGATTAATCTGTCGGAAGGCTTCAAAGAAATTGTTGAAATAGCATCAACCCACCACGAAAAATACAACGGAACAGGGTATTATAAAAAGATTTCGGGCGAAGATATTCCTCTCGGGGGAAGAATTTTGGCGGTTGCCGATGTCTTTGACGCAATAACTTCAAAAAGACACTACCGTGATAAAATGCCCATCCAAAATGCTTTAAAAATTATTGTTGAAGGCAAAAATGCACACTTTGACGAAAAAGTCGTCAATGCGTTTATGTCCTCCCCCTGCGATAAGATTATTAACATCTTTCTGACGGAATACAGTGAAATAATGATAAAAGATTACGACCAGAGACTTCTTGCTTCGCGCACTCTCGAGGACCTTTACGGCTATCTTCAGAAAGAAGAGCCCTCAAAAGAAGAAGCGGAATTTATCGACCTCTTTAACGGTTACTACATCTTAAAATCAGAGAAGAAGCTGGCGGACTGAGTATGTACAGAATTTTAATCGTTGAAGATCACGCACTGATTCGCTTTGGATTAAAGACTGCCTTTGAGTCAAAAGATTTTATAAAAGAAATTTATGAGGCAGGAACAGGCGAAGAGGCGGTTGAAACAGTTAAAAAGCATAAAATTGACGCCGTTATTATGGATTTAGGGCTTCCTTCCATGGACGGAATTGAAGCGACAAAGCGAATAAAAGCCTTTTCTCAGGATATAAAAGTGCTTGTTTTAACCTCTCATAACAGTGAGGAGGAGGTTATTGCATCTTTAAGGGCAGGTGCAAATGCTTATTGTTCAAAGGACGTCAACCCTGACAGTCTAGCGCAGATAGTAAAATCAGTTATTGAGGGCGCTGCATGGTTTGATCCGAAAGTTGCCCATATTGTTTTAAATGCCGTTGCAAACGACAAGAGCAAGCTGAAATCACTTGATGAATTTAACCTGACCGACAGGGAAAAACAGGTTTTGATGTATTTAAGAGAGGGCGACAGTAACGGCGAAATAGCCAAAAAGCTGCAGGTGAGCATAAATACGGTAAAAGTTCACGTGAGCAGTATTATCCAGAAGCTCGGGGTAGAGGACAGAACTCAGGCGGCTATCAAAGCACTGGGTTGTAATATATCTTGAAATATTTTATAATTTCTATACAATATAAACAGGAGAAGAAATGGCAGTTGGATCGAATATATTAATTGTAGATGAAAATCCGAGAGATTTGACAGAAGTTTTGCCTATGTACGGTTACGATATTGAAACCGTAGAAAGCGGGCAGGATGCGATTGAAAAGTTAATTCACTCGGAAAGTAAATATGACCTTGTTCTGCTAAACGATTCAATGATAAACGCCATGGCTACCCTCAAAACCATCAGAAACGATTCAAGATTTGCAACAGTGCCCATTATGATGTTTACGGGCGAAAACGAGGAAAACAGGCAGGTAACGGGTTTAAGAATAGGCGCAGATGACTGTCTGAGTGTTCCTTATCAGGTGCCAAACCTTCTTGCAAGAATAGAGGCGCTTTTAAGACGCGCTTCCTGGCAGAAGGCTCAGAGCCTTAACCCTAATATGACCTCACCGATTTCGGGTGCTTATGAGCAGATAAAGAAAACCGTTCACCTAACACAAAGAGAACTCGAGGTTCTAAGGCTTGTTGCAGGCGGTCAGAGTAATTCAAATATTGCCAAAAAACTGTTTTTAAAAGAAGTAACCGTTAAAACACATCTTAATAATATTTTCAAAAAATTTAAGGTTCAAAACAGGATGCAGGCTGTTTTGGCGGCAAAAAAAATGAACATAATAAAAGACTAAGGAGAAATAAATGCAAAGTAAAGAAAGCATTATGGATATGATAATAAAAGATCCCGAAGGGTATGCAAAATATAAAGCAAACAACCCCGAAGGACAGGATTTGAGCGAGGTTGATTTCTCAAATACCACTCTTGAAAACATAGATTTTTCATATACCGACCTGAGCGGTACATCTTTTGCGGACTGCGCGCTTTCAAACTGCAATTTTTCAAATGCCGATTTGAATGCAACCGATTTTAAACACGCAAGAGTTGTTGAATGCGACTTTACCGAAGCAATATTGAACGGAACAGACTTCAGCTATGCAGAAGTCAGCTATTGCAACTTCCCCGATGCCGATATGACGGGTTGTATCCTGCTCGAAACAGATTTGAGCAACTCGGATTTATCTTCAAGCCAGAATTTGGCAGCATCAAGAGCCGATGAAACAACCATCTGGCCTGATGAAGAGTTCCTTCCCGAAGATTTCGATACTAATTATACCGATAAAGATGACGAAGAAAATGAAGAGTCATCTTATGAAAGTGATTATTAATATTTAAGTTTTATAATAAAAAGACGGGGCTCTGAACTGAAAGCCCCGTTTTTTTTAGTTATTTAGTTATTATATGAGTTAATTTTTCTATTTCTTCAAGTGCTTTATCTAAATAGAAAAAAATTATCCCAAACGATTTTTTAATTTTATTGTGTTTATTTGTTTGTTCAATTTCAGTGATTTTTTCCATTGATTTATACAGACATTCAAATCTACAATAAGCAAACATTGTTTTAATGCTTGATTTTTTAAAATTTGAATATAGTGCTTTATCTAATTTCTTTCCGTTTTTGTAATCTTCGACCATTGTATTTGTTATTTTATTTTGAATTTTTTCAACTAATTCTGTATTCATTTCCATTTTTCATCCTTTTCGTGCTATTTGCCCGTTAATTTTATTTCAATATAACACTAAAATAAAAATATGACAAATAGCACGGAAAAAATTATTTCAGATAATATAAAATATTACCGAAAACTAAAAAATTTAACTCAGGAAAAACTGAGTGAAATTTGTGATATTTCGCAGGATTACCTCTCAGAAATAGAGAGAGGTAAGAAAATGCCGAGTTTAAAGAGGCTCATCAAAATTTCAAACGGACTCGAAATCGAACCGTATTTGCTTTTAAAAGCCAGAGTAGAGTAAACTTTAGACTACTTTCATAAATGAAATTATTTTCTCACAAGCTTAAAAATTTCGTTGCAGATAGAAAGGACTTCTTTTGTCTGTCTGAAGTTGAGCATATTTTTTCCGTCACAAAGCGCGCAGTCAGGGTTCGGATGGACTTCTAAAAACAGCGCATTCGCGCCTGCTGCTATAGCGGCTTTTGCCAAAGTCGGAACAAACTGTCTTTCCCCGCCCGAGGAAGTTCCTTCACCACCCGGGAGCTGAACAGAGTGTGTTGCATCAAATACAACAGGATAGCCCGTTTCCTGCATAATAGGAATAGCGCGCATATCGGTAACAAGGTTGTTATACCCAAAGGTTACGCCCCTGTCTGTCAGAAGAATGTTTTCATTTCCCGACTGCGTAACTTTTTTAACTAAGGGTTTCATTTGCTGAGGCGCTAAAAACTGACCTTTTTTAATATTGACGATTTTTCCCGTCTTTGCTGCAGCAACAAGTAAATCAGTCTGCCTGCAAAGAAACGCGGGAATTTGTATTATATCCGCAACCTCGGCAGCAACGGGGGCTTCCTGAGGATTGTGAATATCCGTAACAATAGGCAGGTCAAACTCTTTTTTAACTTCCTTCAGAAGTTCAAGCCCTTTTTCCATACCTAAACCCCTGTAAGAATCAAGCGATGAGCGGTTGGCTTTGTCGTAAGATGCTTTAAACACATAGTTTATATTGAGTTCAGAGGTTATTTTTTTGAGTGCTTCCGCGGTTTCAAACAGAATTTCTTTTGACTCTATTGCGCAGGGGCCTGCAAGCAGTGTTAATTTATCCCCGCCTATCTCAAAATTTCTCAGCCTGATTGGTTTAACGCTCATTTTTTCCCTTTCGTCATGCCTTATCTTCAATTCTATGATACCATATAAAGTATGATTTATGAAAAATATAAAAAAGATATTTGGGCACTTTTGGGGTTAGGAATACTGTTTGTTCTCTATTGCGCCGTTTTTTGGGGCAGGTGGGGCGATGTTATGGTGGACTGCCCGAGAGAGCTCTATATCCCTTCTCAAATCGCTGAAGGCAAAGGACTTTATACCGGAATTTTTTCGCTCTATTCCCCCCTTGGCTACTACCTGAACGCGTTTTTCGTTAAAATCTTCGGCAATTCTTTAAATCTTTTTTACCTTTTGGGGTGCATAAATACGGGAATTATTTTATTTTTTATTTACCTGATTTCAAGAAGGTTTTCGGGCTCACTGTTGTCTTTTAGTGTTTCGTTTCTTGTGCTTTCATATTGCTGTATTTCCTTCAGCCCGACAACAAACTTTTTCTTCCCCTATTCTTATTCCGTTGTTTATGCGCTGACCTGCTTTTTAGCAAGTGTTTATCTGTTAATCACTTATTTTAACAGAGATTTTAAATATAAATATATCCTTCTTTCCTGTCTTTTCGCAGGGTTGAGTATATCCTTCAAATTTGAATTTGCGCTTATTTTTCTTCCTTTAATCTGGGTTTTATTCAAAAAAGAAAATGGATTAAAGAAAATCTTTTATGGTATTTTGGCGGTTATTTTGCCTGTTATATTGCCGTTTTTGGTTAATATAGAAGGGATTAGAACCTTTGTTGATAACTTTTTAGCCTTTTGCTCATCGCATTCGAGCAAAGTATTTTTGAAAACTATAAGCATAAAAACACCAAAAGCCTATATTTTTTCAACGTTTAAGGATATTTTATTCTTCTTAATTCTTTTTGTATCTTCATTTTTCCTCCTTTTGAAGTCCGAAAAGATGACAACAAAATGGAAAAAAATCGGGGCAGGACTAATCTGCGCGCTTTTCTTATACGGAATTACCTCTTATGTTTACGGAAACAGAATTTACCTCTTTTCCTGGCTGACACTGGTTTCGGTTTGGTTTATAATAAAATATATTATCCCTCGCCCCTTGAGGGAGAGGGCAGGGGAGAGGGGTATTCCGAAAGAAATTTCCGACATTAACCTTTTAACTTTTATTTTAAGCCTTATTTTGTTGTTATCTTCTTTTAGAGTGGGCGGGTATCTGGCATCAAACCACTACGGGAAATATTATCTTCCATTATTTTTGGTTATGTTCTTCTGCCTTTATCTGCCTCAGATACTCAAAAAATTTGAAATTAACTATGAAAAAAATATTTCCTGTATTTTAATTATTTTTGCTCTCTTTAACCTTATTTTAACGGATAAAGCGGTTCATCAGGGGAAAAATTATAAAATCAGAACCGATAAAGGAACAATTTTCTCTTCATATCCTGTCGGGAAAACGGTCGAAGAAACGGCATTATTTATAAAACTGGTTTCAAAGCCGAAGGACAGGGTTCTTGTTCTGCCTGAAGGCTTAATGGTAAACTACCTGGCGGACAGAAAAAGTGATGATATGCTCTATCAACTGCTTCCAAACCATATTGAAATAATGGGGGAGGATAATATCGTTGAGAGAATGAATCAAAACCCCTCGGAATATGTTGTTCTTTCTTCTCTGACGACACCATCCTACGGGAAAACTTATTTTTGCACTGATTATGCAACAAAAATCTGCGATTTTATAAACGCAAACTATGAACACCTCGAAACCTTTGAAAATAGCCAAAATAAACGAAGTTTTATGATGATGATTTTAAAACTCAAAAAATAAAAATAGCCCGACGACACAAGTCATCGGGTATCTTGGAATTAATTTACGCCCGTTGCAGTTTAGCGCCGCTATCAACAAACAAATATTTTTTACATTAACACTTTGTGTTATAATGCTTTCAGGTTGTTTAACTAACTAATAAAATGCAGGAGAGTTTATGTTGGAAAAAATTATTGGTTTAGCCGGAATATTTGTTTTTCTTCTGATAGCATACCTTTTTAGCAGTAACAAAAAAGCTGTCAACATCAAAACGGTTATAATTGCGCTTTTCTTTGAATTAATTGTTGCAATGGCAATTTTTATGCTGCCTAAAAGCCGGGAAGTGTTATTAGCCTTCAGTAATTTCTTTACCAAAATTATTGAAGCCGCAAGAGAAGGTATTGTATTCGTTTTTGGTTCTTTAGGCGCTGCAAATTCCGAACAGGGTTTTATTTTAATCTTTCAGAGTTTAACCTTTATAATAATCTTTTCCGCTCTTTGCAGTTTATTATATTATTTAAGAATTTTACCGTTTATCATCGCATCAATAGCAAAATTCGTCAAAAAATTCTTCGGCATAAGTGCTGTTGAGGCAATATGCTCTGCAAGCAATATGTTTGTCGGTATAGAATCTTTTACAAGTATAAGACCTTATTTTCGTTCAATGACAAGGTCGCAACTGTTTTTAATTTTTACCGTTTTTATGTCAACAATAGCATCCTCAATGCTGGCTCTATACGTATCACTTCTTAGTAATAAAATTCCGACAATCGCAGGTCATTTGGTCGGTGCAACAGTTTTATCCATTCCTAACGCAATTATGATATCTAAGATGATGGAGCCTGAAACAGAAACACCTGAACTAAATGAAATAAAAATGGAAGTTCCCGAGTCTGCGAAAACCTTTACAGGGAGCATAGTCAACGGAGCCATGGATGGCGGTAAAATGGTTTTGGGAATCACTGTTTTACTCACTGCGGTCATTGGAATATTGGGTATAATAAATTTGTGTTTGAGTTATTTTACCGATATTACAATAGGTCAGTTTTTGGGAGTTTTATTTAAACCTGTTGCACTTATGATGGGAATCAATACGCAGGATGCAGCCTTCGTGGGAGAACTTCTTGGTACAAGGTTAATTATGACCGAGGTTCCGTCTTATGTGGCTTTAAGTCAGGCCATGAACGCAGGCAGTATTTCTTCTCATAGTGCAATGGTCGCATCTTATGCATTATGCGGTTTTACAAGTATTGAATCTTTAAGTATAGCAATCGGCGGTTCCGTTGCTCTTGCTCCCGAAAAAACTGGATTAATAACGTCAATTTGTTATAAAAGCCTGCTTGCAGCAACAATTGCAACACTAATTACCGGAACCGTTGCAGGACTGTTTTATGCAGGATAACGGTTTAATATTATAAAAAAATAACCCGACGACGCAAGTCATCGGGCTATTTTTTGGAGGATAGGAGACTCGAAAAAAGTATTTTACCTTTTCTAACTTTTTGTATTTTGGCGTAATTGTTGCTATTGTTCAGTTTTGACAAAATTTGTTTTTCGTAACTTGTTGTAATTTCGGGGGACTATTCGTAACTTTAGTCCCCTTTTAGTCCCCCAACTCCAATAAAAAAGAAATGTTAATTTTTCAAATAATAATCTCTCCATGCCTGAATATATCTGTATAATATTCCATGACTAAATGATTTTGACAATCATAAATTAGTTTTATCATACAAAATAAGGGAATGCGTTATAATGACAAAACAAAATATATTCAATTTAATAAAAAATAACCATAATATTCCGGATGATTGTTTAAGAATTAAACATATACAAACAGGAAGAGAATTTTATTTAGGTTCTTCTGGTGCAGAAATTGATAAAACATCAATGACAGAAGGAAATTTTGAAAAAGTAAAAAAATTTCCAAATAACTATTCTTTTGTATTGAATATAGATATACCTACTCGGTTAGATCTAGATAATCAAGAAAATACTCCATTTATTTTTGAAATTGACGGTGTTAAGTATTTTGTCTATCATATAATTAAAAATAGAGAAGAAAAAATTTTTTCTTCTCTAGATACAACTTATTTACCATTTTTTTCATCGTTGCAAATTCAAAGTGAAAATTTTATTGATGAACTTGACAGGAAAACTGATAATTATAAAAGTTTAAATATTATAATAACAATTTTGCAAAAATTTAATAGGATACTAAACGATAACGTTTTGCAAAATATAATAGACAACAATATTAATATCCCGTATGAACTTTATTATATTGATAAATTAATAGGTCAATGTGATTGTAGAACTTTGCATGTTTTAAATAAAAAATATGCACCTAAGAATAAAAAACATAAATCAAATCATAGTAATAAAGAAATTCAAAGATTATTAAATACAGAAAAAATCAATATTCAAAATTTTGCAGAAAAGCAGTCTGAATATAATTTAACAAGTTCTTTTGAGGAAAATTTATTCAGAATTACTTATGATTTCGCATTTTACAGTAAGCAACAGGCTGAAACTTACAATAAATTATCAGAAGAAGATATTAGAAATTTATTTAGTTTATTAGTAAAAGTTGCTCTAACTAATTTTTGCGAAGCAGAATCATTTAATTACGATGGAAAAACTGATTTTAAAATTACTAACCCAAAAGATAAATATGAATTCTATATTGGAGAATTTAAAATATGGAAAGGAGAACAATCAATAGAAGAATTATGTTTGCAAGCATTTAAAAAACATATTACCGGACAAGAATCAACTATTTATATGATTATGTTGAATAAAAATAAAGATTTTGAAAATCCTTTAAATAAATGTCTTGAATATATCAAAAATCTACCGTATGTTTGCACACAACCACAATTAATCAAATATAAATCAGGCAAAGAAAAATTTTATGAATTTTGTATTAATAATAGAGAAAAAGAAGTAAAAGTTATTTTTGCAATGTTTGATATTTATCATAATATAGTTAAATAATATCAGCATAAGAATAAGATTTATTTAATCTTTAATATAAGCAATAAAGATTTGCTAAATTTACTTTGAACAACTCTGAGTAAATTAAGGAAACTTTTTATAGTTTTAGTTCTCCGATTTCAATAAAATTTTTTATATTTTTTTGTAAATCATTTATTTGAAATATCTTGGATTTTTAACAGAATATGTTATAATATAATTAAGCGGTGTATTTGCCATTTGGCAATACACTGTTTTCATTTTTATAGGAATTTAAAAATTCAAACATTTTAGGATTGTCTTTATCCAAAAATTCTTTTAATTTATATGTAATACCTACATTATTAATACTTCCTGTTTGTTTATGGAAAGCAAATTTAGGTAATAACATTTTGAAGAATATATAATCAGGGTTATCTTCTTTGAATGCTCTGTTAATATTGTATGCACATAAATCTGTTAATTGAATAAAGTTATTGTATTGAGAATCAACAAACATAATATTTTCAATTATATTTTTAACACCTTTCCACGAATAACCTTCTTCCATTTGTAGAGAGTGTGTTCTATTTAACATTTTTTCTATACTGTCTGAACATTTATCCATAATAACTATAGCTTGTTTATCAGGATGATTATATGCCATAAATAATGAAATTCTTTCAAGTAAATATTTAATAGCAAAAATATTGGGTTCAGGTTTATTTAGTCCGTAATGCCTTAATAAGGCATCTTTATTTATAACGGTTGAAATAAGAGTACAATTATTATTAACTATAATATCCATCAAACCACAGGATAATTGTTTAAGTTCTTGTGTTGATAATTTTGCAATGTAATCGTGTTTTTCACGTTCTTTGGGAAACCTTATCCAATTAGATTTTATTTCCAAAATAGGAGCAGAATTTGTTTTAAAAATTGCTGTTTTTAATTCATTGACTTTATGATTTATATTTTTCCAATTTTGTGCATTTATGCCAAGAGCATTGAATACAAAATATTTTGAACCTGAATTATACGCAATTTCCCCAGATTCATCAATGTAAAATAAAAACATAAGTGCCTCTTTTGTTTACTATGTTTGTATTTTAACATAAAAAAGAGAGGCATGTAATTATTTATAACAAATTAGTATAATAATGAATGGTTTATACTATATCCCGCTAACTTTTATATTTGCATAAAACTCGTCCATCTTGTTAGCGACCTGAGTTTCTTTGCTCTTGATTATATGAGAGTAGATATTTAAGGTTATACTCTTGTCCGAGTGTCCTAATCTTCCGCTTACGGTTACGACATCTTCACCTGCTAAGATTAATAAATTTCTTTAATTTTTTATAGAATGTGTTATTTTTTGAAAAAAGTGGTATTATAAATTAGTTATTAATATTTGAAAGGATAGTTATATGATTAATATTAAAAGTGATATAGTTTCTACCCCCCCCCTACAATAACAAAACTTTAAATGGTATTTGTCATTCTGAACTTGATTCAGAATCTTATGATTTAGGAATACCTAACGGGAAAACCCTTACCCTCGGCAGACTGTGTCGCTACCGCAACACCCGTTGCCACACCCTCTCCCATAGGAGAGGGAGTAAATACGCTTTCACCCTTGCAGAAACGCTGATAACTCTTGTCATTGTCGGTGTCATAGCCGCAATAACCGTTCCGACTTTAATTACTAAATATCAAAAAGAACAAACTGTAACAAGGTTAAAGAAAGCATATTCTGCTCTTTCACAAACTACTGCAAGAGCCATTGCCGATAATGGACCGGTTAAAACCTGGATACTTGGGAAAAACAAATCAAAAGAAACTGCAGAAAAGTATTTATTGCCATATCTGAGTGTCGGTAAAATTTGCGGATATACAGACAGAACAGGTGAATGCAATTTGAAACATGCACCATTAGATGATAAAACAAACTATACAAATTGGAGCAACAATTATTACATCTTCTACCTGCAGGATGGCACTGCTATAATTGTATATAATGTTACTGATACGAAGGTATATACTTATGTTGATATAAATGGTGTAAAAGGTCCTAATTTAGATGGACGAGATGTCTTTAGATTTACTTTTCGTCATGCTGTTGAGGGTAGAATATTTCCTTATTGTTTAACGTATGGACAGAGTAGAGAAGAAATGTTGACTAATGTTTCTGTATGTGGTCAGGACATAATTATGAGGGACGGCTGGCAAATCAAAGACGATTATCCGTGGTAATTTCCTGATTAAATAATTATTAGTTATAAACTCTTACATAAAAAATAACCCGACAACAAACGTCATCGGGTTATTTTTGGAGGATAGGAGACTGTCTTGAAATTCCTTTGCGCTCTGACCTGCCATGGCTTTTGCTATCGCAGTCGCCATTCCGGTCATCGCTTACCGGGCTTGCTCGCTATCGCTCGACTCCGCCCGTCCGGAATTTCGCTCGAACTCTGACCGAACTCCGTTCGGTGGAGTTCTCTTCTCTTTCAAAAATCTTGCATAAAAATAGCCTGATAACAATAGTTATCAGGCTATTTTTTGGAGGATAGGAGACTCGAACTCCTGACATCCTGCGTGCAAAGCAGGCGCTCTACCAACTGAGCCAATCCCCCAAGGATTGCTTTTGGTAATTCAATATTATCATGACAAAAAATAAAATCAATACTTCCTCTTCATTTTTTTTAATAATTTCCCCGCGCTGTCGCGCCATAGTAACAATTCAGACAAAATTTCCCCTCTTCTTCAAATTTATGATATATTAAAATTATTCCAGGTTTAGTGAGGTAACTGTCAATGAGTGGTTTTATTCCCGTCAACGAGCCTTCTGTCGGAAACAAAGAAAAAGAATATTTATCGGAATGTATCGAAACAGGCTGGATAAGTTCAGAGGGTCCGTTTCTGAAAAAGCTTGAAGCCGATTTTTCCGCCTACACAGGTCAAAAGTACGGCTCGTGTGTCTGTAACGGTACAGTTGCGCTCGATTTGGCAATAAAAGTTATGAAGGAGCAATATAACTGGCGCGATGGCGACGAAATAATTATGCCCTCCTTCACCATCATCTCAACCGCCCAGTGCTGTGTTTTTCACAACCTGAAGCCCGTTTTCATCGACTCAGAACCGCTCACCTGGAACATTGACACCTCAAAAATAGAAGCCGCAATTACTCCAAAGACAAGAGCGATTATTGTCGTCCACATCTACGGGCTTCCGACCGACATGACACCCGTTCTCGAACTCGCAAAAAAATACGGGTTAAAAGTAATCGAGGACTCCGCTCAGGCTCACGGGCTGAGATATAAAGATAAAATATGCGGCTCAATGTCCGATATATCAACATTTTCATTCTATGCAAACAAGCATATCACCTGTGGTGAAGGCGGTATGGTTATGACCTCTGACGAAGAACTCTATGAAAAAATAAAGTTCTATAAAAACCTCGCCTTCTCAAAAGACAGATTTATCCACGAAACTCTCGGCTGGAACTACCGAATGTCAAACCTTCAGGCTGCCGTTGCTTATGCTTCGTTTGAACGGCTGGAAGAAACGATAAAGAAGAAAAAGCGCATGGGCGCACTATATACGGAGCTTTTAAAGGACATACCTGCCCAACTGCCCTGTCCGAAAACACCTTATGCGGAAAATAATTACTGGGTATTTGGCATAGTCCTCAATGACGACGTTAAATTTAACGCAAAAGAAGCGATGGAAAGGTTAAAAGACCTCGGAATAGGCACACGACCGTTCTTCTATCCGATGCACCTTCAGCCTGTTTTCAAAAAATCGGGTATAGCGGGGAACCAGGATTTACCCGTCAGCAAACGGCTCTATGAACGCGGATTCTATATCCCGTCAGGGTTAAAGCTCACAGACGAGCAAATCAGGGAAACAGCACAAAAAGTTATCAGTTTATTTAAGGGTTAATTATGGCGCTTTCATTAATCATTATGGCATACAGAGAGGCTGAAAACCTCACCACATTAATACCAAAAGCTATCGAAAATATTGAAAAAGTCGAAAAAGACTATGAAATTCTCGTTGTAGATTCCCCAAACTCAAACGACAACACAAAAGAGATATGCGAGCAGTTCGGGGTAAAACACATTTTGCAGGAAATTCCCGGCTACGCAGGTGCGTTTCAGACAGGGGTAAAATACGCATCAAAAGACATTTTTCTGATGATGGACGCTGATTTTTCCCACCCGCCCGAGGTCATTCCGACACTCTACAAAACCTTTACCGAAGGCAATTTTGATGTCGGCATAGGCTCAAGATACGTCAAAGACGGGGTAAACGACGACGAAAAACAGAATATTATCTTCTCAAAAATACTCAATTTTGCATACAGGACAATGTTTGGACTGGAAAAAATCGGCGATATTTCGGCAGGCTTCAAAATGTACAGAACAGAACAAATAAAACCTCTTCCGCCTTTGATGAGTAAGTTTTTTGAAATGCACATTGAAGTTCTCGTCAAATTAAAACTCAACAAACAGGATTTAAAAGTGGTTGAAGTACCTATCCACTTCAAAGAAAGGGAAAAAGGCGAGTCAAAGCGGAACTATTTCACCTTCCTTCCGCAATTTGGAATACTTTTAATAAGATTATTCTTCTATAAACTGTTTTACAAAAAGAAAGCATAATTTTTTTCCTACGGGCAAACCCTCACCCTCGGAGAGGAAGAATAATTATAATAATAAAAAGTGCCCGACACTGAAGATGCCGGGCGCTTTTTTATCCCCAAACCCCATAATAATGGTACTAAACAATATTTTCTTTAACCGCTTTGACTGCAGCCTGCACTCTGTCATCGACACAGAGTTTTTGCAGAATACTGCAAACATGGGCTTTTGCGGTATGCACACTGACAATCAGTTCTTTGGCAATTTCGGTGTTGCTTTTCCCGTCAACCAGATGTTTCAGGACCTCGAGCTCTCTTTCTGTCAGCTGGGCTCTTATATCCCCGTTTGATTTTGAGTTAAGAATATCGGTTGTTTCAGGCTTAGGAAAGAGCTTCAGCGCCATATTAGCAACCGCGCCGTCAAGCCAGCACGCGCCTGTCGATGCCGTTCTAATGACTTCCGCCAGGGTATCAGCCGAAACATCCTTCAGACAATACCCGTTTGCGCCAGAGCCCAAAGCTGCAATAACCTCTTCGCCGCGATCGTGAGATGTTAGAATAACCACTTTTGTATCGGGCAGAATTTCTTTAATCTTTTGAGTTGCCTCTATCCCGTTCATGCCGGGAAGTCCGAGGTCCATCAG
>JAFXYZ010000028.1 GCA_017541465.1 bacterium | reverse complement strand
TTCAAACCCGATGTTTGAAGTGTTAGGAACTCTGTTATTGACTGAGGAATTTAATCTTGAATTAAAGACGTTTTTCAGAATTGCATTTTCGAGCTTATCTCTTAATTTTTTAACATGATTTGCCTCATAATCAAGATTTTCTTTAGCCAGCCTTGCCGCTTCAGCCATACCGACAATGTAGGGAACATTTTCAGTTCCTGCTCTTTTGCCCTTTTCCTGGTGTCCGCCGATAACCAAAGGCATAAACATAGTTGATTTTCTGGCATAAAGTGCACCGATTCCTTTTGGTGCGTGAAATTTATGACCTGATACCCCGAGCATATCGATTTTAGTGTCTTTAACATTTATGGGGATTTTCCCCGCCCCCTGAACGGCATCAACATAAACTTTGGTCTCAGGGTTAATTGATTTTACAATCTCAGCTATTTTTTCAACGGGATAAATAACCCCGGTTTCATTATTTGCCATCATACACGAAACCAGCGCCGTATTTTCTCTGACGGAGGCTTTTAATTCTTCTAAATCAAGCTCACCATAAGAATTTACACTTAAATAAGTGACATCATAATGCTGTTTTTCTAAGTATTTATAAACATTCAAAACACAGGGGTGCTCGACCTTGGTTGTGATAATATGTTTTTTTGTTTCATCCGCAGCTAAAATACCACGGATTGCAGTATTTGCACACTCTGAGCCCGAAGCGGTAAAATAAATTTCGTTAGGCTCTGCTGCTCCTAAGAAGTCTGCCATCTGCTCTCTTGCGCCTTTTAAAGCCGAGGAGGCTTCAGTTGCGAAGGTGTACATACTCGAAGGATTTGCGTACTTTTCGCAAAAATACGGGAGCATTTTTTCATAAACTTTTTCATCAACCTTTGTGGTCGCGTTATTATCAAGATAAATTAATTTATTATATGACATTTTCTATACCTGTATAACTTCTATTTCTTTTGAAATGTGTTTTTGCAAAGATGCCTCAACAAAGTTTTTGAGTGTAAGATTTGACCTGTTGCACGCACCGCAGCGACCTTTTAATTTTACATAAACTTTATTGTCCTCAACATCAACAAGTTCAATGTCTCCGCCATCTTTTCGGAGCTCTGAAGCGATAAATTTTTCTATTACGTTGTTGATTTTAACTATCATCTGAGTTTTTGTCAGGGGCTTCACTTCTTGTTTTTCGCTTCCTGAAATAACCTCAGAGAGAATACCTTTGATTTTGTCTTTACATCTTCCGCACGCACCGCCTGCTTTTGTATAGTTTGTGACATCTTCAAGTGTTTTCAGGTTATTTTGTTTAATTTCGTTAATCAGAAAAGATTTTGTTATATTAAAACAACTGCAGACGGTTTCATCATCGACAGAGTTATTATCCTCGTTATAATATCTTGAAATAGCCGATTCAAGCGCCTCATGTCCCATAACGGAGCAGTGCATTTTCTCGGGAGGAAGTCCGCCTAACTCTTTAACGATTTCTTCGTTGGTAATTTTTCTAGCTTCATCAATGTGTTTTCCTATAATCATTTCGGTTAAAACACTCGAACTTGCAACCGCGCTGCCGCAACCGAAGGTCTGGAATTTAGCATCCGTTATAATTCCTTTTTCATCAACTTTTAAATATAATTTGAGCATATCCCCGCAGGACAATGAGCCTGCTTCACCGATGACGGTAGCATCATCAATAGAACCCGAGTTCTTAGGGTTTCTGTAATACTCCATAACCTTTTCAGAATAATCCCACATACGAAATATTCCTTTCTTAACATTTTCAAGTATATTCTACCTTAAAAAGAAATATTCGCAATTAAACTAAACAAAAAATTAAGAATTAAAAATAACATAATCCAGTGTCGCTTTATGCCGAGCCACTCACAAAAAAAGAAGAACCGATTGGTTCTTCTCTTTTATTGTTAAGAATGTATTGTTTATTATTTGTTGCCGCCGGCACCTGAGTAGATGGGTGTATCGTTTTCGATAGAAGTCTTTTCTTGTTCTTCGACCTTTGTTAATTCCTGTGATTTTTCGGAATATTTAGTTTCAAGTAACTGAATTTCACGTTCTAACTGGTCTTCACTGTTAGATAAGTCCTGAAGACTTGCTGAGAATTGCATTCTCTGTTGGTCTGTCAGTTCTTCTTTTGAGAAGCGGGCATATAGTGCTGAAACCTGATTCTGAAGTGCTGTTTGTTCAATCCACTTGTTCATCATCGTGGTTTCTGTATCATTCATCTGGTGAGTTAAAATGACTTTCCTCGTTGTAAAAATATGATAACCCATTTTTAATACCTCGTTCTTTCTATCGTTCTTACTTATATAAAA
Source organism: bacterium (assembly GCA_017541465.1). Classification (GTDB taxonomy): domain Bacteria; phylum Cyanobacteriota; class Vampirovibrionia; order Gastranaerophilales; family Gastranaerophilaceae; genus RGIG6874. Next base: position 20,881 of record JAFXYZ010000028.1, on the reverse strand, counting down.
ACTTTTAAAAACCGAAAATTGCAAAAATCGATGTCTTTTGTTACATAACTTTACAAAAAGTATATATTATGTATTATCAGTATATATATAATAAATATATATAATATGTTATTTTTAAATATAAAGTATAAGTAAAATAAACCTTTAAAATAATAACGGCAATATTTTTGGGGATATTTTCATAGTAAAATAGAAAAGAAAAACAAAGATATTTAAACACACAAAAGAAAAAGAACCCTTTCGGATTCTTTTCCTTTATTATATAATTCTGGGTTATGCTTAGCCCTGGCCGCCGCCTGCACCGTTGTAGTTCGGGATACAAACCTTGATTTCGGTAGCCTCCTGCTGTTCGACCTTGGACATTTCTTCCGTGTATTCTGAGATATGTGTCTCTAAAATCTGTATTTCTTTTTCAATAGCAGATTCATCATCACTTAATTGCTGAATATCTTCTTCATATTTTCCTTTATATTCTTCAACTTTTGCTTCATAATCATCTTTTGCCTGCTGAAGTTCACGGTCTCTTAAATCTCGGAACTTCTCGCCGTTAGCATCGGTACTGTCTAAATTACCACCATCCATGACATTTCCTTCTTTAGAAGTATCATATTTATCATAAATGGAATCTTTTAGTGCAGAGTAGCTTTTATATTCCTGAGCCATATTTTCGTTTTTGGTCTCCATCGTGTCCATTTTCTGGTCCGCGACGTGTTCCTGAGCAATCCAGGCGCCCATCATACCTGCATAAGCATCATTCTTTAAAGTAGTCAACTGCACCTTACGTGCCATAAAAATGTGATAACCCATAATTTTTATTCCCTATTTCTATCCTCACTGATATAAAAACATTTCGTCATGAAAAATTGACTTTTTTGCTTAATATTTCTTAAATATGAAGAAATGTTAAGAAAAAACAGGGGGTAAAAGTATCTAATTTATATTTCTTCAATATGTTTTTAATAAATCATTAATATATATTGATTATATAGTTTTCTATCTTAAAAAAGACAATTTTTCACGTAGTTATTGAGGTATAACCGTTTTTAAGCAGAAAAAATATTCGATGAAACGATTTTGTCAATTTCCAAAATCGAAATCACTTTATATAGGTACGGTTAGTAAGTTATTTCACTGTAAGTAAATATAAGAAAAGGTAGGTTTAGTATGGCATATCACATTTTTACACTCAGAAAACTGATGTTAACTGATCAGATGAATTCAACAAATGCAAAAATGATGAGAGTTCAGTTTGAACGCGATGACGTTGAAGATGAATTATTAGAATTATATGATGAACTCTACGGGTACGATTTAAGCAACGATAGCGCAGCTCTGAGTTCAAAAGAAACAAGAGAAAATGCAAACCGCGCTACTGAAGGCGGCGATTTGACAGACGAAGAAAAGGGCAGAATCAGAAAAGCAATTCTGGAAGCTCAGCAAAAAGAAAACCGTCTCGATCAATTACTCAAGAAACTTGAAACCGAATACTCTGAAGCTCAGACAGAACTCAAGAGTGTCGAAACACAAGAAGCTCAGGCTCTTCAGATGTCAGTTCCCAAATACGGCGGTATCACTCAACAAGGCTAATATTAAAATACCTGATATACTTAATAAAAAAAGGCTCTTTAAACAAAGAGCCTTTTTCTTATTCTGTTTTTATCTTAGCCGGATACCTTAACTGCTTGACTTTATTATACAGCTCTTCCGCTTTTTCCTGATTAGCATAGACACCGAGCTGAACAATATAATATCCGCTTGATTCTTTAATAAACGGGGAAATACCGGGAAGCAGTTCATTGAGTTCATTCTGGGCAACTACTGCCTGCTCAAGTGAAGGATAATAGCCTACAAAAACCTTTGTCTTTGTTGTTGAGGCACTCTGGTTTGCTATTTCCGATTTTTTAGGAATGGGAGGCTTCTCGGGTGCGACTGAAGGTTTTGGAACATTTGTTTCTTTAGGCTTTTTCTCTTCAGTCTTTTCTGCCTTCTTCTCGGTGTTCTTCATAACCTGCTCTTCTTCTTTTTGCGGTGCTTCCACTTTTTCCGATTCCACAGGCGCTTCATCAACACCGTTATCCTCATCCTGAATATCTTTTAATCTTTCATCAATATTTGCGATTTGTTCATTCGGGTTATAAGAAGTATTATCCCCTATCTGAACATCAACCTCGGGGCTGTATTTATTAACAAGATACCCAAACCCGACAAAGCTGAGTGCAAATATAAAAAGCAGAACAATTATAAGAGTAAACAGTCTGCGAATCATTCTTTTAGTTTTTCTCATTTTTCGCTAACTCCTCTGACTTTTGAGGCGGAAAAATCAATATCAGAAATTTCATCAGTATATCTTTTCATCAATTCTAACGCAAAACCTTTAATATCATCAATATTTAAATCACTCTTTAACCCTGCGGCGGCAACGGGTGCGTGGGTAGGAGTTACGTTAATTCCAAAGTGAATTAAGGTTGAAGTAATAGTTTTTGTGGCAATAGAAACAGTTAATTTTTTATCGTTTAAATAAACATCGTCCCCGTCTCTTCTGACTTTTACATCAGGAAAACATTCAAGAATCATATCCCTGACTAACCCCGCAAGAAGTCTTTGTCTGAAAATCGCTTCCTGAAGTGTAGAGTGAAAATTTTCCTCAACAAAACTGAGCATCTTATCGCTATAGATAGGTTCATTATTGATAACATCTTCAATATCAACCATTTCTGATAGTTTAACTTCGCACTCACCGACAAAGGCAACTATGCTGTCCCCTTTTAAATTAAAATTTCTGTATATCCAGTGAGGAGATAGTTCATATCCGTGGTATTTTGTTTCCTGGTCAATAAAAAATGTGTTCATAATAGTATTATATTCTTATCTAAAATAACTGATTAATCAAGTCCGTCTGTCCGTTTTTTTCAAGAGCGGCTTTTAAATGCCTGCACGATTTACAATCACCGCAGTGTTTTTCTTTCCCGAGATAGCAACTGTATATTTTCTCAAGCGGAGCCCCGTTATTAATTCCCGACTTAACAATTTGTTCTTTATTATAATTTATTAAAGGGGCAACAACCTTAACTTCATTTTGTGTGGAATGTTTAAGCTGATTATTAACTGCATCAAGAAACTCTTTTGTATTATCTTTAAACTCAGCCCCTTCTTCTTTGTTTATTCCGATGATAACGTTTGCGATGTCTAGCCTTTCCGCAAAACCTGCCGCAATATTAATAAAAATACCGTTTCTGTTTGGCACCCAGTCTGTTTTACCGACATCAAGCAGGTTTTTAAACCATTCCAGTTTTACAAGAACCAGTTTAATATTATAGTGTTCAGCAATTTCTCTTGCAGCGAGAAGCTCCTGTTGTTCAGAGTCCTGACCGTAGTTGAAGAATAATGCAAACCTGATATTATAGAAATTTATTGTCTCAGAGAGTGCTACTAAGGAATCAAGTCCGCCCGAAAGGAGTATTACAGCCCTGTTATTCATCAGAATTCTCCTCATTTTCTTCTTCTTCAAGCTCAATTAAAAGCGCCTCAGCCTCAATTTTTGCAAAATCTGTTGAAACTGAAGAGTTTAAAATATCATGCAAAATGTCATCTCCGAGCATGTTATAAAGCGCAATAACGGCATTTTTAACAACTTCTCTGTCATTATCCTTTAACATCAGTTTAATCAACTCTTCAGCTTCAGGCTCTTCAGAGTTCATAAGAACTTCTATTGCGTTTATTCTGACCTGGGGGGATTCATCAGAAAGCGAATGACGAAGCGCCTTCATAACCTTCGGATCACCCTTATGATTAATTTTATTTAAGGCTTCAAGAGCTCTCTCTTTTAAAAAAGTAAATTTACTCATAAAACCTTTTGTGGTCTCTAAAATAGAGACAAGAGAATCAAGCGCCTTTTCATCCCCTATCATACCCAAAGCTGAAACCGCGGACTCTTTGACATAAACAGAAGATTCCTCATCGTCTTCTAAAACATTCACCAGAGGCATAACCGCATATTTATCCCCGATTTTGCCGAGTGCATCTGCGCATGAGAGTTTAATCTTATAGTTTTCGTCTTTGTTATTCAGACAATATAAAAGCGGATTTACGGCTTTTGAATTTTTAGAGTTGGCGAGCGCCTTTGTAATATTAACTCTTATCTGAGTAATGCTTTCTTCATCTTTAATTCTTGAAGCAAACTTATCCTTAATAACAAGCGCGTCGATTAAAACAGCAAGGGACTCAGGGTTTCTCAGCTTATCAATAAGGCTCAGAATACCCAAAATAAGCTCTTTTGTAGGGGCAATTTCAAAGAAATAATTGTATATAATGGCAAGTTCATCGTCAGAATACTTATCTTTAAGCGCGGATATTTTTTCCAGACACCCTCTTGTGTCTGCACAGTTAACAATCCCACATTCGTAAGCCAACCTATTATAATCTATAGAATAACTATCAGCCATGACGATACATACACACTCTACCCATATTTAGAGTAAATTAAAAAAAAGTATTTATCAAGTAGAATTATCTTATTGTTAAACCTTGTAATTTTAATTGTTTTTTGAGCTCGGGAACGGGGAGTTCGCCATAATGAAAAATTGAAGCAGCAAGCGCGGCATCTGCTCTTCCTTTTTCAAAGGCATCGATAAAGTGCTGAGGGTTTGCACCTGCACCGCCCGAGGCAATTAAAGGAATGTTAATTACCTCAGAAACACATTTGAGCATATCAATATCAAACCCCTGCTTTGTTCCGTCAGTGTCCATTGAGGTTAAAAGTATTTCACCGCCGCCGAGTTTTTCGATTGTTTTAACCCAGTCGATTAAATTAATTCCGGTATCTTTAGTTCCTGCATTAATAAAAACGTGATAATCAGAGCCGATTTTCTTAGCGTCAACCGCAACCACAACACACTGTGAACCAAAATACTTAGCCGCTTTTTCGATTAATTCGGGTTCTTTTACCGCGGCAGAATTAACGGAAATCTTATCGGCACCTGCGGACAAAAGAATTTTAAAATCATCAAGAGTTCTTATTCCGCCCCCTACCGTAAAGGGGATAAAAACATTTTTTGCAACCTCTTCAACCATTTTAACGGTTGTTTGTCTGCCTTCGTTTGTTGCTGTAATATCAAGAAAAACGAGTTCATCAGCGCCATCCTGCGAATATTTTTTCGCGAGTTCAACAGGGTTTCCGGCAAATTTAAGGTCATTAAAATTAACACCCTTCACAGTCTGACCGTTTTTAACATCAAGACAGGGGATAATTCTCTTCGCAAGCATAAAACACCTTAGAACTGTTTTAAAAATCTGACGTCATTATTAAAGAAAAGTCTGATGTCATCAATTGCGTATTTGAGCATAGTCAGTCTTTCAACACCCATACCGAAGGCAAACCCCGAATAAACTTCAGGATCAATTCCTACGTTTTTAAGTACGTTAACATCAACCATACCTGCGCCGAGAACCTCAAGCCAGCCTGTTCCGCTGCATGTACGGCAACCTTTTCCGCCACACATAATACACTGAACATCAACCTCTGCGCTCGGTTCAGTGAACGGGAAGAAGCTCGTTCTGAATCTTGTCGGTCTCATTGAACCGAAATAAACTCTTATAAATTCATTTAAAACACCTTTTAAATCACCAAAAGTGATGTCCTTATCAATTAATAAGCCTTCTATCTGGTGGAAAAGGTTATTTTTTCTTGCGCTGACTGCTTCGCAGCGATAAACACGTCCCGGGGAAATAACTCTTATCGGAGGTTTATGATTTAACATTTCTCTAATCTGAGAGTTTGAAGTCTGACTTCTCAGAATAACATTTGAAGCATTCTGGGTATAGAAGGTATCCTGCATATCTCTTGCAGGGTGTTCGGGAGGGAAATTAAGCATGTCGAAATTGACATATTCAGTTTCGACCTCAGGAGAATTTTCCGATTTAATCAAGGAAAATCCCATACCCTCAAAGATTTCAACAATTTCATTAACTGTCTGAGTCAGAGGATGAACTTTTCCTCTCGGGGTATAACTCCCGGGGAGAGAAATATCAATTCTTTCCTTTTCGAGCTTTTGTCTGAGCTCTTCATTGTATAATTTTTTGTATTTTTCCTCAACGAGTACACTCAGGGAATTAAAAATTTCATTTGAAAGCGAACCGATAATTCTTTTTTGGTCATCAGGCAAATCTTTTAAATTCTTTTTTATATTTGTTAATTCGCCTTTTCTGCTTAAATATTCGTTTTTAATATTTTCGAGTTCAGTTGTATTGAGCGCTTTTTCAATTTTTTCCGTTGCGTCTTTTCTGATATTTTCAAGTTTTTGTTCCATTAATTTTCCCTCATTACTTTGAATATTATATTACTTAAATCGCTAATCGCAATAACAAATCTTTTAAAATTTCTTAATATTTGTCATTTTTCTATAAAAAATTATTATTTCGGGTTTTAAAACAATTCAGAAAGTGAGAAAAATATGAGAATAAGTCCGATAAATTATTACGCACAAAGAAATATATACTGCCAGCCGTTAAAGAAGAACACACCTTCCTTTGGTATGAAAATGTCAAAAGAGGGACTTGAATATATGTCTGCCCTCGGTGCTGACATTAAAGAGCCCATTGATGAATCGTATATCAATGAGCCAAATATTATGATAAATATGCTGAGAGACATCGTCAACGCAAACGGAAGAAAAACAGAAGCAAGAATGAGAAGATTTGCCCAAATCGTTGACTATTACGGCAGTTCCGTTACACTTCCCGAATCATTAAAAACTAAATTCATCCACGACCAGATTATGGGTGATTACGGACAAAAACTCAATTCCTTCTTCGAGGTTTCAAAAGGCTTAAACGAAAACGACAGAAAAGTTTTAGAAAGAAGTCTTGTTGATTTATATATAAAAGGTGTCAGCCATAACAGGGAAATCGACATAAGAGATACAATGATATTCTTCAATAAAGTCAAAGACTATATGACCTTTAAAGAATCAACCTATTCAAATGCTGCCCTGAAAACAAGCATAGAGTCAATGGATTTTTAATACTTCATCTCAAAGCCTTCAGACATAATTTTAGTACCGCAGGTTGCACCCCAGCCTGAGCGCTTGCAGTCTGATTTATAGGGGTATGGTTTCCATCGGTTTGTCAGAGGATCATAAGAATTTTTGTCGTTGGAATATACCCCAAACGGCTTCACTTCGTTTGTGAAGGGATAAGCATAAAAGAGGAATAAATCACGGCCGAACTGTGAAGGTCCGCGTTTTGGTCCGTTTACATCAACATAAATATCAAAACATCTTTGCCTATGCTGAACGCAATTCGGAACATAGCTGATATAAAAGCTCATGCCTGCCCTGTGGACAAACTTATAGCCCTGCGTTTCATCAAATATCGTACCGCTTTTTGTGCCGTTTAAATATTTATAATATGTCTTTGGTGCAAAGCACCCTTCATTTTTTCTTATCCCGCAGTCGTTTCCTATATCCATATAGGGAGTAATATAAATCCAGGCAAATTTTTCCTGGGTTTGTTTGTCACCATAATCCCAGGTGGTAAGTTTTCCGTTTTCCGTCTGACTTTTACTTACCGCCTGAAAAATAACGGCACTTGCATCTTTATACTTGCTTACAAGCTGATTTTTATAGTAGTTCTGAACAACAAAATAAATAACGGAAAAGATAGCGGTTATAATCACGCAGGTCGCAATTATAAGCGCAAATTCTATCGTTATATTAGCCTCCAGGCGATTTTTAACCTTCAGATGCATAATACCGTACCATAAGAAACCTATTATTATATTCCCATATTTTTAAAAATTTAACAAATTTGTTATATTCCGACATAATTAATTGAAATATGATAACCTAAGTTATAAAATTGTTTTGGAGATTTTTGGGATAAGACTTATATGAGTTACAGATTTGAAATCATAACCGGGCCGATGAGCTGCGGTAAAACGGAAGAATTACTCAGACGTTTGAGAAGATTAACTATTGCAAAAAAGAAGATAAAGGTTATTTCGCCCATCGTTGATACAAGAGCAAAGGGCGACTATATAGAATCAAGAAACGGCTTATGGCTTGATGCTTATAAAGTTAAAAACTCGCTTGATATTTTTAACGTTGTAGAAGATGACGATGACGTTATCGCAATAGATGAACTTCAGTTCTTTGACCATAATATCGTTATGGTTATAAACAAACTTGTTTCTCAGGGCAAAAAAGTTATCGGAACAGGCTTAGAGCTTGATTTTAAAGCCGAGCCCTTCGGTTCTATGCCCGAGCTTATGTGCTATGCGGATAAGATAGACAAATTAACCGCTATTTGTATGAAATGCGGAAGCGAATTTGCAAACAGAACCCAAAGACTTATTGACGGCAAACCCGCAGATAAGAACTCTGAGCTCATTATGATAGGCGCAGATGAAACTTACGAAGCAAGATGTCTTGACTGTTATGAACTTCCGGACCATAATCATGATACTCATACAAAAGGCAAACTTTTGCATTTTTCAAAATAATTAAAGGAATGGAATAGATGATAATAATAATGGAGCCCTCTGCTACTCAGGAGCAGATTAATACCGTAATGAGAGCCCTTGAAAACAAAGGGTTTAAGACAGTATTGAACCATGGTGACGTAATGACGGTTATTGCCGCCATAGGTGATAAGAGGTTAATCGAGCCCCATTCATTCCAGTCTTATGAGGGTGTCAGAGCGGTTAAAATAGTTCAGGAGCCTTATAAACTTGCATCAAGAGAAGGAAAGCAGGAGGATACGGTTATCGAATTTTCCAACGGAGTAAAAATCGGAGGAAAAGAAAAGCCTGTAATGATTGTAGGTCCCTGCTCCGTTGAACAGGATATAGAAGGACTTCTGAGAGTTGCTGACGCGGCAAAAGAAATGGGCTGCCAGTTTTTAAGAGGGGGCGCATTTAAGCCGAGAACCTCACCTTATGATTTTCAGGGCTTAGAGGAAAAAGCGCTGGAATATCTTGCTATTGCAAGAGAAAAAACAGGACTTTTGGTGGTAACGGAGTTAATGGATACTCTTGATTTGGATCTGGTATGTTCTTATGCTGACGTTATCCAGATAGGCGCAAGGAATATGCAGAACTTTAAACTATTAAAGGCAGTCGGTAAATGCAATAAACCTGTTATCTTAAAGCGCGGTCCTGCGGCTACGATAAGAGAATTTTTGCTTGCGGCTGAGCATATTATGTATAACGGAAACGACAATGTTATTCTCTGCGAACGTGGTATTAAGGGAGTTGATAATACAGCGACGAGAAACACTCTTGATATTGCGGCAATTCCCGTTATCAAAAAATATTCTCACCTTCCTTTAATCGTTGATCCGAGCCACGGAACGGGAAGAAGATATTTAATCGAGCCTATGGCGAAGGCAGGTTTGATTGTAGGTGCAAACGGAGTAATGCTGGAAGTACACCACGATCCCGAGAATGCTTCCTCAGACGGCGCACAGAGTTTAAATATACCTATGTTCAAAAAGGTTATGAAGGATTTAAACAAATTAATCGGAAGAATAGACTACGACAACAAACATTCCGATAATAACGATTTTTGCTGTATAAACGTTTAAATCAAATCATCAATTAATTTTCTTATATCCTCTGAAACATCAGTCGGATATTTGATATTTTCGGAGAGAAGTTTTGCAAACAATGCTTTTTTAAATTCGCCTAAATTTCTTGTTCGATAAAATTCCTCAAGATTAGCACACCTTGAATTTAACTGTCTTAACTCCGAAAAAGTCGTTTTTACGCTGTTATAATAGGTGGAATTTAATGTTCTTCTGATTAAACTCAGGGACAATAAATCTTCAAATTCACCTTTTGAATTAACAATAATCTTATCTTTTTGCCTTAAATGGGGTTTCAGAGCCTCACTCAAATCGTTTGCGTCATAATCAAAAACGATAATCATTGGAATTTTAAGTTCATCTTTAAACTGAGCAAAAAGAGAAGGAATTTTGGTCTTTCCGCCTGCCGAAAAAATAAAAATTCCGCACTCTGAGAGTGATTTCCCGAGAAAATCAGCAAAAGCGGGAAGAAGAATATCCTCGGTTATTCCTTCTACTATAACGAGTTTTTGAACGGGAAACAAAAGTTTTTTATTTCTGCTCACCTCTAAAATCAAATCATCGGAATAATCATGAGCATTTTTGGCTTCAAGAAGAGTGTATTTTACTATTCTGAGGTTTTTGGGAAGTTTTTTATCATCAATATTAAACAAAAGGTTTGCGCAATAAAGAGGAGTTTTCATTAATTCTTTTGTGTAGTCATTATTTATATTGAAGCTGAAATGAGGGATTTTGGTTAAAATTTTATGAGATAAATCATCAAACTCGCTGTCTTCAAAAAACTGTTTATAAGAAGCACTCCAGACCTTCTTTACGTGTTTTCTCAGGACATCAGGCGGAAGTTCATCGATGAATTTATCCGATAGGTGAGAAGAGGCTTTACGGATAATATCCCTGAAAACCCTGGGGTAAGAAATATCAGGGTGTTTAAAGCGGGTTAATCTGTCTATTGAGATTAACATTTCATCTAAGGTAAGTAATTTAAAATTGTCAAAATTATTTTGCAACGAATCACCTTAAAAAAGAGAGGAAGTTATTTTTAACTTCCCCTCTTAAAAATTTAATTAAACAGAAAGTTTTGTTTCTTCAGAAACCTTATTTACGGCTTCAACAACTGATCTTGCTGCTGCCATCATAGCAAGAAGGTTTTCACACTTGTTAATGCAGGAACCAACACCGATAGCACTAGCGCCTGCTGCGAATGCCATGGGAGCGGTAACCGAAGAAATACCCGAAGCTGTCATAACAGGAATTGAGAGGTTTCTTGAAAGCTCAATAGTGTTAGCAATAGAAACTTCGGCAATTTCCATTAAACCTCTTGCGCCTGAGTGAGTTGCTTTTGTAGTTGCAGCACCTTCTGTCTGAATGAGGTTTACACCGAGTTCTTCAAGCTGAACTGCAAGATTAACCTGTTCTGTTATATCAAGATGACCTGGAACTGTTGCGCAGACAAATGTTTGTGTGTTAGCAAGCAATTTCATAGTCTCCTGAGCGATTTTGAGAACTTCAGATGCGCTGATTTTTGTTCCGTTCTTGTATAGTGTGTCAAAGTTACCGATTTCAACAGCATCAGCACCCAAATCAACCGCAGCCTTTAATTCCAGGGGGTTAATTGAAGATACGAAAACGGGAAGCTCTGTAACTTCTTTAGCCATTGAAATAATTTCTTTATCAAAAGAAACGTCAACAGCGCTGGCATGTGCCTGCTCAGCCGCATAAACAACTTTTCTTGCGAGCTCTAAATCGTGATTGTCGATACCTGCAATAACCTTTACTGCTCTCTTTTCATCAAGATGTTTCTTAAAAATATCAATTCTGCTCATGTTTTCCTCCACTTATGATAAGTACAATTTATATTCTACCATAAATTATGCAAAAAAATACACCATATTTGGGCATGGTGTATTTTTTATTTATAAAAATTTAAAATTTATCTGTATTTGTGGTCAATCTGAGCAGTTGCGTTATTTGAGTTCAGATATGCTTTATACATATTATAGACAAAAGTAGCTGCACCTGCTAAGACAGAGAGAACAACGGTTCCTTTAGTCTTAGGCTTTTTCTTAATTGATTTGAGAACATTTGAAACAGTATAAACCAAAGAACCTGCAACAACACCGCCTGCTATACCTTTAAAGAAGCCTTTTGTGTACTCGCTGGCGGAAGCAAAGAACTTTTTAATACTGCCTATACCACTGCTGATAGTAGAAATAAGACCTTTCTTTTCCTTCTTATCTTTTTTAGCATCCTCCATTTCAAGAGTATCTGCCTTAATAACTTCTTTTGATGTCGGTGCGGGGTTTGAAACCGCATTTGCGACTGTAACAGTCGGAACATAACCTATTTTAGGATTTGCATTTGCCGTTGTAAAATTTACTGTCATACTACACCTCTGATTTACAAGTATTTAAAACTCCTTAAACAAAAATATTGCCGAATATTTTAATTTTCGTAATATTTCTTTAAATTAATTCTTTCATCTCAAGAACTGCCTGTCTGAGCCCTACGAAAATTGCTCTTGAAATGATACTGTGACCGATATTTAATTCATGAAGATTCGGAATTTCCTTCATCCTCAATACATTTTTATAGTTAAGACCATGCCCTGCATTTACGGTTATCCCGAGCTCCTGCGCTCTTTTTGCGGAAGTAAGAAGGCGCTGAAACTCATGCTCTTCATTATCCTTGCCAAAAGCATTAGCATAAGCTCCGGTATGAAGTTCAATGAACTTTGTCCCGATTTCCTTTGATGCTTCAACCTGATGTATATCAGGATCAATAAAAAGGCTTACAAGAGTGCCGTTATCCTGAATTTTTCTGACGTATTCATTGTAATAAGGAATGTTTGAAGAGACATCAAGACCGCCCTCGGTTGTAACCTCCTGACGTTTCTCGGGAACAAGACAACAAAACTCAGGCTTGGTTTTAAGTACAATTTCGAGCATTTCTGAAGTAGTCGCCATTTCAAGATTAATCTTACATGTTAGTTTTTCTTTTAATTCTTTAAGGTCGCTGTCATGGATATGTCGTCTGTCCTCTCTGAGGTGGACTGTTATTGCGTTTATACCGCATTCCTGAGAAATAAGAGCAGCCTCAAGAACGGAAGGTTCATCGCCCCCGCGTGCATTTCTCAGGGTTGCAACGTGGTCTATATTAACTCCTAAAAGCATAATTTTTAACTCCTTTTGAAGTATATTATAACCGCATTTGAGGAAAAAATAAAATTTTATTAAAAGATTTTGCTTTACAAGAAATATTTTGTTGTTATAATAGACTTATTGAAAAACTGATATTCCTCGGTAGCTCAATGGCAGAGCGTTCGGCTGTTAACCGAAATGTTGTAGGTTCGAGTCCCACCCGAGGAGTTTTTTTTTGCAAAATTTATTGTAATTCATATTAAAACTAATGTTAGGGAACTGTATGTCTAATGGGTTTTAATGGGTATGGTTTTTCGGTATAAGTTAATAGTTACAATGATAATTTATTGGATATAGTTTTTCGGACACTTTTGAAATTGGTTTTTGCTTTTCTTAATCGCTATGTTTGGCTTTGTGTTTGAGTTTTACCCGCTTCCCCAAGTCTGAGAGTTGGGGTTTTGAAAAGTCCGAAATGTCCGGTTATTAGGACTAAAATGTCCGGTATCTTTCCATAAAATTTTATAAAATTGCCGAGTTTCCCTATTATATTTAAATTACAGCCATGCTGTAGAATATCAGAGAGATTGAGAATACTACCCCCGGAAGTTTGAGAGGATTTCAATTTTGCGTGTAATTAGGGGGAAATTTTTCAAAACTCTCTGATAATTTATTCTCAAAGTCACTGATACTTTTTCTTTAAGTTATGTGTTGATATGTATTTTAATGTTAATATTTTCTCTTAATAAAAAATAAAATGCCTTAAGCCAATATATAAAATATAAACTTGCCAAATTATAAAATATACTTTTTGCAAAACTCTCTGATAATTTTTTATCATTCGATAACTGGAAATGCAAAAGACAATTTTTCTCAAAACGACTGATTTTCTATCCGTTTTATGTTGATTTATAGATATTCAAAAATATTGTAACATATCCGTACATAATATGTTATAATCGGCTTATGAGTGAATCCTGCATGAATTCAGTTGCATTTATTGATCTTGAAGTTAATCCTGAAACAAAGAAAATTACTGATATCGGTGGTATTAAGCAAAATCAGGATATTTTTCACTCGCCTGTCTTAGCTGACTTTATATCATTTTTAGATGATTGCAATTTTATTTGCGGACATAATATAATCAATCACGATTTAAAATATTTAAATTTGCCTAATAAAACGATTGTAGATACATTATTTTTATCACCATTGTTATTTCCTAAAAAACCTTATCATAATTTAGTTAAAGATGATAAAATTATTTCAGATGAATTAAACAACCCTATAAATGATTCTAAAAAGGCTATGCATTTGTTTTATGATGAAATCAATGCATATAGTGATTTGCCGAATGATATTAAGAAAATATATGCTTTTTTATTATCATCAAAAGAAGAATTCCACGGTTTTTTTGAATATTTGGATACTGATACAGAAGATGTTGATGAGAATTTTATAAAAAACTCTTACAAAGATAAATTTTGTGAAAATGTCGAATTGTCTATAATAATAGAAAATAATCCTGTTGAGTTAGCTTATGCACTTGCAATTATTGGAATTGGAGATGACGATGATACTTCTATTACACCGGCATGGGTTTTAAAACAATATCCTAAAGTAGAAATTATCTTAAAACAATTATGTAATACTCCTTGTAATAAAAAGTGCTCATACTGTGAAAAGCATATAAATATACATACTCAATTAAAAAAATATTTTAATTATACTGAATTTAGAAAATATGAAGGAGAACCATTACAGGAAAAAGCTTGCCAAGCTGCAGTAGACAATAAATCATTAATTGCTATTTTTCCAACAGGTGGCGGAAAATCTTTAACATTTCAGCTTCCTGCACTTATTGCCGGCGAAACAATACGAGGGCTTACAGTAGTAATATCACCTCTGCAGTCTTTAATGAAAGACCAAATTGATAATTTAGAGAAAAAAAATATTATAGATGCAGTTACCATTAATGGACTATTAAACCCAATTGAAAGGTCTGAAGCAATAAATAGAATAAGAAATGGAGTTGCAACTATATTATATATTTCGCCGGAACAATTACGTTCAAAAACTATTGAGCATTTATTGTTATCAAGAAATATTGTTCGCTTTGTTATAGATGAAGCTCACTGTTTTTCTGCGTGGGGACAAGATTTTAGAGTAGATTACTTATATATAGGTGATTTTATAAAAAAAATACAAGATATAAAATGTAATAACAAAATTTCAATATCCTGTTTTACCGCAACAGCTAAACCTAAAGTTATTATGGATATTAAGGAGTATTTTAAAGAAAAACTTAATATAGAACTTGATATTTTTGCAAGCAATGCAACTCGAGAAAACTTACGCTATGAAGTACGTTTGAAAGAAACTCAAGAGCAAAAATACAATGAAATGAGAACTTTAGTTGAAGAAAAAAATTGTTCTACCATTGTATATGTAGATTCCGTTCAAAAAACCAGAGATTTAGCTGAACGACTAACAAAAGATGGCTTTCCGGCTCTACCATACAACGGGAAAATGGAGCCGCGAGAAAAAATTGAAACTCAAGAAAAATTCATAAATGATGAAATTAAAATTATTGTTGCGACCTCCGCTTTTGGTATGGGAGTTGATAAACAAGACATAGAACTTGTTATTCACTATAATGCTCCCAGTTCATTAGAAGATTATATGCAGGAATCCGGAAGAGCAGCAAGAGAAAAATCGCTTAATGCGGATTGTTATATATTATTTTCACCAAATGACATTGACAGACATTTTATTCGTTTAAATCAAACGAAATTAACACTAAACGAGATTCAACAAGTTTGGTCTGCAATAAAAAAATTCACGCAAAAAAGAAATACCTTGTGTCGTTCAGCTATTGAGATTGCAAGAAAGGCGGGCTGGACTAGTGAAGAAGTAAGCAATCAAGATGTAGAGATTAAAGTTAAAACTGCACTTCTGGCTTTAGAGAAAGCCGGATATATTAAACGCGGACAAAATATGCCACGAGTGTATGCTACAAGTATAAATGCAGAAAATTTTATTAGTGCAGGTGAGATAATCGAAAATGCAAAATTATTTGATGAAGATCAAAAATGTTGGCAAAGAGGATAATTAAGAACCTAATTTCAAGTCGCAGCAGAGCAAAAGCCGGGAATGCTGATGCCGAATCAAGAATTGATTGGCTTGCGGATGTTCTTGGTGTTGAGAAACAAAGGATTCTTGAGGTTATAAGTTTAATGAAACAAATCAATCTTCTTGCTGATGACAATGATATGAGTGCTGTAATAAATGATTCTCCTGAAAAATTACTTGATAAATATACAAAAATTGAAGGTTGGTTAATTGATTCAATTACGAGTTCTAAAAACATTTTTTCATTAAAATTATTAAATGAAACAATACAAAATCAAGGGATAGAATGTGAAATAAAATATTTACGTACTATTTTTAATTACTGGAAAATATGTTCTTTTGCAGAAAAAGGTAAAAGTAATCTTGATGAAAAAACAGAAATTGTATTATTAAAAGATATTGAAGAAATTAAAAATATTTTCAATAAACGTGTAAATATATGTTCTTTTATTGTTGGGTATCTTCAAAGGAAATCAGCACAAGAGAATCAATATTCTTACGTTTCTTTTTCAACCGTAGAATTATTAAATGCTTATAAAAACAGTTTATTACATTTGTTTGAAATAGATTTAAAAGACATAGAAAATGCTTTGTTATGGCTTCATCGTACGCATGTTTTGTCATTAGAAGGTGGTTTCCTTGTTCTGTATAATAGTTTTGAAATTATTCGTTTAGTTAAAGATAATAAGATTAAATATAAGAAAGACGATTATAAATTTTTGGATAGTTATTACAAACAGAAAATTCAACAAATTCACATAATTGGCGAATTGTTAAATATTTTGGTTAAAAATTACCAAAAAGCTATTGAATTTATAAAAGATTATTTTCGACTTGATTATAAAGAGTTTATAGGAAAGTATTTTAAAGGTAGAGATAAAGAGATTCAAATAAATATGACTCCGGGGCGGTATAGAAAGCTGTTTGGAGAATTATCTGAGAAACAACAGGAAATAATAAAAGACGATAAATCTAAATATATAGTTGTTGCAGCCGGTCCTGGAAGCGGAAAAACAAAAGTTTTAGTTCATAAGTTAGCTTCATTATTAACTCTTGAAGATATTAAATCAGAACAATTATTAATGTTAACATTTTCACGAGCAGCAGCAATTGAGTTTAAAAAAAGATTACAGGGGTTAATAGGCTCTAGTGCTTCGTATGTAGAAATTAAAACATTCCACTCTTTCTGTTTTGATATTCTTGGAAGACCAGGTTCATTAGAAAATTCTGATACTATCGTTAAAGATGCTGTAAATTTGATTAATCTTGGAAGTGTTGAACCTGCAAGAATTGCAAAAGCAGTTCTTGTTATTGATGAAGCTCAAGATATGTCAGAAGATGAGTTTGCATTAGTAGAAGCATTAATAAATTATAATGATGAAATGCGTTTAATTGCAGTTGGAGATGATGATCAAAATATTTATGAGTTTAGAGGTTCGAATTCAAAATACTTACAAGAACTCATAACAAAATATGGTGCTATAAAATACGAAATGATAAGAAATTACAGGAGCTGCCAAAATATAGTACTATTCGCAAATGCTTTTGCAAATACTATACGAAAAAGAATGAAAGAATTAAATTGTGTAACAGATAAAGAAGGAGGGCAAGTAAAATTTGTAAAATATGCATCTAAAAATTTTGAAGAATCTTTAGTTGAAAATCTTATTAAAGACAGACTATCCGGTTCAACCTGTATATTAACAAAAACAAATGATGAAGCATTAAAAATTTTGGGAATACTTAATAAAAAAAATATTCCAGCAAGATTAATTCAATCATTAGATGGCTTTAACCTTTCATGCTTACAGGAAATTCGCTTTATAATGTGGTTGTTGGCTAAGAAGAATAATCCGGTTCAAATAAGTGAAAATTTATGGAATAATATAAAGGTTCAATTGCAGAATTTCTTTAAAAGTAGTAACATACTGCCTATTATTTTAAGAATGTTGGACGATTTTGAAAAAACAAATCCAACAAAATATTATAGTGATTTAGAAACATTTTTTACTGAGGCAAAATTTGAAGATTTTTATGATAATGAAAGTGGAATGATAACAATATCAACTATACATAAGGCAAAAGGTCATGAATATGATAATGTATATATGCTTATGAGTGCAGATTCTGTACCTAATGACGAAAATAAAAGAAAAATATATGTAGGAATAACCCGTGCAAAGAACAATCTTTTAATACACTATAATGATAGTATTTTTGAACAATTTAAACAATTAGAATTCATCGATAATGAATTCAATAATAATGAATATAACAGTTCGGATGACATAATTTTACAACTAACACATAAGGATGTTGTATTGGATTATTTCAAATATAAGCAAAATATTATTCCAAAATTGAGAAGTGGGAAACAATTAATCCCCTCAAATGACAGCTTATTGGTTAAATTTAATGGCCAGGAAACAAAAGTATTAAAATATTCTGCTTCATGTAGGAATAAAATTGAATCATTTTTAAAACAAGGATATAAAATTACAGATGCAAACATCAGATTCATAGTATATTGGAAAAAACAAGATGATGAACAAGAGCAAGAATATGCTATTATATTGCCTAATATTAAATTTTCTAAGGTTTAGGCTTAGATTTTAATCTGTTTTAAACAAAAACATTATGATAAATGTGGAAAACTTTTGAAGAAATGACATAAAAATTTTAGGCATAAATAGTAAACATTCTTTATAATGCAAAATTCCAAAAAATACAATTTTATATCTTTTTTAGAAATATACTTCCAAAACTTGACTTTTTGGTAAAATGATTTATAATGTTTGTATGATAGAACGTAGCGAATATTTGAAAAAACTAATAAGCTTTAAGGATAAAAACTTGATTAAAGTTATATCCGGAATAAGAAGATGCGGTAAATCAACACTATTAGAACTTTTTAAAGATTATTTGCTGAAAAACGGAGTTAAAAAATCTCAAATAATATCACTTAACTTTGAAGATCCGGATAATGAAGAATTAACTGATTATAAAAAACTTTATGAGTATATAAAATCAAAGCTCCAGCCTAAGAGGCAAAATTACATTTTTTTAGATGAGATTCAGAATGTAAAAGATTATCAAAAAGCAATAGATGGTTTATATATAAAAGATAATACAGATATTTATATAACAGGTTCTAACGCTTTTTTTATGTCCGGAGAATTAGCAACACTTTTATCCGGCAGGTATGTTGAAATTGAAATGCTGCCATTATCATTCAAGGAGTATATATCATTCTTTAATGATAATACTGATATTCAAACCAGGTATCGTAAATATTTAGAAAACAGTTCTTTCCCTTATGTATTACAGTTAAATGATGAAAAAGAACAAATAAGGACTTATTTAAGCGGTATTTATAATACTGTAATACTAAAAGATGTTGTTCAGAGAAATAAAATTTCAGACGTTACCTGCTTAGAAAATATAGTTAAATTCATGTTTGATAATATCGGGAATTCAACTTCTGCTAAAAAAATCAGTGACACAATGACATCAAGTGGTAAAAAGATTTCCAATCACACGGTTGAAAACTATTTAGAAGCATTGTGTAAGAGCTATATTTTGTATAAAGCAAACAGATATGATGTAAAAGGCAAACAATATCTTGAAACAAACGGGAAATATTATCTTGTTGATATTGGATTAAGATATTATTTGCTTGGTACTAAATATGTGGATTTTGGTCATATTTTGGAAAACATTGTATATTTGGAACTTTTAAGACGCGGATATGAAGTTTATATAGGTAAAGTTGATAATAAGGAAGTTGATTTTGTTGCAATCAAAGACGGCTATACCGAATACTATCAGGTTGCAGATACCGTTATGGGAGCAGATACTTTAGACAGAGAATTAAAATCATTAAACAGCATAAGAGATCATAATCCAAAATATTTGCTGACAATGGATAATATTCCGAATGTATCGCATAACGGAATAAAACAGCTTTATGCACTGGATTGGTTGCTTGATAAATAAATTGTGTTGAAATGGTACAAAAGTTTTAATTTATTACTCTAAACACTTGAAAGGTGCTTGAAACAGAGTTAAATTGTGTATGACAACTGAATAAAACATTTAATTAACTTATTGAGTGTCACGGATTTTGATACAAAGTATCTCGGTTTTGACATGAAAAGTAGGAGAAATTAAATAAATAGTACCTATAATTAAATAATAGCAATAATTACGGCTGTTGTACTGTACATAGACACTTTGTAAATTCTCTGTTAGTCTAAGAATACTACCCCCGAAAGTTTGAGAAAATTCTCAAACTTTTTAAGTTTTGAGGGAACAATTTAAAAACTAACTGATATAAACTCTCAAACTCCCTGATAATTCATTCTCAAAGTTACTGATACTTTTTTGATAAATTATGTGTTTAATATTTATCCCAGTTTTCTCTTAAATGTTCTGCTTGCAAGTGTCAGGGTTATCAATGCTATTATAAGTAGTGGAATTATGTTTGCAATTACATCGCTTATTCCCATACCTTTTAATATTATTCCGCGTGATAAAACCATAAAGAACCTTACAGGATTTAAATATGTTAAATACTGCAAACAAAGCGGCATATCTTCAATTGGTGAAATAAACCCGGAAAGTAGTACTGCAGGCATCATAAATGTCATAACAGATAAAATTGCCTGTTGCTGAGTATTGCATATTGCTGAAATATAAAGTCCGACACCGACTATTGCCATAAGAGAAATCAAAATAGAAACAAAGAATAAAATTATAGAACCATTAAACGGAACGTGGAAAAATACAATGACAATTCCAACCATAACCATTGTTAAAGTCATTGCAATTACTAAGGGCGGAATTGATTTTCCGAGTAATATTTCAAATGATGAAAGAGGGCTGACAATAAGTTGGTCGAATGTACCGAGTTCTCTTTCTCTTGCAATTGATAAAGATGTCAGAATCAAAGTTGTTACAAGTGAAAGCATTGCAACAATAATTGTTAAAATATACCATTTGTATTCAAGATTTGGATTAAACCAGTTTCTTACGGT
>JAFXYZ010000027.1 GCA_017541465.1 bacterium | reverse complement strand
TTAAAAGACGGCTCTAAGATGTCAAAATCAAAAGGAAATACTGTTGATCCCGATGACATCTTCGCTAACTACGGCGCAGATACCGCACGTCTTTTTATTCTTTCCGATTCACCTCCGGAAAGAGACTTTGACTGGTCAGATGCTGGTGTTGAGGGCTGCTATAAGTTCCTGAACCGTGTATGGCGTTTATTTGCCGCTATGCAGAATAATATCGTTTTTGATTATAAACTGCCTGACGTTTCAACTCTCACAAAGGAAAACAATAAACTTGTAAGAGAAACTCATATTGCCATAAAGAAAATCACAAACGATATTTCTCATGAGTTCCAGTTTAACACCGTTATTTCCAAATACAGAGAGTTTGTAAATGTTCTTTATGAATATACGAATCCTAAGACTGAGTATTCTGATGAGGATAAAAACGTTTTGGGCTTTGCTCTGATTTCTCTGTTGAAGCTCTTAGCTCCCGTTGTTCCTCATTTGGCGGAGGAAATTTATTCCTCTTACGGCGGAAAAACTTCAATTCACACTCAGGAGTGGCCGTCTTTTGATGAAAATCTCGCTAAATCAGGCACGATTACTCTTGTAGCCCAGATTAACGGCAAGGTTAAGGATAAAATTGAAGTCGATACCGATACTTCAAAAGAAGAACTCGAAAAAATCGCTTTAAACAGCGAAAAAATTAAGGCACTTCTTGAGGGAAAAGAAGTCGTCAAAGTAATTGTCGTTCCCTCAAAACTCGTAAATATTGTAGTTAAAGGCTAAATATGTCAGACAATATATCGGAACAATTAACACTTGATAAACTGCCCCTTAAAAAAGGGGCATATATTAAGGAAGTTTTTTGCGAAGATAAGAGTTTGAGAAAGCATATTCTTGATATGGGGTTAACCCCGAATACAGAGGTGGTTCTGCTTAAAACCGCGCCGTTCGGTGATCCTCTTGAATTCAGAGTCAGGGGCTATGTCTTAACTTTAAGAAAAGCCGATGCTTCTAAGATTATTATTCGGGATATTCATGAACCAAAGAAGGTTGTTCCGAATAAAATTACTTTCTCGGAAGTTCAGCACTCTCAAAAGGGTGAAAAGCAGATTTATGAGCTTAACAAAATCAAAATGCCCCAGGCAAAGACAGATGTGAAACTTGCTTTAATCGGAAACCAAAATTGCGGTAAAACGACACTTTTTAACAGGCTTACCGGCTCACATCAGCATGTTGGCAATTTTCCGGGGGTTACTGTTGACCGCGTTGACGGTGAAGTTCTGAATAAACCGGGGGTTACGATAACCGATCTTCCCGGAATTTATTCGCTTTCCCCTTATAACCACGAGGAAATTCTTACAAGAAACTTCCTTCTTCAGGATAAACCCGACGGAATTATCAATATCGTTGATGCTACAAACATTGAAAGAAACCTGCTTTTGACAATGCAGTTAATTGAGCTTGATATTCCGATGGTTATAGCCTTAAATATGATAGATGAGGTAAGAGAAAACGGCGGAAGTATTGATATTAACGGCTTAGAACATGAACTCGGTGTTCCCGTTGTTCCTGTTTCCGCTCTTAAAAATGAAGGTATAGATGAACTTTTAGACCACATCGTGAATGTAGCCAGGTTTGAAGAAAAGCCAAACAAGAATGATTTTTGCTCGTCTGAGGGTGCGGGAAGTGCAGTCCACAGAGCCATTCACTCTATGCAGCACTTGATTGAGGACCATGCTCTCCGGTGTAAATTACCTCTCCGCTTTGCCGCAACGAAACTCGCCGAAGGTGATTTGCTTGTTTTAAATATGCTTGCCCTCGACAAAAATGAAGCCGATACTTTTAAACAAATTGTATCTCAGATGGAAGCCGAAACGGGGCTTGATTCCCAGGCTGCCCTTACCGATATGAGGTTTGAATTTATCGATTCTCTCTGCTCGCGATGTGTCGTAAGACAGGGGGAGAGTGAGGGGTATCTTCTCTCGGCAAGAGCCGATAAGATTTTGACGGGTAAATATACCGCTTTCCCGGCTTTTTTGATTATTATTGCCTTTATTTTTTATATGACCTTCGGGCCGTTTGGTGCGTGGCTTTCTGAAATTTTATCGGGCTGGATAGAAACTTTTACCGCCTTTGTTGATAACGGTTTAACTGCTTACGGGCTTAATCCCACCATTCATTCTTTGATTATAGGCGGTGTTTTTGCCGGGGTTGGAAGTGTTCTTAGTTTTCTTCCCATTATTGTTGTTTTGTTTTTCTTTCTCTCTCTGCTTGAAGACAGCGGATATATGGCAAGAGTTGCGTTTGTAATGGATAAACTCCTGAGAAAAATCGGGCTTTCGGGCAGAAGTTTTGTTCCTATGTTAATAGGCTTCGGGTGTAGCGTTCCTGCGATTATGTCAGCGCGTACAATGCCCTCTGAGAGGGACAGAAAAATGACAATTATGCTCGTTCCTTTTATGAGCTGCAGCGCAAAACTTCCTATTTATACTCTTTTTACTGCCGCGTTTTTTGTTGAAAAACAGTGGCTTGTTATTGTTGCACTCTATTTAATAGGTGTTATTGTCGGTATTACTTTTGCCTTTCTTCTTAAAATTTTCTTCTTTAAAGGCAACCCCGTTCCCTTCGTTATGGAGCTTCCTAACTACAGAATGCCCTCTTTTCAGAATGTTGTAAGACTGATTTACAATAAGGCTAAAGGATTTGTTACCAAAGCCTTCACTATAATTTTCTTTGCTGCGATTATAATCTGGTTTCTTCAGTCCTTTGATTCAAGACTTTATCTTGTTTCCGATTCCTCACAGAGCCTTTTGGCACATCTCGGCAGTTTTATCACCCCGATTTTTGAGCCCCTCGGAATTTCCGACTGGAGAATTTCAACCGCGTTTATAACCGGGTTTATGGCAAAAGAGAGTGTTATTTCTACTCTGAGTGTCCTATCGGGCGGTACTTCCCAGCTCCCTGCACTCTTCTCTAATACAACCGCTTTTGTATTTTTAATTTTCTGCCTTCTCTATACCCCCTGCGTTGCTGCTATTGCTACCGTTAAAAGAGAACTCGGCAAAAGATATGCGGTCGGTATCGTTCTTCTTCAGTGCTCTATTGCCTGGTTTGTTGCTTTTCTTGTTTACAGATTAATTTTAATTGTTTAATATTTCTTAATAATATTTTTTATCTTAACAAAATTTATATTTACGCACATTAATTTGTGAGGAATAAGAAATTCAGATTAGGAGTTTTTAATTATGATTAATATTACCCCCGCTATTCAGAAAAAATACTGTCTTGAAAAAGGTCCCGGCGGAGAGCCAGGTGTCTGGTCAAGATACGGCGGAGACGACTGCTATTTCACTCCGCTCACCGAATTATTAAAAAGAGAACAGGCAATAGAACAAATTAAACACACACAAGCCTCTAAGGTTGAGTCACCCGAAGAATACTACAAGAGAAAAATTAACAGCCACGAATGGATGGGCTAAGAAATAAATTAAATTCCCTGATTTTTCAGGGAATTTTTTTATATATCAACATCTCTTACAATATTCATCATAGTTTCAATCGTGTTATCGAACTGAACAATATCAGAGGTTCTCTGCTGTAAAAACGCGTTAATCTGAGGCATAAGCTCTATTGCGGTATCAAGCCTGGGGTTTGAACCCGGGTTATACATACCGACATCAATAAGATCTTTGTTTTCTCTGTAGAGCGCCATAATTTTCCTGATCTTAGAAGCCGCTTCTTTATGCTCTTCACTTGCTATTGCGCTCATCAGACGGCTTATGCTCCCGAGAATATCAATAGCGGGGTAGTGGTTCATCTCTGCAATTTTTCTCGAGAGGAAGATGTGTCCGTCAACAATACCTCTTACGGTATCAACAACGGGATCGTTTACGTCATCGCCTTCCATTAAGACGGTATAAAGCGCGGTAATTGAACCCCTCGGACTGTTTCCGCTTCGCTCCAAAACCCTCTGAAGCCAGGAAAAAATTGAAGGCGGATACCCTTTTATAGTAGGTGGTTCGCCGATAGACAGTCCGACCTCTCTTCCTGCCATTGCACAACGGGTTACGGTATCTGTCATAAGGAAAACTTTTTTCCCCTGGTCTCTGAAGTATTCACAAACCGCAGTTGCACTATGCAGGCACTTCATACGGATTAAAGGCGGCTGGTCTCCCGTTGAGCAGACAACGACTGATTTTGCCATACCCTCTTCCCCGAGAGAGTCCTCAATAAACTCTTTAACCTCTCTGCCTCGCTCTCCGATGAGCGCAACAACGTTTATATCAGCATCCGAGTTCCTCGCTATCATACCGAGCATCGTTGATTTACCTACACCTGAGCCTGCAAACAGCCCCATTCTTTGACCTGCCCCGAGTGTCAGTGTTCCGTCTATCGCCCTTACTCCCGTTGCAAAAATTGTATTAATAATCGGTCTTTCAAATGCCTGAGGAGGATCATTGTCAATATTCATCCACTGCGCGCCTGTTGTATCAAGCGGTTTGCCGTCTATGGGTTCTCCTAACGGATTAATTATTCTTCCGAGCAGGAAATCACCGACAGGAATTTTAATCGGCTTTCCGGTTGTCTGAACGAGACTTCCCTGCCCTATCCCCGCGCCGTCATAGAGAAGTAGAAGCTGGGCAACATCACCTTTAAACGCAACGACCTCAGCAGCCTTCTTTTCACCTTCCGAGGTTTCAATAAAACATAAATCACCGAGTTTAAGTCCCGGCAGCTGGACATCAACCGTCAGTCCGACAAGTTTTGTAACAGAGCCCTTGTAGTGATAAAGATGTGTCGTGTCAATGATTTCATTGGCGCGCCGTTTCATAAACTCTATTGATTTTTCTATGTTCTGGTCTAAATACATTTTCTTTTATTTATCCGAAATTATAATTAATTGATTCCCCTATTGTATCAACCGCCTCGACTCTCACATCAGTTATAAGTTCCGAGTATGAAATAACAACAATAGTCGGGATGTGTCTTTCGAGTAATTGATATAAAGGAAGTCTTATTCTAGGTGAGCAAAGTATTACGGGCTGTACCGATATATTCTGTCTTGCCTTAATTAAGGTTGAAACCGCAGATTCTATCAATTCCTGAACCTGTAAGGGATTTAACAAAAACATTGTGCCGAGCTCTGTTCTCTGGCAACTGTCATCGAGTGTCTTTTCCCATTCGGAGGATAGTGTCAGTGCATATAAAACCTTATCCGGCGTTATATTCGCAAGACAAATCTGCCTGCCGAGTGCCGTTCTTAACCTCTCAGAGAGGATATCGGGCTCTTTTGAAAATCTTGCATAATCGCAAAGTCTTTCAAAAATAAACATAATATCTCTTATGGAAACCTTTTCCCTGATTAAGTTTACAAAAATCTTTCTGAGGTCGCTCGTTGAGATAATCGCAGGAACGAGGTCATTGACCAGTGTAGGATCCTGGCTTTTAACAAGCTCAATTAACTTCAGAACATCAGTCTTTGTCATAATTTCATCAACGTATTTTCTTACGCAGTCCTGAAGGTGAGTGATTATAACGTCTATACATTCAACAGGTGCAACCTTTATCCCAGTCGGAATGGTCTTGGGGTTCAGCCAGTATGCCTGTGTCTGATATGTAGGATCAACACCGATAATAGCATCTTTTGGAACATCTGCTCCCGTTGAATCCCACTGGTCAGCGATAACCATGACTTTCCCGGGGTAAATATACCCTGACGCTACTGTGTTTCCTCTGACTGAAATGATATATTCATTCGGTTCCAGTGCCGAAGAGTCCATAATTCTTATGTTCGGGATAATATAACCTAAAGTATCCGTTATTCTCTGTCTTAATGCCGCAATTTTCGGAAGAAGCAAACCCTCCTGCTCAGGATCGGCAATTACAAGAAGTGCTGAGCCGACCTGAAGTGAAAGTACATCAACACCTAGTCTTTCATACATTCTGTTTGGATTAACAAGGTCCTGCATATTTCTTTTAACGTTTTCAATCTGTCCTAATTGCGACTGAACATCCTGGTTTACGAGAATTGACATCCCTGCAATTCCAAGCAAAATTGAATAAATAAAGAATGGAAAGAACGGTAATCCCGTAAATCCAGACGTACAGGCGATAAGGAATAAGAATATCCCTGCTCCGAACAAGCTGTAAGGTTTATTCAATAACTGGTTCGCTAAGTCACGACCTAACGAAGGGCTTGCCGCTGTTGAACGTGTCATTACGATACCTGCTGAGATAGACATCAAAAGTGAAGGTAATTGAGATGCCAAACCGTCACCAACCGTCAATACCGTATATTTTGTAACCGCATCGCCTGCAGGCATTCCCTGTTGCAGAATACCTACCGCCAAACCGCCTACAATATTAATTATAACGATGATGATACCCGCCAAAGTATCACCTTTGACGAACTTCATCGCACCATCCATTGAACCGTAGAGGTTTGATTCTCTCTGTAAATCCTCTCTTCTCTTAACCGCTTCTTCAGGTGAAATTAAGCCTGCATTGAAGTCTGCGTCAATTGTCATCTGTTTTCCGGGCATAGCATCGAGTGCGAACCTCGCCGCAACCTCTGCAATACGTTCTGAACCTTTTGTGATAACCAAAAACTGAACGATGGTAATAATCAAAAATATTACAAAACCGACAATTAGGTTACCTCCGGTAACGAACTCGCCGAATGCTTTAACGACTTCACCCGCGTCACCTCTTGCCAGAATAAGTCTTGTTGAAGCAATACTCAAAACCAGTCTGAACAAGGTTCCGATAAGGATAATTGAAGGAAATGCAGAAAGCTCGAGCGGTCTTTGGACATAAATCGCTATCATCATAAGGGTTATTCCGAGGGCTATATTAAAACTGATGGAGCAGTTGATTACCCAGGTCGGCATTTCCAAAAGCAATATCAAAATAAGCAATATGATAAATATTGCCAGTGATACTTCAAATAAAACACTTTTATTCTCTGAACTTGCCACTATCCCTTTTATACCCTTTAAGTTTTAAACGCATTTTTCAGAATTTCGAGCTGGGTTTCGAGCCTTGCATCTACTATTCCGTTTGACGTTTCGACGATTACACCGCCCTCCTGTATTGTCTTATCTGCCAAAACAGAAACTTTCGCATCAAATAACCCTTCGGGGAAAAGCTCATCAAAGTGCTTCTTTATCCCGTTTACATCATCAGGTCTGACCTTGAGCGTTATTCTGCTCTCGTGTCTGTTTATATCAGATAAAATATCTTTTATCATATTGAGCATTGCGCTGTCGTCTGAAGCTATTTCTTTTTTAAGTATTTTTTGCGCAATTTCAAGGGCTATATCATATACACTCTGCGAAATTGCATCAACAACAACACCTTTATAGTTAAAATATTCTTCTATTGATTTATTCAGTGCAGAAAGCTGGTTTTGAGCCTCTTCAATACCCTTTTGATACCCTTCGCTCCAGGCATCGTTTTTAATTTTGACCGCCTCCTCCTGGGCTCTTGTCAAAATCATTCGGTCGTTTGTTCTGCGGTAACCCCTTCTTCTTGAGCCTTCTCTTCTTTCTTCTCTCTGTTCAAAGGCTATCTGCTCAAGTGTTACCTCTTTTATATCCTGCTCTAATTCTA
The DNA here is from genome assembly GCA_017541465.1 of bacterium. Lineage (GTDB taxonomy): Bacteria > Cyanobacteriota > Vampirovibrionia > Gastranaerophilales > Gastranaerophilaceae > RGIG6874. The sequence continues at coordinate 52,694 of JAFXYZ010000027.1, read as the reverse complement.
ATTCATCTTCAGTCTGGTTTTGAACAGAATCAATTTCCGGGCTCGCGCTCGGCTGCTTAGGCTCAACCTTAATGTTTTTATTTATTTTCGCTTGGTTTTTCTTTATAATCATTTAATTTTTCTTCAAGATAATCTGATATAATCTGGAGCATACTCGGGGTGAAAACAGAGAGTGTCGGAAACTTTTGGTCATAGATAAAGTTTTTGACGTTTGACCTTTCCTGTTTTATTACGGCTTCTATAACCTGCGGTTTTGAAAGAGAAACCGCCCTGTTTAACTTCCTCATAACCTTTTCAACATTGATTTCTTTGGGCTCGGGAAGTTCTCTTCTTATGTCATATAAGGATTCTAAGACGATTGATTTATCGATTTTATTTTCAAGATTTTCAACCTTCATGTGGTCGATGATAAATTTCACATCGTGAGGATCAAGGCTGTCTAAAATCGCTTTGACCTTTTCCTGGGGCATTTTCTTTAATATCATTGCCATTGCAACGAGTTTGAGAATTTTTTTGTTTGAAAATTTGGCAACAACTTCATTCTCTTTTTGTGCCATTGAGTCAATATTAGACTGCTGAAGTACGTTCTGAGCCTGCTCGGGAGTTATTGCACCCTTCTGAACATAACCCTGAATTTCAGCACCAAATACCTGGTTTACTTTGTTCTCAACAAGATTAACTACCTGTTCATCGGGGAGTTTCTTAATCAGTGCAAGTTTTGCCTCCTCAAATATAGCAAAGGCAAGTTTTTGCATTATCGGATCTCTTAACTGAGGAGGTATTCCCCCTCTGATTAAGTCTATTGACTTATGAAAAGCCCATTCTCCGATAAACTGTGTGATGATAGTTGCCTGTGAAGCATCAAATTTAATATTCGGATCATCATTCAAAGATTTTCCCGAAATTATGCAGAAATTGTTTATAAGAGTGATAATATATTTTTTTTCGGGCATAGGGATGTCTTCAGGCACAAGCGCTACTGCTTGTTTTGCCAGTTCCGCAGCAAGTTCTTTATAGTTAAATCCTGCTATTGCCAATTTTCACTCCCTGTTTGTTATGATTTTTCTATCCAGTTTTTAATCTTTTCTATCGTTTCTGCTTCATCGCTGAACGCAATATCATCCGAAATATCTTCAAGAGTTTCATTTATTTGCGCTGTCGCTAAATCAGAATTTCTCTTTTCCAGCTGGCGTCTGTTTGACTGCTCGATTAACTGCTGAGAGATAATATCCTGCTTTTCCGTCAGTTCTGCTGCCTTCAGGTTTACGTCCATAATCTGTTTATCCTGCGCCTCTGTCTTTTCTCTTAACTGATCAAGTTCTTCTTTCTGTCTCTGTGAGGTTGCTCTTAATCTTCTCGAAACAAAGATAAATCCGAAGATTAAACCGCCTATGAGAAGAACAATTGCAACCCACCAGGGATTTCCCGATTCATCGGGTTTGGGAAGATTAACCGCTTTATCCCCTGCAAGATAGGGCTGAATAGACTCTGAGTATGCGATAGAAACATTGTCTGCGCTGACTTTCGGCGAAGCGGCTCTTGCTATGATATTTTTAAGTTCATCTTCACTCAGATTTGACGGCATTGCGGCTGCATCAAGTGTTACCGCTATCGTTATATCTTCAATAATTCCCTGCTTAAAGTATTCGCTTGTCTGCGATTTAGAAACCCCGTACTGTGTTTCCTGAGCTGACCTTGTATATTTTCTGTCTTGAGAGGAAGAAGATGAAGAGGTCGGAACACCTTCAGGTACATAAACACTGACCGCACCCGAACCGCTGTTTGCATCCTTCTGTGTATCACCCAGCCCCTCCTGGAAGGTTTGCTCAGAGAGTGCCGTTTTTGAATTCGGATCGTATTCAATTCTTGTCGTCTCTGTAGGTGCCTGGCGCAGGAAGGTGCTGACTGTTACAACATAGTTTCCTTTTCCTATAAGTCTGTCTAACTGCGCACTGACCTTATTTTGCATATAACTGTCATTTTCCTGAAGTTTTGCAATCTGGTCATCAAGTGCGTTGATTAAACTTGAATAAACATTTCCGTTAGTGTCCGTTATTGAAATATAATCTGAGGTAAGCCCTGAAACACTTCCCAGTAAAAGGTTTTCAACAGCTTTAATTTTGGACTGTTCAAGTCTTATTCCGCTCGGAACAACCAGCTGAACAGTTGCCGTAACAGGCTTTCTGTCCGCAGTAAACATTGTCTGCTCGGGTATTGAAACAAAAACAGAAGCATTTTCTATCGGAGGAATTTTTCTTATCAGTCTTGAAAGCTCACCATTTATGGCTCTTACAAGTCTTATTCTCTTATCCTCTTTTGTTGATGTAAAATCACCTTTATCAAATATCTCAAGCCCTGTATATTGGTCCATCAGACCGCTCTGAACAATAACCAGAAGCGCCTGGTCTCTCTGGCTCTGTTTGATTTTATCTTTTGCCTTCAGTACGATTTTTGATTTCGTACCATCCATTTCTCTTACGGCAGTAATACCGTATCTTGCCAAAAGTGCCTGAACCTCAAGTGCTTTTCCGAGATTATCCGTTGTTAATAAATTAACATCCGCTTCAATAGGCTTGTTTCCGGCTTCTTCCGACTGAGAACTTCCTTTAGGCCCGAATACGGCAAGACTGATTATAAGTATTATAATCAGTACAACCGCGCCTATGAGCCCGTATAAAACATTTTTATTCTGTAATAATTCCTGGAGTTTTTGCATCCCTAATCTTATTATCTCCTCTTATAATCATGTAATTATACTATTTTTTTTATCAGAGGGTAAGTATATAGGACAAATTTTATACACTTATTTGAATTACAGTGTTATATGCACTTACGACTTTTGAGGTTACCTGTGTCGCCAAACTTACTCCCAGCTCAGCTTTAGAGATGGCAGTGATAACATCATGAACATCAACGTCGCTGTTTCCGTTCATGTGTGAGGTCAGAAGTTCGTCAGGTTTTTGTATCTCTTCGTTAACATTACTTACCATTCCGGCGAGTACATCTTTAAATGAGGTATTCGGGGTTTCGCTTATGGCATCAAGTTTAAACGGTCCGTTTAACGTATCAAAGTATTTTGCCTGATTTATCTGTGAAAACATATTTACGCTTGGTATAAAGTTGTTCATGACCTTCTCCTCTATTTAAGATAGTTTGCCAAAATGTTTTTTACGTAATTCTGAGTTTCTTTAAACGGGGGAACTCCGTTATATTTATCAACATTTCCCGGGCCTGCATTATAGGCTGCAAGTGCCAGAATTACATTTCCGTTATATTTGTCCATCATATTTTTAAGATACTTTACTCCGCCTTCTATATTCTGAACGGGATTAAAAGCATCCTTTACCCCGAGAGCCTTTGCCGTCTGAGGCATTAACTGCATAAGTCCCTGGGCTCCTGCGGAGGATACCGCATCGGTTTTAAAACCTGATTCCTGTCTTATTACGGCATTGACCAGGTCTTCATCCATATCATATTTTTCCGAAATTTTTGAAACTAAATCAAGTATCTGGTTTTTTGTCGGTTTAATATCTGAATTTCCCAAATATTCTTCAACCTCCTCCTGTGCCTCCGTCATAATAGGTGTATTGACGAAGGGTTGAGAAAGCTTGAATTTTGAAGCAACACCCTCAGAGGACTTCAGAATTTCCTTGAAATAGTCCTCCTGCTGAATTTCTTTATTTGCAACCTTATTGAGATTTTCAACGTACTGATTTAACTGTTCAGCCCTTTTTGCTGCATTTGCTTCGCTTGATGAATTTATTAATCCCTGTATCTTACCTGAAAACATTTATCCCCTGCCTGTTATTATTGTCCCATACTTACCGCTTTTTCCGCCATTGCCTTACTAATCGAAACTATCGCGATGCTTGCTTCATAGGCTCTTTGTGACATCGTTGCATCCGACATTTCAACAAGCGGATTTACGTTGGAAGTTCTTATATATCCGTTTTCATCCGCATCAGGATGCCCCGGTTTATATATTTTTTCGCCTAATGTAGGATCTTCAACTATTCCCGTAAAAGCAACACCGCCTGTAGCATAAGGCATAGCCCCCGGTGCCATGGGCGTTCTCATTGAATCCAGTATGCTCAGAAATGAAGCATTCTGAGTGGATGCTATCATCGGAATTTTTCTTATATAGTTCGGGGTGTCTATATTTGCCATATTCATTGAGCTTATGGCTAATCTTTTTGCGTGAACGCTCATTGCGCTCGCCCCGATGTTCATTGAATCATATATTCCCATTTATTACTGCCCCATATTAATAGCTGTTCTCATCTGCGTTATTGTTGAACTGACTTTTCTTGTCGCTAAGGTATAAGTCAGGTAGTTCTTCTGCATTTCCGCAAGCTCTTTACCTACATCAACCTTTTCATTGCTGAACTCCGACCAGATGTTTTTTGTACCCATTTTCTGTGATAATTTAGTTTCGAGCGGGCTGACTTCGGGTGCTAAAAACTGGCTGAAGGAGATATCCTGCCTGGTATATCCCGGAGTATCCATATTTGAGATATTGCTGGAAAGCATTTTCTGTCTTGCCGCTATAAGCCCTAAAAGTCTTGTTCCGCCGTCTATTGAATCTATCGGATTATACATTTTCTACTCCTTACTGATTCATACTTATTATCTGATTATACATTTCGTTAACAGTCGTCATAACTCTGATACTTGCCGTGATTGAAGCATTCAGTCTCATAACCTCGTTAACACTGTCAAACATATTTACGTTAGAGCCCTCCTGTGATCCCTGAACGAGTTTCTTTCCGTCTTTTTTGAGCATAGGCTCGCCTGAACCCTCTGTAATATAGAATTTATTATTATCACCTGCTCTGAGTTCTGCCTGGTTAGGGAAGGTTACAACGGGAATATTTCCGAGCACCTCAACATGAGATCTGTCGTTTGTATAAACTTCAACATCCCCGTTTTGTTTTATTCTGAGGTTATCATAGTTTGTCGGAAGCTGTATTCCGTCACCGACTAAATAGCCGTCAAGCGTAATTAAATACCCGTCTTTATCAAGTTTAAATTTACCCTCTCTTGAGTAGCAGACTTCACCGTTTGGCGAGGTTATCGGAATAAAGCCTTCACCCTCCACCGCAACATCAAAGTCATCACCTGTTCTCAAAAGGTCGCCCTGGGTATAATCTCTTCTTACAACTCCTGTTAAATATCCCTGGTCATTTAACATTTGCTCAAATTTAACTCCTTTATATCCGGTTGTGTTCATATTTGCAACGTTTGTGGATACATATGCGAGTTTTTCAAACTGAAGCTCTGAGTTAATTATTCCTTTTGTTATTATTCCTTGGAATGAGCGGGACATTATTTATTCTCCTATACCTGTCCGAGTGATGAGATGACGTTTCTCATGCTTGTGTTTACCATTGTATACATCTGTCTGTTTAACTTGAAGTTTTTCATATATGGTGTTGCCTGAATAAATTCTGAGGTTATATCAACATTCGAGGATTCAATATACCCCTGGGTTATTTTAGGATGCAACAGGCCGACACCCTCCTGCGTGAAAGCGCCTATCGTTCCCGCGAAGATAAATTTCTTTTGTGTTCTGTCAAGGACACTCACTCTTCCGTCTAAATCTATCTTTAAATCGTCAATGGTTTCGGGAAGAAGCGGAAGAATTATCTTATCACCGTTGTTTGAAAGTATGGGATAACCTTCAAGGTTCTGAAGTTCACCCTCTTTTGTATATTTTAATCTGCCGTCTCTTGAAAGTTGTATTCCGTTTGGTGTCTGTATCTGAAAATATCCTTTTTCCCCTAAGGCAATATCCAAAGGATTTCCCGTAGCACCTATTCTTCCGACCGAGTCGTCAATAGTCGTTGAAATGGCTTTCGGGCCTAAAAATTCCGCAAAAGATGAAACAACAGGTCTTTTTGCTTGATAGCCTATTTTGTCAAAGCCGTTTATGTTTTCGTTTGTAATAGCAAGCAGTTCGGTTTGTGTCTGCATGGCACGGATAGGGTACATAACCGGATTTTCATTAAATACTATTTCACCTTTTATAGACATAATTTTCCCTTACTTAACATCTACGTTTTAATGATAAATTATTTAAAGTCAAATGTAGTCATTTTTTTGGTTGAAATAATTAATCCTCTTCTCATTTATATCGGTTATTTGATGTAGTTTGTCTTGTGTTATAATTTTGTTTAGGAAAGGGGTATGCATGTCCTTTATTTTGAAGTTCAAAACCTGTTTTATAGCTCTGTTTTCTATTGTGGTTTTGTTTTTTACCACTGGTGATGCCCATGCCATAAAAATCGGACTTTGTACCCAGTGTTCTCAGGTCTATATTGCTTCAAGTGTTGATGCTACTATGTATGATGCTTTTTCCGGGGATATGATTATGAAGCTCTCTCCGATGAAGTATTATTTCTTTAAAACTGAGGGTAACCAAATAGCAATCAAAATCAGCTCCAAATATGTAAAAACCGGTTCAAAATCAGTTACCATTAAGCCCGATAAACAAAATGGGTATCTTTCAACAAAAAAAGCATGGTACAGAGGTGAATTTATAATTACAAGCTATCCTCATTCCGTTAATCTTATTAACAAACTCCCTTTAGAGATGTATTTAAAAGGTGTCGTACCCTCTGAAATGTCTGCAAAATGGCCTCAGGAGGCCCTGAAGGCTCAGGCAATAGCCGCAAGGAGTTATGCTATTGCAAACCTCAATAAGCATGCCTCTCAGGGTTATGACCTTGATGATACTCCAAAAGACCAGGCTTATGGCGGTGCATCTGCTGAAAGAGATACTTCAAACAGAGCGGTTAAAGATACAGAGGATATTGTTCTTGTATATAATAAACAGGTTATTCCCGCTTATTACTGTGCGTCAGCCGGTGGTCAGACAACAAACTCCGGCGGTCCGTGGTCACATAACCTTCCCTTCTTAAAATCAGTTCCATCTTATGATGAGGGCATCAAAAAGCATGGGCATGGTGTCGGAATGAGTCAGCATGGCGCGAATAATTTGGCTAAAATGGGCTACAATGCCTATTCAATTTTAAACTATTATTACAAAGATATTAAATTCGCCAAATTAAGCAAAAAATGGGATATTTAGCACTGTTTATACGGCTTTTCGTTACTCCGTAATTTAAGTATTTTGGTAATATATCTTAAAATGCTTGCTAAATTCGGAAAAATTTGTATAATTGTCATGTAATAAAAAAAGGGAGGTTCGTATGAACAAAGAAGAATTAGTAAAAGAAATCGCTAAAAAAGCAAAGGTTTCTCAAAAAGCAGCTGCTGACGTATTATCAGCTACTATTGACTCAATTCAAAAAACTGTATCCAAAGGTAAAAAAGTTACATTGGTTGGTTTTGGTACATTTGAAGCCAGAAAAAGAAAAGCTAGAACAGGCCGCAATCCTCAAACAGGTGCTTCAATTAAAATTGCTGCTAAAACTGTTCCCGCTTTCTCTGCTGGTAAGAGATTTAAAGACGCTGTAAAATAGTTTGTCTTTAAAATGAACTTAAAAAGGGCTTGTGATTTTCACAAGTCCTTTTTTATCCTATAATCCTGTTATTTCATTAAGTTTTAAGTAATCTATAATTTTGACTGTTTCTGATAATCCGAAATATATGTTATTTTAAAATTCCGTATAATTAATTATTTCCTCATTATTCATTCTGCTTCCTCAAATTTAAGGGCAAAGACTTTCCCAATCGGTGTCGTCTCCCGTATCCTCACCGGGCTCGACTATATGGGTATCGTCATCCTCGAGCATAATCTTTAATGTCCACCTGAGTTGTTTTTTATAGTTATCCCTGCAACCCTGCTGAGTTTTTGCGCAAAAGGTGAAACTGGGAATTTCCTTTATCTCAATATAATGATAAACTTCCCCGTTGAAATCGAGGTCTGTACCCTCAATTAAAGTCCAGTTTAAATTCATATAATAGTCTAAATCTTTATTCACCTAAGGAATTCTCTTTCAGGGGCTGAGTGACCATTATCCCTTCGCCGCCGACAAAATCAGCCTGTTTGCCGTTAATGTGAAGATATACCTTTCTTCCCTGCGCATTTGCAAGTGATGTTTTGATTATCTGCATAAGCCTTGAATAAATACTGTCAGTGCCTCCGCCTAATTCAAAATCATCGCTCAGGTTTATAATTGCGGTTTTCTCTGTTTCGGTTATACTTAAAAGTTTTGTTGCAGAGGGAATTTCGCTGTATGTACCCTTAGATTTTTCGAGTAAATCAGGCCCTTTTAAAAGCTCTCTTATTGAATATTCAAGCCTGCTCTCTTTTCCTAAATTAGCCCTCAAAATAGGTTTATAAATGGGATTTGAGTTTTTATCAAGTGTAAGGTAGTAAATCTTAATATCCTTTTCAATTTTTGATTTGTTTTCGCTCTTCTCTGCTTTCTTAACCTCAGGCTTTTTAACCTCCTTCTGAGTTCCGAAGGGGTTCTTTCTCTGCACCTCAAAAGGAGTGTGTTTATTGATAAAATTCCCGATATTATCGCCAAAATTGTCTTTGACAAATAAGACACTCAAAACAATTATTATTAAAATTACTATCTTTGAAAAATTATTCATAAATCTATTATACTATCAATTTTAAGTCTGGTTTTATTGTAACAATTTTTATATAAAAACTTTTTGCGGAATTAATAATCCCTTATCAGTCTTTGCAAGCGCAATTATTTCACCATTATATTTTGTAAAAACCGGTTTTTCGCTTGTAATATCGGTCGGAATAGAGTTTCCGAACCGTATTCTCCTAAATTCCTTTTCATTTATTTCTGTTGTTAAACTGTCTATTACTTCATTTGGGCTTATTAAATACGCATTAACATTATCAGTGTTGATTTTATCCGGCAGAATTGAATTTTCTATTTTAAATCCAGAAGAATTTATTCTCTTTAAATTAGTCATAACTCCGCCCGAATTTAGCATTTTCCCTAAGTCGCTGACTATTGAGCGGATATAAGTTCCTTTTGAACAGTCTATTAATATTTTTGCACACTGCTCTTCTTTATTAAAATCAACAAGCTCAATTTTTGAGATAAATATTGTTCTTTCGGGTATCTCTATTTCTTCTTCCTTAATATTCTTTCTTGCAAGTTCATATAACCTTTTGCCGTTTACGTGTACGGCGCTGTAGATGGGCGGTTTTTGTTTCGTTTCGCCTTCAAAATCCTTTAATTTTGAAATAATATCTTCTCTTTTTATTTCAGGGGCATTTTCGATTTTTGTTATTTCCCCTTCTCTGTCAAAAGTAGTTGATATTTCGCCGAATTTTGCGGTTGCTATATATGATTTTTCGGTGTTTAAGTAATCAATAAGTCTTGCAGCTTTACCTACAGCAACAGGCAAAACACCCTCCGCCAGCGGATCAAGAGTTCCTGCGAAGCCTATCTGCTTAATTTTTAGAGAACGTCTTAAAACAGAAATGACGTGGTTGCTTGTCATTCCTTCAGGTTTGCAGATGTTCAGAAACCCTAACAACAAAACTAAATCTCGCCTCTTGAGATTTTGTTGATGAGCTCTGTTACCTTTGCCCCTCTTTCGATAGAATCATCAGGGATAAACCTCAGCTCAGGGGTATATCTTAGTCTTATTCTTTTCCCTATTTCATATCTTATCTGGGGAACATTCTCTGTTATAGCCTGTATAGTAAGCTCTTTGTTTGCACCTTCAGGCGCGAAAACGGAATAATAAACCTTTGCAAAAGAGTTATCGTGCGAAACCTCGACATCAGTAATTGAAACTATCCCCGTTATTCTTGAGTCCTGGAGCTCTCTTTGAATAATGTCCGAAATCTCTCTTATTAACTGCTTTCTGACTCTTTCGTTTCTTAATGTCATAATTTCACCCGTTAGACAAGAACCTGTCTTTCAACTTCTTCCGTTGTAGAAACTCTGATGATGTCGCCTTCTTTGAGGTCGTTGAATTTTGCGAAGGAAATACCGCATTCAAAGCCCTGCTGGACTTCTTTTGCATCGTCTTTAAATCTCTTTAACTGATCTATCTGACCTCTGAAGATTTCAATTCCGTCTCTTTCAACAACGGCGGTTTTGTTTCTTACAACTTTACCCTCGGTTACATAGCAGCCCGCAATTTTGTTGACTTTACCTATTGTAAATATCTGTCTGACTTCGGCAACACCAAGAGCAACCTCTTTAATCTCAGGCTCTAAGAGTTTCAGCATTGTATGTTCGATGTCCTCGAGCACCTGATAAATGATGTTGTATTTCTTTATAGTTACCCCTTCTTTTTCGGCAATAAGCTGGGCATTTGTGTCTTCTTTAACACCAAAGCCTAAAATAATTGCGTTACTTGCGTTTGCAAGTTTAACGTCAGCCTCTGAAACATCACCGACACCAACGTGGATAATTTTTATAACTATCTCTTTTGATTCAAGCTGTGCAACACCCTGCGAAACAGCTTCTGCAGAGCCGTGAGTGTTTGCTTTGATAATCAGGTTAAGATGTTTAATATTGTCATCTTCACCGTTATTCTTCGCTAAATCGTTTCTGATATGCGCAGGAATCATTGATTCTAATTTTGAAAGATGTTCTTTTTCTTTTCTTTCATCGCATATAGCTCTCATAACCTTTTCATTTTCAACCGCTTCTAAGGTATCGCCTGCCTGAGGTACTTCTTCAAGCCCTAAAATCTCAACAGGTGTGGCAGGTCCTGCTTCCTTTAATCTTTCTCCTGAATCTGATAACAGAGCTCTTACTCTTCCGCAGACACTTCCTACAACAAAGCAGTCGCCTGTCTTTAGTGTTCCGTTTTGTACCAAAAGTGTTGCTACAGGTCCTTTCCCTTTATCAAGATTTGCTTCGATAATGACACCCTGAGCTCTTGCCTTCGGGTTTGCCTTGAGGTTTTGAACTTCAGATAACAACAAAATGTACTCAAGAAGCTCATCAATTCCGTCACCTTTCAGCGCACTGACTTTAACGCAAACTGTATCACCGCCCCATTCTTCGGGAACTAAGCCGTATTCGGTTAATTGCTGCATAATTCTGTCAGGGTTTGCTGTTTCCTTATCCATTTTGTTTATTGCAACAATGATAGGTACTTCAGCCGCTTTTGCGTGGTTAATTGCTTCAATGGTCTGGGGCATAATGCCGTCATCAGCCGCAACAACAAGAATTGCAATATCGGTTGATTTTGCACCTCTTGCTCTCATTTCGGTGAAGGCTTCGTGACCGGGGGTATCAATGAATACAATCTTTTTACCCTTCTGGTAAACGGTATAAGCACCTATTGACTGGGTTATGCCACCGACTTCGGTTGAAACGATTTTATGTTTTGAAGCTCTGATAGAGTCGAGAAGAGTTGTTTTACCATGGTCAACGTGTCCCATAATACTGACAACCGGAGCTCTGCTGACAAGAAGCGATTCATCTGTTTCTTCAAGCTCTTTTTGTTTTTCTTCCTTCTTGAGCTCTTCTTCAATATATTTGTCTAAATCTTCGTCAAGGACTTCAAGTTCAAAGTTTGCGCAGACTTTTTTCTGTGTCTCTACATCGATGACGTTGTTGACTGTTGACATAATTCCGTTCATCATAAGGAATTTAACAATTTCAGCAGGAGTTTTGTTTATTTTTTCAGCTAAAGCTGCAACGGTAATCGGTTCTGAGATTACAACCTGCGTGATTACGACTTCATTTTCATCGGTGTGCGATTTTTTCTTGTGCTTTTGCGCAATAGCCTTTTCAAGGCTGATTAATTCCTGTTCTTCTTCTTTGTTTTTATACTGTTTCTTTTTATCCCAGTCCTTTTTCTTACCGACCTGGTTTCTCTGACCTTTGTTATCATATATGTCCTGGGAAATTATATGTCTCTGTATCTTCTTTTCGCCACCCTGCCCTCTGTCTGACGGCTTTTGCTGGTTGTTTTGTCCCTGGACATTTTGTCTTTGACCGGGCTTTTGGAACTTATCGTTTCTGTTTTTGTTTTCGTTATTTTTAACTTCATCTTTTGCCTTTTGTTCGTTTTGTTTTTTAAGCTGCTCTTCCTGGAGTTTCTTTCTCTCCTGACGTTTGGCTTCAGCGAACATTTCGGCGCGTCTTTTCTGGCTGTTTCTGTTATTGTATTCGAGAAGTGATTTTATATCAGCTGCTTTGACTTGTTTAACTTCTTCCTCTTCGGCTTTCGTTTCTTCTTTTACAGCTTCTTCTTTAACTTCTTCAGCCGTTTCCTTCTTTATTTCGGGAGTTTCTTTTACTTCGGCTTTTTCTTCTTTAATTTCCTCTTTTGTTTCGGGTTCTTTTTTCTCTTCTGCTCTGACTTTCTTGTTATTTTTGATTATTTCATGGATAGAGCTGACTGAAGGTTTATTTTCTTCATCAGATTTGATTTCTTCTTCTTTTGCCTGTTCTTCTTGTTTAGGCTCTTCCTGTACCTTTGCTGCTTTCTTAATAATAAATGCTTTCGGCTTTTTAGCAGGCTCTTCCGTTTTCGGTTTAAAGGAGTTCTTAATCTGCTCTACCTGTGAAATTGTCAGTGTTGAAGAATGGGATTTAATTTTTATCCCGAGTTTTTCCATGTGCTCAATTAAGGCTTTGTTCTGAAGCCCTAATTCTTTTGCCAGTTCATATACCCTTATATTTTCTTTTTCCATTGTTTTCTCTTATTTGTATCTGATAAGATTATACTACAAACAAGAGAAGTTTGTTAATTATTTTCGGAATTTAATATTTCTTTAATCGTTTTTGTAATATTCCTGAGGGTATTAAGTTTTGTATATTTGCTCAGCGCTTTGCTTTTGAGTGCCTTTTCAAGGCATTCTCTTTTATCGCAAATATAAAAAGAGCGACCGAAAATTTTTATGTTTTTATCATTTTCCTTTTCTTCCGTGTCATGGCTTTGTATAAATCTTATTAAATCTGTTTTCTCTTTGTATTCGTTGCAGATTATACATTTTCTTTTAAATTTTTTATCTGATTTTTTCATTGTTGTATTATTGTCCTGTCTGAACTCAGTGCTTCCTGAAGTTTTTCCTTCGCTTTTGTTACCGTTGAGCCGACTGTCGTAACTATTCCTATATCTTCACTAATCATTGTATAAGATTGTACCTCAACTGAAGGCTTTGTATCCGTCAAAATCGAGCATGCATATAGCGAATTATAGGATAAATTTTTAAATTCATCCGATAAAGAGCCCGTTGCCGAGGAATAAAAAAGCTCAAGTAAATCGTTTTTAAGTGTCGGAAGTATTGTTTCAAGGTCATATTTATCGAAGGTGGACATAAAATCAATGACTTTATATATTCTTCCGTCTGATTTTATTTTTACACCTAATATTCCGCTGTATTCCGATGAAAAATTTCTTATGTCATCTATTAATTTTAAAACAACATTGTGTTTAATATGATTTATCATTCCCTGAGACATTGAAACAATAGGGGATACGGCTATTTCATTTTCGTCATATTCCGTTGTGCCTACTAAATATGCGCTGTAGCCGTCTGTCAGAAAATAAAGGTTATAATCTCTCCAGGCAGGGTTATTTTCTTCCACAACAACTCTCTCTTCCCCGTCATAAAACAAATCATCAATGGCCTGTTTTGCCTGAGAGTAATATTGATACTCTTTCTTTTCCTCCGTCAAAATCTTAAAATCAGGCTCTACATAAACGGGAAAGTGCATTTGTCTTAAATAAGCAAGTGCATTAGGGAGTTTATCAAAAATTGCAAACCTTGTTGTCGGTATTTTGAGCTTATACATTGTCTTTTTGGCTGCGCCGTTGAAATAGGTCACTATGGCAGACTCTCTCTTGGGCGCAAAAATTGTCAGTCCGTTCTGCTCAAAAGCATCCGCAATTCCGTTTACTATCAGAATTTGGGAGGTTACTATGGTTAAATCAATCTGCTTTTCTTTTGCAAAACCGATTATCCCGCCTATGTCATTTTCTTTTATATCGACCAGTTCGCACATACCGGAGAGCATTTCATTTGCCGGCAGAGTATATAGCGCCTCAATTGGCTCGCTGTTTTGTAAATATTTGAGTATTGTATAGGTCGTAGAGTCAGCCCCTGCAACCAAAACACGAAGTTTACGCATTTGATAAATCTTCTCTCAGCTTCTTTGCTTCTCTTAAATAAATGTGTTTAATATCCTTTTGTTCAAGAACTTCCGTATTAATCACCATTAATACTCTTATGCACTTTTTCATTGAATTTTCAATACTGAGCTCCTGAAAACAAACCATTGGAACTCTGTTAAATCCCTCTATATTTTCCCGCGCAAATTTTGCAGGGTAAACAGATTTTAAATCACCCGTCATAGTAAAAATAACGTGAGAAATGTCTTCTGTATTGACTTTATTATCCAGAAGAATTTTGTTTAAAAGTTCAACCGTTGCGCCCGATATTTCTTCAGGTGTGTCAATTTCAACCGTTGTTGCACCTCTTATTCCTCTTTGAAACATTATTCTTCCCCCAGGTTATCGTGCTCTTTAAATTTCATGCCGTTAGCCCAGTCTTTTCCTGACATTTCACCTTTGCTCTCAGGTCTGACTTTTTTGATTAATATGCTTCCGTCTTTTGTTCTGACTTCAATGCCTTCTTTTGTGATTTTAACTATTTCACCCGGTTGGCATTTTCCGTCAGAGCATACTTCAATAAATTGCGTTTCTAATATTTTTACGTTTTTATTTTTGTGAAGGATAAAGGCATTGGGTTTATTTGCAAATGCTCTTACTTTATTGTGAATATTTTCGCTTGTTTCATCCCAGCTGATTTTTGCATCTTCCTTATTAAATTTATCCGCAAAGCAAACACAACCCTTATCCTGCTCGGTAGGTATAACTGTGCCTGCTTCAAGTCCTTTTATTGTTCTGTATAAAAGAAACGGGGATTCATCGCTAATTATTTTCTCTAAATCAAGAGAGGTCATATCTGGAGTTAATTTAATTTTCTGCTGAAGGCAGATTGGTCCTGCGTCAAGTTCCAGTCTCGTAATCATTGTAGTTATACCTGTTTCGCAGTCGCCGTTATAAATACACCTCTGAATCGGGTTTGCCCCTCTGTATTTCGGAAGAAGTGAGGCATGTAAGTTTATGGTGTGCTTCTTTGGAATATCCAGTACCTCCTGGGATAAAATCTGCCCGAATGCAAAAGTGATAAAGTAATCAGGGTTAATCTCCCTTAATTTTTCGATTAATTCTTTATCTTTTCTTATTGAATCAGTCTGAAACAGTGTCAAGGCATTATTCTGAGCGCAAACTTTAACGGGGCATGGTGTCAGTTTATTCCCTCTTCCCGCGGGCTTATCGTTTGGTGTTACGACCGCGCAAATCTTAATATCAGAGAAATTAAGCAGTTTCATTATACTGTTGACCGCAATTTGCGGTGTTCCTAAGAATACTATATTAATCATTGTTGTTGTTCTTCTTCGGTTTCCGTATCATCTATAAGGGCTTCCATTTCGTTTTCATCGAGCAGATAGTTGCTGTCAACTGGCGGAAGTCCTTTTTCCGTCAGTATTGCATCCGTATCAAACCTGTTTCTGCAGTGATCTACGAATAATTTTCCGTCAAGGTGGTCATATTCATGCTGAATAGCTTTTGCAAGAAGTGTTCCGCCATCTTCTTCAAGAATAAACGGTCTTCCCTTTATATTCAGAGCCTTAACCTTTACATACTTATATCTTCTTACGTTTGTATAGGCATCGGGGAAGCTCAGACAACCTTCAAATGAATTCATCGGATGCTCGAGCTTGAGAATTTTAGGGTTGATAAAGGTAATAGGTCTTGGTTTTTCGTTTCCAAACGCAGTATCTATAACAAAAACTCTCAGATTCACACCGATTTGAGGTGCAGCCAGTCCGACACCGTTTTTTGCGTACATAGTGTCATACAAATTGTTTACGAGCTCTATAACTTTTTTATTTATTTTAGATATTTCTTTTGATTTTTGTCTTAAAACAGGATCGCCGTATTTAATCACGTTTAGTATCGACATTATCCGCTTCTCCTTTGTTTCTTGCAATTAAGTTTAACACCAGCATAACACAGATTATGCCGACTGCGTATATAAAATATTTAATTAAATCCGATGATACAAAATAAGTCGCAGCAGCGCCTGACAGAAGTGCGAAAGTCGTAAGAACCGCAACTGCCTGATTTTGAGATAACCCAAAATTTAAAAGTTTATGATGTATATGACCTGCATCTGCAACAAACGGGGAAATACCTTTCATTAAACGTCTGAGAGAAGAAAAGGTTATATCCAGTATGGGTACGGACAGTATTAAAATCGGTGCATACATTGTAATATTTTCGGTTTTCTTCATAAAAACAACGGAAAGTGTTGAGAGAATAAAGCCTGCAAACAGTGCCCCCGAATCCCCCATAAATATTTTTGCGGGGTTAAAGTTGTAGGTTAAAAATCCTAGCATTGAACCGACAAGAATGAACGCAATCAGTGTGCTTACTGTGTTTGTCGGCACCATGCAGGTTGCGATAAGACCTAAAGTAATGGAACTAATCGTAATAACAGAGCCCGCAAGTCCGTCAACCCCGTCAATAAAGTTTATTGCGTTTGTTATACCGACTATCCATAGTGTCGTTATTATGTATGACAGCCATAGAGGAAGTGCAAAAAGCCCCATAAACGGTATATAGAGGTTTGTTATCCTTACCCCCAGGCAAAATACTATCGTTACAACGGTTATTTGTATAAACAGCTTAAATTTTGCGTCAAGGCCGTAAATATCGTCAACAAGCCCGAGAAGAAACATCAGAGAGCTTCCTAAGAGTATTCCTGAGAGCAGAGAGCCGTAGGGATAATAACTCAGCAGAATAAGAGCCCCGAAGGTCAGCATCGCAGAAAGCCAAATAGCAACTCCCCCGAGCCTTGGTGTCGGGTGAGAGTGAATTTTCCTTTCCCCCGGTTTATCCATCAGGTTATTTTTCTCTGAAAACTGAATTACATACTGCACCGCAAATACCCCGATAATAAAGGAAATTACCGTTCCTATGATATGTGCTTCAGATAAAAAGTTTAACTGCATTGTTCATTAATCCTGATAAAGAGGGTGTTTTGCGCAGAGTACAAGTGAGCGTTTTCTCAGGTTTTCAATGGAAACTTCATCGTCAGGGGATATAGTAACCGCAGCGGATATGATTTTTCCGACTTCGACCATGTCCTCTTCTTTAAACCCTCTTGTCGTAACGGCAGCACTTCCGAGCCTTACACCGCTTGTCACAAACGGGCTCTGAGGATCGTTTGGAACCGTATTTTTGTTTGCGGTTATTCCGACCTTCTCTAAGATATTTGCAATATCTTTTCCTGTCTTGTTTAACCTTCTGAGGTCAAGTGTCATAACGTGGTTGTCTGTGCCTGAACCTACAATATCAAGCCCTTCTTCCATTAAGGTTTTGGCTAAGGCTTTTGAATTTTTAACCACCTGTTTTGCATATTCTTTAAACTCTTCGCTCATAGCTTCCTTCAGAGCTACCGCTTTTGCGGCGATGATATGTTCTAAAGGTCCTCCCTGAGTGCCTGGGAAAACTGCCTTATCAATACCTAAAGCATGCTCTTCTTTGCACATAATAATTCCGCCTCTCGGACCTCTTAAAGTCTTATGGGTTGTAGTGGTAACAAAATCAGCATAAGGAACGGGCGAGGGGTGTTCCCCTGCAACCACGAGCCCTGCGATATGTGCAATATCGGCGAGCAGATAAGCTCCGACTTCATCTGCTATTTCTTTAAATTTCTTAAAATCTATAATTTTTGAATAATTACTTGCACCGCAGATGATGAGTTTCGGTTTGTTTTTATGAGCCAGCTCTCTTACGTTTTCATAATCGATTTCGCCGTATTCATTAACTCCATAAGGAATTACATTAAAATACATTCCCGAAAAATTCACCGGTGAGCCGTGTGAGAGGTGACCTCCGTTTGATAAATCCATTGAAAGAACTGTATCACCGGGTTTAAGTGCGTACATAAACACTGCCATATTCGCCTGTGCGCCTGAGTGTGGCTGTACGTTTGCGTGGTCTGCGCCAAAGAGTTTTTTTGCTCTTTCCTGCGCGAGCTCTTCTATTTTGTCTATTTCCTCGCAGCCGTTATAGTATCTCTTGTGTGGTTTCCCTTCCGCGTATTTATTTGTCAGAACAGTACCACACGCCTGCATTACGGCAAGTGAAGTGAAGTTTTCGCTTGCAATAAGCTCGATATTATTCTGCTGTCTTTCGAGTTCTTTGTCGATATATTGTGCAATTTCGGGATCCTGAGCCCTCAAAATGTCTATATTATCTCTCTTTGTAATCATAAATATTCTCCTGATTTTCTGTTAATAATATTTTATTATATTTTTTCCGTTTGAACAATTTTAAGAATTTATTTTACAATTACTTAATATTCCGCATAAGTTTCTCTGTTTAGATATAATGTTAAAAGATAGGTGATGTTATGTCGAATTTTTACAACAAAAATTTATATAAAATGCTTGGTGTGACAAGTGATGCAACTCCGACTGAAATTAAGGTTGCTTACAGAACTCTTGTCAGAAAACTCCACCCTGATGTGAGTTCAGATCCTCAGGATACCGAAAAATTCAAAGAATTAAAGGACGTCTATGAAATTTTGATAGATCCCGAGAAGAGGAAGAAATATGATATTCTCTACTCTTACTATCTTTCAAAGAACTATCACAATAAAACTGAAGAACCTCATATAACTCCCGAAACTCCTTCTGAACCTCAGAAGGAAGAGAAAATGAAGGAGGAGGAAATCAAGCAGGCAGATATCCCCGATGAGGATGATGCGCCCGAAGTTCCCAAAAAGAAAAAGTCAAAGAAAAAAGAGGAGGATTTTACCTCTAAATTCAGCAACGTTATGAATACTCTCTTTTCCTCCGATGACAAAAAAGAGGAAAAAGTCTCTTCTTCGGCTGAGGAAACTCTTGATATTTATATGGATATTTCCGTTACCGTAAATGAAGCGATAGAAGGTACAAGCAGAATAGTTAATATTCTTCACAGTGCACCATGCCCGAACTGCGGAGGGAAGAAGTTTGTAAACGGTGCTTCCTGTATTATGTGTCAGGGAACGGGCGAAATTTCAATTTATAAAAAATTAAACGTAAAAATACCCGCAGGTATTATGAACGGCTCTAAAATCAGGGTTAAGGGCGAAGGTAATTCTTCCCCTGATGGCTCTGAGGACGGCGATTTATATTTAAATGTTATCGTTCAGCATTCTGATATGTTTAAATATGATAATTTAAATATTCTCTGTGATGTTCCGATTACTCCCTATGAGGCTGTTTTGGGTGCTACCGTCGAAATACCTACTCCTCAGGGAATTTTTAAGATGAAAGTGCCCCCGATGACAAATTCAGGTCAGAAATTCAGAATTTCAGGTGAAGGGCTGGTTGATAAGGAGACAAACAATAAGGGGGATGTTATTGCAACCGTAACAATTAAAATTCCGCCCACATATTCAAACGATGAAATTAAACACTATAAGCAGTTAAAGAAGTTGTCTGCTTATAATGTCAGAGAGGTAAGTGAAAATGAGTGATAAAGTTTTGATAAATGAAATCTTCACATCAGTTCAGGGTGAAGGGCTATATACGGGATTAAAACAGTTGTTTATCCGCTTCGGCAGATGTAATCTTGATTGCAGGTATTGTGATACCGATTTCAGAAACCCTGATAAGAATAAAGAATATTCAGTTGAAGAACTCATTGATGAGGTTTCAAAATTTGATTTAGACAGTTGTCACAGTGTCGCACTGACAGGCGGTGAACCGCTTTTGGAAACAGCTTTTCTTAAAGAGTTCCTTCCCGAGATAGGCAATAAAAAGATTTATTTAGAAACCAACGGAATTTTATACTATAACCTCCAGGATATTATCAGTATGGTTGATATTATCTCAATGGACTATAAACTCGCCTCCGCAACAGGGCATGAATCAAAACACGATATTCACAGACGTTTTATTAATATAGCTAAAGATTATCAGAAGAATATTTTCATCAAAGTTGTTTTTGATTCGAATATCAATGATGAAGAAATAGCCAAGATTTGCGAACTTGCAAACGATACAAAATGTTTTATTGCGCTTCAGCCTATGATGAAGGATGGAAAACTTCTTGAGGATATTAATTTCTCTGTTTCCGTTATGGATAAATTCCTTGCGAAATATCCGAACGTCAGACTTATTCCGCAGATGCACACGTTTTTGGGCTTGAGATAACGGGGTTGATGAATGACAATATCAGTAGCAGTTACGGGAAAAGGCGGTTCAGGAAAGACTACGGTTATTAAGTCTTTGTGGCGCACTCTGAAAAAACATTATCCCGATAAATCAATTCTTTTATTTGATAATGATTTAACTTCAGAACTTGCTCACAGCTTCGGGCTCGATATAAGAAACACAATTTACGGTATCAGAAGCGGTAAACACGAATACAGAACGGGTATTCCCGAGAATATGTCTAAGTCTGAATATGTTGAATGGGCGCTTGAAGATATTATCGTTCCTATTGATGACAATACCGATATTATCGTTTCCTGGCTTATCGGCTCAAAAGACTGCCGCTGCCCTATCACAAAACAGATTAACGATGCTCTTGTTAAACTCTTTAACAGGTATGATTTTGTTCTCTTTGACTGTGAGTTTGATTTAAAATATCTTTGTCAGCTTGTAGATATTCAGATAGACTGCGCCATTATTCTTGCTCTTCCGAATGAAGCATCTATTGATTTAGCCAAAAGGATTGAAGAATACAGTGCAAAATATGCCGCAGGAACTCAGATTACCGTTGTTATAAACAGAGTTGACAAGCACAAAATGGAGCCGTTGTATGAACTCTTGGAACGTTACGACCTCAGCACAATCGGTATTATACCGAAAGATATGGATATGAAGAAGAACAGAATTTCCTTAAATTCACCTGTTGTCGATACTTCTATGGAGGAATTATTCTACAGGCTTAATTTGCCCGTAAATTAGGAGTTAAGATGACAGTAATATTAGACGGAAAAGGTTTTGCACTAAAAATTGAAGAGGAATTGAGAGAAAAAATTTTATCACTTCCCTCTAAGCCTAAACTTGCCGTTGTTATTGTCGGTGATAACCCTGCGAGCCAGATCTATGTCAAAAATAAACAACTTGCAGCAAAACGTGTCGGAATAGATTCAATAACTATTGAGCTTCCTAAAGATACTTCAGATATTAATCTTTTAAATCAGATTGAGATTTTGAACAGAGATGAAACCATTGATGCTATTTTAGTTCAGCTTCCTCTTCCTGATCATATTAATAAATCTTCAGTTCTTCAGGCAATTTCGCCGATAAAAGATGTTGACGGCTTTTCACCCTATAACTTAGGTTTACTGTTTTCGGGCTCTGAGCCTGTCTCTCTTCCCTGCACCCCAAAAGGTATAATAAAACTTTTAAAGCACTACAATATCCCTCTTGAAGGCAGAAATGCCGTTGTGATAGGACGTTCTTTAATAGTCGGAAAGCCTATGGCTCTGCTTCTTCAGAGAGAAAATGCAACTGTTACACTTGCCCACAGTAAAACACAAAATTTACGCGATATTACCAAAAAGGCTGATATTATTGTCTGCGCTGTCGGTAAACCGCATTTAATTGATTCATCTTATATTTCGGGAAATCCTGTCATCATCGATGTCGGAATAAACAGGGTTGAGGGTAAAATCACAGGGGATGTCGATTTTGATGGTGTTAAGGATATGACATCTTATATTACCCCGGTTCCAAAAGGTATAGGACCTATAACCATCGCCATGCTTCTTGAAAATACTTATGAATTATATAATTTTCACCAAAAAATCAGGGCTCAGTACGGAGATTTAAGGTGAAGGTTTATATAGTAAAATCTAAGAACAGTGATGTTTTTCAGAACCTTGCTCTTGAATTTTCCATGTATAAATTTATTGAGCACAAATTTAAAGAGGAAAGAGAGTCTTCTCTTGCTCTGTTTTTATGGAAAAACGACAAGACAATAGTTCTCGGAAGAAACCAGAATGTTTACTCTGAATGTAATTTAAAATTCTGCCATGATAATAAAATCTTAATTTCAAGACGACTTACGGGTGGCGGTGCTGTTTTTCACGACATAGGAAACCTTAATTTTTCTTTTATTTCATCTTCCGATCTTCATAATTTAAAAAATAACTATAAAATTATCCAAAATGCGCTTTTTAATTTCGGAATTTCTTCTGAGCTCTCAGGAAGAAATGATTTGACAGTTGATGGGAAAAAGTTTTCGGGGAGTGCTTTTTATAATTCAAAATATGCCTCTCTTCACCATGGGACTTTACTGATTAATACAAAACCTGACCTTATTTTTGGCGCTTTAACCCCCGATATAAACAAATTAAAAGCTAAAGGAGTTGATTCCGTCCGCTCTCGGGTTATCAACCTTACTGAACTAAATGATAAAATCAATTCTGATATTTTATCGGAGGAAATCTCATCTGAGTTTTTGAGTTGTTTTCCTTCTTCAGATGTTTGCTATTACCCAGAATTTTCGCAGGACGATTTTGAAAAGAATATTAAATTACTAACCTCCTCCGACTGGATTTTTAACCCTAAGTTTGATGCTGATTTGGAGTTATACGACAGGTTTGAGTGGGGAAGCATAAATATTAACCTCTGCCTGACGGGTAATTATATCGCTGATATTGATGTTTACTCAGACACTCTTTATTTTGACATTCCTCCTCTTCTCAAAAAGGCTTTACTTCATCAGATAATTAACTCTGATAACCTTGACAGAATATTTAAAGAGCTGATTAATAAAACGACAAATGCTAAAAAGAATAAGGTTTATATTGATTTGAGAAAACTGTTTGATGAAATAGCCGTTTAGCTTTTTCCTACCTGGTTTCGTCCGTGTTCTTTTGCGAAATATAGTCCTCTGTCCGCTACTTCTACGAGTTTTATTGTCGTTGTTGCGCTCGAAGGGTATTCGCTTACTCCTAAACTTATTGTTACACTTGTTTTTTGTCCGTCAGCGAGAATAAATTCGGAGGTGGCTATCTTCTTGCAAAGTTCCCATGCGTGTTTTTCGGCATCATCAAAGTTTGTATGAGGAAGAATTACGCACATTTCTTCGCCCCCATACCTGCAAACAACACCTTTATCCCCGGTTACTTCCTTTAAATACCCTGCGACCTGTTTTAATACGCAGTCACCTGAGAGGTGTCCAAAAGTATCGTTGAATTTTTTAAAGTGGTCTATATCAATCATAATAAGAGAAAACGGCTTTTTATAGACTGAGGAGTATTCTATATTCATTTCCATGTGCTTCGTGAAAAATCTTTTGTTGTACAACCCCGTCAAATCATCTATATTAACAAGTTTATAAAGCCTGTCATAGTCCTTTGATTTTGTGAAATAGTTGAGAACAAGAGCGAGAAGGTAAGATAAAATAATAGAAAATAAAGGCAAAATCAAAGGAAGCCAGAGATATTTATAAAACATCAGAAGGTAAGATAGAATAATATATCCTGTTACCAGGCCAATAAAACATGTGAGTTTCTGAAGGTTTGGTTTATAGTAATAAAACCCGGTAAAGAGAATTGAAAATATTAGAAGAGATAAAATTAAAGTTTGTTTTTCATTAACCTTCACGATAAAAGAGTTATCAATAAAATTGTTTGTGAAAATTCCGTATAATTCAACCCCCGGAAGGTATTTTTCAACGGGTGTCGTTTTTAAATCGAACAGGGATTCAGAGGTAAAGCCGAAAAGAACAACTTTATCCCTGAATAAATCATTGTCAAGCCTTGTCGCTTCGCCGTTTTTGGCACGTTCAATATCGTCATAGAGGTCTTTAAAGGGAACTGTTTTATAAAAAGAAGTATAAATATTATCCTGATTTGCATTTATTTTGTAATACCAGTTTAAAACGACCTCTGTGTTTGATTTCATCGGTATTTTTTTATTTCCGACAATAATATTATTGTTTTTATCTATCAAATAACCTTTATAGTTATGCCCTGCATATTTTGAAACTATCCGAAGAGCAAGATTAGGGTAGTATCTTGAACCTGTAATATTGAGATTTTCGTCATATACGGGGTATTCAACGAACATCGGAAGGGCTCTTACAATACCATCGTAATAGTCATTAATGTTTACATTCGCAAGATTTCCGATTTCCAGCATGAGCGGATATGAGGCTCTGAAGTTTTTGGGGTAATAGGGCTCAAAATAATCTGACTTGATTTTTAGATTGCTTGAGTGTTTTTCACTGATGTTTTGAGGTGTTCTTTTTGAACTCGGGGCATCATCAAAATACAGGGCAGAGAAGATATTATCATATTTTTCAAAGGCTCTTGCGAGGTTTATGTCATCCTGAGGTCTGTTTGTCCATTCCCCCGTAAACTGAATATCTATACCAAAAACCCTGGGGTTTTGTTTCATAACGTATTCAATCATATCCGTGTATACACTTCTTGGCATGGGCCAGTAGCCGAATTTTTTTGTCATATATTCAAAACTGTGGTTATCCACGCAGATTATTATGATTTCATCTGAGGGCTTTCTGAAGTTTGAGAGGTATCTTTGTCTTAAATCAAAGGTCTTTGCTTCGGTTGTGGTGATAAGAGAGGTGGTATTAAAAAGGGGAAGTTTTGATATTGTTTTCTCAGAAAGAAAACATGCCGAAATGAGAATAATTATTGAAATTAATAATATAATTTTAAATGAAAAGTCTTCTTTTATCTTATTTGGCATACATTTCCCCTGTTTATTACTTATTGTAAATATATCTTTAAATATAGTCAAATTTTTAAGTTTACGATTTTTGAGTGAGTATAGATTTTTAGGTGTAAGATGAAAATTGACAATATTAATTCTAACAACGATTTTATGGCACAGTTTTTAGCCAAACAGGATATGCCAAAGTCTGATAATTCACAGTTCGCACAATTAGCGATGCAGCCTCAGAAGGATTCTTTTGTACCATCAGCTGATAAAGAAGTTAAGCCTGAAGTTAAATCAGACGATACTTTTGTGAAAACTCCCGCGGTTAAGCCTGAAGAAGTTAAAGCTGAAGAGGTTAAAGAAGAAGTTATCGCAGAAGAAAAACCTGAACCGGAAGCCGAAGTCAAAGAAACTGAAGAAGTAAAAGAAGAAGTAAAGGATGAAATTCCTCAGGCTCCTGAAAATGCGGAACAGAAACCTTCAGACGATGAAAATGTAAAGAAAAAAACAAATATAATTGACAAAGTAAAGAATTTCTTCAAAAATTTATTTAAGAAGAAAAATATAGAAGTTACAAATGCCGAACAAACTGTTGCAAAATCTTCAGCAGGCTCAGTAAATTAGACAGGAGAACGAAATGAATATTCCGCAGATAACAGGATATCAGATATGCACTTCTCCAAGTTGTGCGTACAACAAAGGGGCGAGTCCGACAAAACCGCCGATACCGAATGAGAAATCAGAAGGTAATAAGGCTGCGGAGTGTCAGGACAAGTTTGTGAAGTCTGAGCCGGATAAAACCGAGAGCAATTACCGCGACAACTGCGCAAGACTCGGTGTGATGTACTCAGCAGGCGGTGGAACGAATTAGAATGAAGAAGAAAAAGCACGTTTGTGCTTTTTCTTTTTTATATATTATTTTTTTACACTAGCAAAAAATATTCAAATGAAGTTTTATATAAACACTATAAGGAAACAGAGAAATGCAGATTAACCCGATTACACTAACCGACAGCTACCCCAAACGAACGGCAGTTCCAAAGGAAGTACCGATAAATAATAATGTGAAACAAAATTCTGTTCCCTCCTTCAAGGGTTTAGGTGAAGGCGCGATAGCTCAGAAGTTAGCAAGATCTAAAGGATTTAAAAATTTATTATTATATTCAAATAAAAATACACTCGTAATAGAAGCGATGTATGCTCTTTTGATAACTTGTCTTTTAAGACCGGCAGTAACTCTTATGACACCTGCCAAAACAGAAGTCGAAAAGGATAAAAATAAGTTTAGAGCAGCTCACGCAGCAGCCTCAGGGGCTTTAGGTTTTCTGTTTACAGTCTGTTTCGCTCACCCTATATCTGATGCTGTAGATAAAATAATGACAACAAAACTTCCTGACGGCTCATTTAAATATCTCCAAAAACATGCTGAGCAGTTAGCTGTCAGAGACGGAAAAGTATTTAAAGAGCTTGCTAAGAGAATTCATCAGCCCGTATTTATGCCCCTCAGGGCCATGGCAACCGTTGCACTTGTTCCTCCTATGCTTGCCATGTTCGGTATAAGAAAGAATAAGGATGAAGCTCAAAAGAATGAGAACACCAAACAAGTACAACAAGAGGTGCAACAGCCTAAACTACCTGCTCCCTCTAAATTTGAGAAAGGGGGTAACTAATGAATATTACACCTTTTACACCCCAAATTAACAAAACTGTTATCAACCCTTCAAAACAACAGTCTTTTAAGGGCTTAGGCGCAAATGCCTATAATAAACTCACTGATGTACTTGCAGGCGGTATTTCTAAAGTCGTTGATACAAACGGCTTTGCAAAACTTACGAAAGGACTTGCAAAGAGTCAAAAATATCTTCCCCACTTAATAGCGGCAGAGAGTTTATGGCTTTCCACCTTCTATGTTGTCGGCGCTATGAGAAACGATAAAATCAGCAAGGAGCAGAAGAAAACAGAGGTTTATTACCAGGCTCTCGTTACCGCCTTCTCTGCTATCGGGGCTTATACCCTTGATAATGTCGTAAATAAAGGTATAGAT
This sequence comes from bacterium, assembly GCA_017541465.1. GTDB lineage: Bacteria > Cyanobacteriota > Vampirovibrionia > Gastranaerophilales > Gastranaerophilaceae > RGIG6874. Next base: position 25,961 of record JAFXYZ010000027.1, on the reverse strand, counting down.
AATTTCTCAAAGACCTTTAAGGCGGCAAATCCTTCTATGGATCCGACCGTTCTTAAAAATTCTCTCAACGGTCTGAAGAACTTAAAGACACTTGTTGTCTTTGCTACTATCTACAGATTTATAGGTCCTATACTTTTAAATCCTATCGCAAACAGGATAACGGGCAGAAAAAAAGGTGAACAAAAACCCCAGGCTAATAACGTTTCAAACCTTACTCCCGCTTCCCCTAAACTTGAAAACGTTAAGGCATAGTGGAAAACAGTTTATTCTTCTTCTTTAAAGCAAGAATATAAATTCCTGCGCTTGTAATTGTTATGACGGAGGTTAATGGCGCTGCTATACCGATGTTAAACAGTGTCGCACCTGCCATTGTTCCAAAGTAAAAACCTGCCGGTATTCTTATTAAAAATGCCCCTATGGTGTTATTTACCGAGCTGAACATTGTTCTTCCGAGCCCGTTCAGGAAACCGTGCAGACAGAATACGAACGGAACCAGAAGGTAATCGTAACTGAAGGAACGAAGGAAATCTGAGCCGGCATCTATAATAGATGTATCCTTTGAGAAGATTGAAACTGCGCTTTCGGGGATAACCTGCTGCCAGATAAAGAATACTATTCCGAAGAAAAATGAGACGGATATTGAGTACCCGAGGGCTCTATATGCTCTGTCAAATTTTTGTGCCCCCATATTTTGTGCCGCTACAACAGTGAGCGCCATTGCAAAAGAACCTGCGGGAAGCATCAGAAAAGCATTTAATCTTGTTATTGTACCGTATGCGGCGGACTCGGCTACTCCCATTGAATTTGAGAGAGTGTATAAAACCATAAAGGATATGGGCATAATAGTGTCCTGAAGAGATAAAGGAAGTCCGAGCTTAAAAATTCTCATTGCTATTTCTTTATAGTATTTTATATGTCTGAATTTTATGCTGAAAACGAAGTTTCCTCTTTTTATGTATAAAATCGCGATTGTAACACTTACCGCCTGAGAAATGACTGTTGCAAGCGCAGCCCCGACAGCCCCTAAATTAAAATATCCTATTAATATTACATTTAAAATGAGGTTTAAAAATGAACTTATTCCGACAAATACCATCGGGGCGGTTGAGTTCCCAACTCCTCTTAAAATCGAGCTTATCAGGTTGAAAAATACTATAAATATAATTCCGAAGGCGCAGTATCTTGTATAACTTATGGCTTCTTCAATGGCTTCAGGGGGAGTTTTTAAAAGTGATAATAAGTCACTCGCGAAAAATAAAAGCAGAAAAGTCATTATCAGCGAAAATATTGTGAAAATATACAGAGTTGTATTTATTATTTTCTGTATATCGTCATATTTTTTTGCACCGAAGTAATTGCCGATTAAAATCGTTGCGCTGACTGTAAAGCCTGTTGAGAGGAAGGTAATGGTCTGCATAAGGTAACTTGAGAGTGCAACCGCTGAAACAGTTGAGCTTTTGCAAAAATGACCTGTGACAAAGATGTCCGTTGCGCCGTAGAGTGCCTGAAGAAAATTTGCTACAATATACGGAAACGCAAATAATAAAAGCGTTTTTAAGAGATTACCCTGTGTTAAATCTTTTGTTCCGTTTTCCATTTTTAATCATTTTGTCATGTTCGACCAATTTTTATTATATAATAAATACACCATTTTTATGATGTCTGGCAGGATAATAAAAAATATTATATAATATATAATGTTTGGAGTGAAAATGAAGAAACTTATAATTTTATTTTTATTTATTCTTTTGATGATTCCCGTATGCATGGCTAAATCATCCGATGCAAGTCTTTTGAGAGCGGTTGAAAAAGGTAACCACGGAGACTTGCTTAAATTACTTAAGAATGGTGCTAATCCTAATATTATCACCTCTGACGGGGAATTTACTCCTCTTATTTTGGCAATCGATAAAAACGATGTAAAGGCAGCTCAGCTTCTTCTTGATTATGGTGCAGATCCGGATTTTCGTTCTAAAAGAGGTCTGTCACCTGTATTGAGACTTGTCATCAGAAATAATCCTGATGATGTCGAAATGCTCAGACTTATACTTGAACACGGTGCAGATTATACCGCGCAGCACGATTTTCAGTATGCGGTAAACCCTGTTTCTCTTTCTATTAAACTAAAGAATTATACTGCCTTTAATATGTTTAATGATTATAAGAAGTTCAATAAGTGCGATATTGCATATTATAAGATGCAGGGACAGATGTTAAAAAATGCCGAACACTGGAAGGCTATTGAAACCTGGAAATCATGCAAAATGATGCCTTTGAATGATTCCTTAATCGGTTTATCTCTTGATGATATTATTCAGCTTTACGGGAAACCCGTTTCTACGGCACATCTCGGTAAGGATTCAATGGAGGTTACTTACGTTAACCTTTATTCAAAATATGTAAATAACCCGGCAAATAAAAAATTCTGGCTGGTAAGAAAAGAGTCACCGATGGATAACAAAAAAATTCTTATCAACAGATGTAAAGACTATAAATCCTTCGTTATTGATAATAACACAGTTGTTGATATTAAAAATTCCGAGTATAAAGGTGATAATCCTATTCAGTATTATCAACCGAGATTATAAAATGTTTAGTAAGAGAAGATGAGGAGAATAAATTGAATACCGCAACGAAAATTATAATAGTAATTTTGGCATTATTGCTCAATTTTGTTATTTACTATTGCTTCCAGGAAACCATCGATTTTGAAAACGAAACAAGTAATTATATTACTACACCATCTGTTTATACAGGTGATTCGCAGAGAGTTTGTTCAGAAAACGGTTGCGACAGAAAGTTTTTCTATCGCTATAAAGTAGGCAGTAATGATTTCTTAATTACTTCTAAAGGCAAAAACTCTTTTAATCCCGCCCCCGGTTCTGTTAAATTGGTTAAATACGACAGAGATAATCCGACAATTGCTTTCTTTACAAAAATGAATGTTTTATATCTCTTCTATCTTATTGAATTTGTATTATTATTCGTTGTTCTTTGGGTTTGTTTCTCAAAATCGAGGAAGGTTACCGTTATTGTTGATGGAGATGTTGTTCAGATGGAAAAGGCAGGACCTAATCTCTATTTCGGACAGGCAATAGTCAGTACAATTTTTACATTTATTTGCGTATTTTTCTATATAAATATGGGTAATACCGTACACTCCTTTAACCCTGTAACATTAATTAAAACGACATACCCTGCGGGGCTCGTTTTAATTGTTCTTCTGGTTCTCGGTGTATTTATGACTATTTGGTCTTATAAAACAAAATAATATAAGTTAATATATAAAAAAAGAGAGGTCTCAAACCTCTCTTTTTTGTTATAAATTATTTATGTCCGTCTTAATCTGCTCTGAAGTCGATAAATCCTTAACGGTTAAATATCCGTTACTGATTTCATCTTCCCCGAGAATTATTGCCTTCTTGGCGACTTTTGATGCTTTTTCGAGCTGTTTTGTAAATTTTCTTCCGGAGAAATCAAATTCCGCGCTTTTCCCTTTATTTCTCAAAAGGTTGACCAGCTTTATTGCTTCTTTTGAGTCGGTTGATACTACAAAATAATCAAGCAATTCTTCAGTTTTTTGGGGAAGAAGGGAATTTAACCGCTCAACACCCATCGCCCAGCCGACTGCCGGGGTATTGTCACCGCCCATTAGAGAGACAAGATTATCATATCTTCCGCCTCCGCAGACTGCGTTTTGTGAGCCGAGGTTAAAGGATTTTATCTCGAAAACCGTTCTTGTGTAGTAATCAAGTCCTCTGACCAAATTCGGGTTTTCAACGTATTTGATGTCCAAAGCTCTTAAATAATCTTTCAAAGTGTTGAAGTGGTCGAGACACTCCGGACATAAATCGATTTTGTTCCAGTCCTTTTGCTCACTTATACTCTCAAAAATTTTGTTGCAGTTTTCATTTTTGCAGTCGAGTATTCTCAGCGGATTTTTCTCAAATCGTGTCTGACAGTCCTCGCAAAGCTGCGGTAAATATGGTTTTAACACAAATTTTAATTTCTCTCTGAATTTTTTTCTGCACTCATCGCAGCCGAGAGAATTTATTTCAATAGTCAAATCATTTAACCCGAGCCTGTTTAAAAACTGTACCGCAAGGCTGATAGCTTCGGCATCAGCGGTCGGTTTTTTCTCTCCGAATATTTCCATACCTATCTGATGAAATTGCCTCTGACGGCCAGCCTGAGGGTTCTCATAGCGAAACATTGGACCTTTGTACCAGAGTTTAACGGGAGGGCTTATTCTGAACATCCCGTGTTCAAGATATGCTCTTACGACACCTGCGGTGTTTTCCGGGCGCAAAGTCAGTGATCGGTCGCCTTTTTCAAAGGTGTACATTTCTTTATTAACTATGTCCGTAGTATCTCCGACACCTCTTTCAAAAAGGTTAGTGTCTTCAATAATAGGTGTTCTTATTTCTTTAACACCTGCGCTTGTGAAAAGTTCAAGTGCAATTTTTTCGATATTCTGCCATGAAACAGCTTCTTCGGGCAATATGTCTTTTGTTCCTCTCGGTGCTTTAATATTCATTATTTTAGCCTTTTAATTTAATATAGCATGCTTCATTAACACCGTTTATGGCATCAATTTTTTCAAGTGTGAGCAAATCAACGTCTTTATCAGTGTTAATTATCATTATTGAAACATTGTCGTTATTGGTGGATTTTTGTGCAACCTGCATTCTGTTAATGTTAATGTTGTTTTCACCAATAACAGTTGCAACCTTTGCAATCATTGAAGGCTTGTTTTCGTGCGGTACGATAAGCATATTTTCTTCCGCCTCAATACTTGTGTTGTAGTCGTTGATTTTGACTATTCTTGGCATGTGCTCTGAAATCATAGCCCCAACGGCACTGTATTCACCTTCATCGGTTACAACCTTAACCTCAATAGAACCTAAGAAGGTTGAATCCTTCTGAAGTTTTGAGGTTATAACGTTAATACCTCTGTTTTTAGCAATAATCGGTGCGTTTACGAAGTTTACGTTTTCGCTTATATTACTGAAAACACCCTTCTGAACGGCTACTTCAAGTGGAAGTACGTTTAATTCCGCAAGATTTCCGCTTACAGAGATTTTTATGGTCTTTAAATTACCTTTTGAAATCTGCATAACCAGTTCGCCGAGGTTTTCCGTAATCTGCATATAATCCTGAACGGGCTTGATTAAATCAGCTTTAAGTGCGGGAATATTAACCGCAGATTTTGCACTTCCGCCCGATAAAACCTCTTTTATCTGTGTTGCAACGTCTATTGCAACATTATATTGAGCCTCAGCCGTACTTGCACCGAGGTGTGGGGTTAAAACAATATTCCCTTCGCAGTTAAGAAGCGGTGATTCTTTAATATTGGGTTCATTTTCATAAACATCTATTGCTGCACCCGCGACCTGACCTGATTCAATAGCTTCTTTAAGTGCCGCTTCATCAATTATTCCTCCTCTTGCGCAGTTGATTATTCTGACACCTTTTTTCATTCTGTTAAGAGTGTTTCTGTTGATTAAAGAGGTGGTTTCTTTAGTTTTCGGGGTGTGAATTGTTATGTAATCACACTGTCCCCAAAATTCATCAAGATTTTTGACGTATTTTGCGCCAAATCTCTCTATTATATCCTGAGAAGTATAAGGATCACAAACTACAACCTTCATTCCGAGTGCTAAAGCGACTTTTCCAACGTGTGAGCCGATTTTTCCGAAACCGATAATACCTAAAGTTTTACCAAAAACTTCAACTCCGGTAAATTTTGAGCGTTCCCACAAACCCTGTTTTGTACTTTCGGCGGCTTTTGGTATGTTTCTTGACATAGCAAGCATCATTGCAACTGTATGTTCAGCCGCTGCGTTCGTGTTTCCGTCTGGTGAATTAACAACAATAATCCCTTTTTGCGTTGCGGCTTCTATATCAACATTGTCAACACCTACACCTGCTCTTCCGACAATTTTAAGGCAGTCGGAGGCTTCAATAATCTTCTTTGTTACTTTTGTCTGGCTTCTTACCATAAGAGCATCAAAGCCCTTAATTTTTTCGCAAAGCTCATCTTCGGTCAGAGTCGGAATAAATTCGACCTCTGCCGTTCCTTCGAGAATTTTCCCTGCAGCCTGATTAATTTTATCCGTTATTAATACTTTCATTATTATTTGTCCTTATTTCATAAATTCTTTTATTACTGCGCCAACACCAACTCCGGGCTCAAATTTGTAGCCCAGTTTATAAAGAGTTGCTTCCAGTGAACCTATGGCTGTTATTACGTCTCTTTCCGAGACAAACCCTAATGTCCCCATTCTGAAGATTTTGTCTTTTAATTTGTTCTGACCGTTAGCTACAACAATGTCATAGTCGTTCTTTAAGACTTTTCTTATGTCGGGAACCGATATATTTTCAGGTGGAAGAACTGCAGTAACAGCATAGCTTGCAATTTTTTCATCCTCAACAAAGAGCTTTAAGCCTAAAGCTCTTATACCTGCTCTCAGTGCTTTTGCGTTTCTTTTGTGTCTGAGCCAGATATTTTCAATTCCCTCATCCTTCATCATCTCTAAGGCTGATTTTAATGCCATAAAGAGGTTTACTGCAGGAGTGAAGGCGGTTGAATTTTCAAGCAGTGATTTTCTGTTTGATGCCCAGTTGAAGTAGAAGGATGGTCTTTCACATTTTTCAGCTACTGCCCAGGCTCTTTCGTTTGCAGCAAGGAAGGAAAGTCCGGGGGGTATCATAAAGCCTTTTTGTGAGCCCGAAATTAAAACGTCAATGCCCCATTCGTCCATTTCGCACTGAATAGCGCCCAAACTTGTAACACCGTCAACAACACTGATTGCGCCGTGTTCTCTGATAATCGATGCGAGTGTTTTTAAATCGTTTGTTACACCTGTTGAGGTTTCGTTATGGGTTAAAGTAACGATTTTTATTTCTTTGTTAACGTCTGCTTCAAGAACTTTTCTTAACTCATCAGGATTAATAGCCTGTCCGGGTTCAACCTCTATAGTCTGTACTTCTGCGCCATAGTTTTTAGCAATTTTAGCCCATCTTTGTCCGAAGTTGCCTATAACAAGAGAAAGTACTTTATCGCCTTTATTAACGAGGTTTGAAAGTGCTGCATCCATTGCTCCCGTTCCGCTTGCGGTAAAGACAAGAACATCATTTTTTGTTCTGAAAAACATTTTTAAATCGGAATATATACTTTCCAAGACCTTTGAAAACTCAGTGCTTCTGTGTCCTATCGGGTGTTTTGCCATGTCGAGTAATACTCTTTCGGGAACAGGTGTAGGTCCCGGAATCATTAAAAATGTTTTGTCTTTCATTTCTTTCTCCCAATTAACTAATAACTCTTAGTCTATTTAAACATCCACGTAATTAATTGTATAGAAAAATTGTTTCAATTATTAAGAAATTTAATCTTTGAAGTCAATTTTGAAACTCAAATTGTTTTTATAAACATGTAAGGTAAGTTTAATTTGGAATAACTATATGGCTAATGCTGTAGCAAGTATGATATTTACAATGAGAAATGCCGACAAAGCGGTTAAGACAAATAACCCTTTGAGAGGCGGTGTTGCTCTCGCAAACGGAACGAAAGTCGCAGGAAGTGTTTCTCATGCTTCTGCCGTTCAGACGGCAAGCAAATGGGCAGGGAAAGTCGTTAATCCCTTATTAATTGCCTCCTGTGCTTATAATGTTTATAAATCTGATGATAAAGTCAAAACAGGTGTTTCATCCGCAGCAGGTTTAACAGGAATGTTCCTGTGTGAAGGTCAGATGAAGAAGGGTAAAATCGGCAATTGGGTTAAACAGGGTGCAAACTGGCTTATGAAAAAATGCACCAAAAATGTTAAAGCCCAAAATATCGGTACTTCTATTCTCACAGGTTTAGCCTTTGTTGCTGCTTCAATAGGCGGTTATGAACTTGCTTCAAAAGCAGGTGAAAGTGCGGTTGATTTAATCAGAAAAAGCGATCCGAAAAAAGTTGATGAAAATTACTATGCTTCTTATGAGCCTGAAGTCAAGACAACACTTGACGAAAAGGCATAATTAAAGAATCATCGCCAAAATCATCAGTAAAATTCCGCCTATTTGAGAGAAGGTGGCGACATTTCTCATGGTTTTGTTGTTATCGTATATGTAAGAGTTATTTTGTGCCATAGCGACCGAGCTGAGGCGCTCTAATCTGTTCTTTGGGGTTTCATTCGGGAAGGTTTTTCCGAGCATGTGATTTTCAAGCCTGTTTAATCTCTGACCGACAGAATCGTTCATATAAACATTTCCTAAGGCATTTCTCTCAATAGATGCAAGTAATACGGTCATATTGTCGTCCGCATAAGTTCCCGTTGAATTTTGGTATTTATCCGTATTCCTTTTAATCTGCTGTGGGTAGGGAAGAATATCGTTATCGCCTTTTTGGGCAATCTTTTCCGAGTATAAAAGTGTATCCGATAATCTTTCAACCCTTGAGTTTAATACTTCTTTATTATAGGTTGTATTGAAGGCTTTTTTCTCTAATCTGTCTAATCTTGTATAAATATTTTCTTTTGAATAGACTTTATTGAATACCTTTTGTTCCATTTTATCGACAATAGGATAATTAACAGATGAGTCCTCCGCAACATAGTCCTCTTTTTTTTGTTCGGGGGGCTGATTATTATTCATCTGTTGCGAAAGATTATTAGGCAGAGCCTTTTCAGCTTTTGACATTTCCTTCTTCTTTACGACAGTTCCCGTATCCGATGCGATTTTGTTTAATCTTACCGCTAAATCACCGGTCTGAGTTGTTCCGTATAGTATTTTTTCTATCCTCTGTATTCTTCCCAAATCAGAGTCTTTAGGGTAATCAACACCGAAGAAGTTGTTTTCGATTTCGGATAAAAGCGCAGCGTTTAGTGTTCCCGCAAGCGATATTGCCGAAAGAGTTATAAATATAAAAAATATTTTTAAAATTTTTGTTTTCATAGATTTTTCGTTTAATTAAAATTCCTATATAGAATTTATATAACTCATTTTTGCAATAAATGAAATTGCCCAGGTAAGTGCAAAAAATACTGAGATAAAAGGAAGGGATAACATCATAAATGCTCTTGCAATTGAGATTTGATAAGCCTTTTTAATTGCCATTGCATAAAGAACAATTATCCAAAGGTATAAAAGTGTTTCCGCTATAACCCCGACCGTATAGAACATTTCGCCCGATTTTTTTAACACATCAAGCGGTGCGAAGAAAATATAGGGTATCATCGCAAAGGAGGTATAAAAAAGTATTTTATTGAGCCTGTTTTCATTTGAGAAAATTTTGGCTATAAATTCAATAAATAAGCCTGTTAAGAACCATAAAATTGCTATTCCGATAATTATAAAAAAGAAGGTAAACGGAAAGAACGGTTCAAAAACTGATTTATCGGCAATTCCGTTACCGAATACAGTAAAAGCACTCACAAGAACGACCGTTCCGAGTGCCTGTCTTGTCGAAACAGTTATCTCTTCACCGTTAAAAAATTTGATTGGTGAAAAAATAAGGTTAAATACATTTTCAAGATATTCTTTTATTGTTATTCCCATAAATATAAAGGCCTCTTAGTTAATCTCATACTGACCGGAAGAAGGCTTGAAACCTCAAGGTTTCTGTTAAACAAGGATTCCGTAACACCAAATAAATATTCGTTCAGGCTTGATTTCTTGTTGTAGTTGACGAGTTTGATTTTGGTTTTTGAATTAAATTTTTCATTTACCATTGTTTGCATAACTTCTTCCGCTTTGTTTATTCCGCCCGTTATATCGACAAGCCCGAGTTTTTTTGCCTGTGAGCCCGTAAATATTCTTCCGTCAGCAATTTCTCTCAATTTATTTTCGGTTAAATGAGTCTTTTCGGCGGTATATTTATCGTCTCGGTTTACCCTGCCGTTTACTATTGCCGAGATAAACTGCTCGTATGAATCATCTACAATGTCCTGAAGAAGTGTTTTTTCATCGTTTGTCATTTCTCTGTAACTCGAGCCTATGTCTTTAAACCTTCCGCTCTTTATAACGTTTGAATTGATAAAAAGTTTATCCTGCATTAACTTATGTAAATCAAAGGTGGAAAATATAACACCTATACTTCCCGTCAGAGAGCCTTCTTTAGCAATAATTCTGTCACCTGCGCAGGCAATATAATATCCTCCGCTTGCCGCCATATCCTCAATTAAAACAATGACTGGTTTATTTGCTCTTACTCTCATTACCTCTTCATTGATATTCTGGCTCATCGCAACCGTTCCGCCGGGGGAGTTTATTCTTAAAATTATACCCTTTACGGAGTTATCATCAACAGCTGATCTTAATGATTTAAGAGCATTTGAGGCGCTGTAGTCCATAGAGAACAACTCTGATTTCGCACTGTTTTCAATTACTCCCTGAAGGTCTATAACCCCGACTTTTGCATCTGTCGAGATAATATTTTTGTTTTTCTTTCCTCCTTCGCTGCTGTCCTGAGTAATGACATCTTTATTGTTATAGGCATTTATATAACCTAAGCCCAGGCAGCCAATACAAAGAAAAATAACTATTAAAGCAAGTATGTTTTTATTCATCTTTAATCCTGTTCATTATCTTTTATACATTCATCTAAGGCGCTTATCATGGCATCTTTAAAGCCCTCCGCGCTCTCTTTGGTATCTGCTTCAAATCTCAGGGTAAATACAGGCTCTGTATTACTCTTTCTGATAAGCGCAAATCCATTATCAAAAACAATTCGTAGTCCGTCAATTGTTATTATGTCCTTAATCTTCTTACCGAAATCAATTTCATTCTTGTTTATTTTTTCGTTTAATTCATATAAAACGGCATCTTTTAAATCGTTCGGGCATTTATACCTTACCTCTGAGGTGGTATAAACCTTTTTGAAGGGCTCAAGAAGGTCTGATAGCCTGAAATCTTTGTTTTGTGCTTTATTCTTGGCAATAATTTCAATAATTCTGCAGCCTGCGTAAATTGCGTCATCAAAGCCGTAGTATCTGTCCTTAAAGAACATGTGACCGCTCATTTCACCCGCGAGAATTGCGTTTGTTTCCTTCATTTTTGATTTAATGTAGCCGTGGCCTGTTTTACACATAACGGCATTACCGCCCATTTCGTCTATGGAATCAAATAATACCTGAGAACATTTCACTTCTGAAACAACGGCAGGCTTTTCACCTCTTTTAACAAGCTCGGGAACAATATCCGAAGCATAAATATAAAGAAGTCTGTCACCTGTCAGGTAATTGCCTTCATTATCTATAACGCCGATTCTGTCAGAGTCTCCGTCAAAGGCTATTCCGACATCTGCTTTCTCTTCTTTAACCTTCTTTTTGATAGCATCTAATGTCTTTTCATCACTCGGATTCGGGTGGTGATTAGGGAAGTTTCCGTCAGGCTCTGAGAATAGCTCAACTACCTCACAACCGAGTTCTCTGTATAATTGCGGGGCAATAATTCCTGCGGTTGCGTTTGCGCTGTCAACGACCACCTTTATCCCTGTGCCTGTCTGCTCAAAATACTTTGCGGTGTTTTCAAGATAGTGTTTAACAATATCAAACTCGATTTTCATCCCGTGATTGCCGAATTGTGTCTGTGCATTCAGCTCTTCAACCGTGATTTCTTTAACTCTCTGAATATCTGCTTCAGTGAGAGAAGCTCTCTGGCAGGTCATTTTGAGCCCGTTATATTCGCTCGGGTTATGGCTTGCGGTAACCATCATTGAAGCATTAACTTTAATTTCTTCATCTTTATAGGGAATTTTTATAAATTCGCTGTAATATGCCAAAGGTGTGGGTGTCATTCCCAGGACGACAACGTTTGCGCCTGCGTGCTGAAGTCCTTTTATAACAACACTCATCAAAGAGGGTGAATGAAGTCTTGTATCTCTTGCTATTGAAATCCAGAGTTCATTCCTCTCCAGTCCGGTTCTTTCCCGAACGTATCTGGCAAAAGCACGTCCCACATAATAAAATAGCTCTTCGGTAATGTCCTCGGAATATATTCCTCTTATGTCATTTTTACCAAAAGCACTCAGTTTGTTTATAATTGCCATGTCATATCCCTTGTTATTTCTGAAGAAAAACTATATACTAAATCTATTATAGATAAAATGGCTTATAAAATCAAAATGTTATTTAAGTTTAATAAAGAAAACTCAAACCTTTCACCGTGGCTATTTATTCTGCCATGTATTTTAGGTTGTGCACTTTTTATTTTTATTCCGACAATAATTTCTTTTTGTCTCAGTTTCACCAACTGGAATCTGCTTTCAGACATTAAATTTGTCGGATTTTTCAATTATCTTGAACTTTTACAATCAAAAATGTTCTGGTTTGTTTTGTTTAATACCCTTGTTTATTCTCTTTCGGTTACTGTTTTTGCGACAATTATACCTATTATTCTCGCTTCTGTTTTATACCATAAAACAAAACTCAATGAACTATTAAAAACAGTATATTTTATCCCGTTTATCACACCTATGATAGCTATTGCGATGGTCTGGCAGTGGGTATTTGATCCGAATGTAGGCTTTTTACATACTGTTTTAAAATCAAATTTAGGCTGGATATATTCCCCAGAAACGGCTTTAATCTCTATTATAATAGTTTCGGTGTGGAAATTGATCGGATACAATACCGTTATTATGCTTACAGGCTTTGCAACAATAAATTCCGAACTCTATGAAGCCGCACAAATTGATGGTTCTTCTGCTTTAAAAACCTTTTTTAAGATAACACTTCCCCTTCTTGCGCCTACAATATTTTTTGTAGTCGTTATAACTACGATAAGTTCTTTCCAGGTCTTTGATTTAGTCTATTTAATGACACAGGGCGGACCAAATAATTCAACAAATATCCTCGTTTACTGGCTTTATAAAAATGCTTTTGAATATTTTAATTTAGGAAAAGCCTCGAGTTTAGCTTATATTTTATTTGTGGTTATAGGGTGTCTAACTCTTTTTCAGTGGAAAATCAGAACAAAATTCGGTTCAGGGGAGTAAAATTTTTACGCAACTGCGTTTAATTTTTCCCCTGACTTACCTTCCTTATCCCCATCGATGATTAAATCGATGCTGTTTTTGATGTCGCTTGATTTTTTGTCTATTTCAGGTGTGAATAATAATCTGTAAGCCTTTTCAAACTTCTTAACTATGGAATTTAAACCGTTTTGGAAAGGATCTGTTTCGTAGACGTTAATCTGTGACTTTCTGTAAGATAATTCAGGATAAGCGACAACAGCATTATTCTGTCTGAATGTCGGAGTATAGGAGTTTTTTATTGCATCTATTCTCATTTCTTACCTCTTTCTCAGTTCAAGTGTTTCGATTACACTTTATTGAACACTTTTATTATGGAACATAGATGATTTTTTGTCAAGTCCTATTTTTAATATTCCTTAACAATTGCTAAAACTATTGAAATATTAATAAAAAATGATTTAGTGTATAATATGCACTTATTCTTGTCAATTAGACTAAAGTGTATAAATAAAATATACCAAAGGGGAATTGTTATCTTAGTTCAAATCAAGTTATATATAAGTAATCTTTTTCATACTTCCAACTATTCTTAATTCCAGACAGTAGGGCTTTATGCCCTCTTTTTTTTTGAAATTCCGTACGGACGGAACGAAGTGAGTCCGGATAGCGAACAAAATGAGCCGGCTAGGGCGAAGCCCGCAAGGCGAGTTTTGTGAGCGTGGAGGAATTTCAATTGTACCGTACGGACGGAACGAAGTGAGTCTGGATAGCGAACAAAATGAGCCGGCTAGGGCGAAGCCCGCAAGGCGAGTTTTGTGAGCATGGAGGAATTTCAAATTGACAGAACGAAATACCATCAGGATAAAAATTCGCAAAAATGAAGTTTTATACAACTTCCCCGAACAAACACCAGACATTTGAGCCAGTTATTTTAACGTTCAGAAAATCACCGATATTATTTTTATCGGATTTTATATGAACGATTTTATTTCCCTCTGTTCTTGCTGTCAGGGTTCTTTCGCCGTCTTCTGTTTTAATATCCTCGACAAGCACCTCATAAATTTTATTATGGCATTTTTGATTTGAGTGCATTACAGCTTTTTTATTGCATTCATTGAGCCTGAATAGTCTGTCTGATTTTACTTTTTCAGAGAGGAATAAATCGGTCATTTTAGCTGCTTTTGTATTCGGTCTGGGTGAATATGCCGCTGTATTTGAGTAATCGAGCTCAAATTTCTCTATTGCGCTCAGGGTATCATTAAACTGTTCTTCGGTTTCACCCGGGAAACCCGCGATAAAATCAGAGGTTATTGAAACTTCTTTATAGCTTTTTCTTAATTTTTTGATTATTTCGCCGTACTGTTCTCTTGTATATCGCCTGTTCATTGCTTTCAAAACTTCAGTATTTCCTGACTGCATCGGGATATGGAAGTATTTTGCGACTTTATCGCATTCTTTAACGGCATTAATTAAGTCATCAGTGATGTCTGTCGGGTAAGAAGTAACAAATCTCAGTCTGAATTTGCCTTCTATTTTATTTAATTCCCTCAAAAGGTTCGCTAATGTTGTTTGTCCGTCATTAAAATCTTTTCCGTAGCTGTCAACATTTTGTCCGAGAAGTGTTATTTCTTTATAACCCTGTTCTAAAGACTTTTTAGCTTCTTTTACAATATCTTCAATTCTTCTGCTTCGCTCTCTTCCTCTTGTAAAAGGAACAACACAGTAGGTACAGAAATTATTGCACCCTTCCATAATTGGTATCCAGGCATTAACAGATTTTGCTCTGTTTATCGGGTAATCACTTTCTGGAACATACGGGTTATTTGTAACAGAAATTATTCTTTCATCTGTGTTTTTCAATTCTTCAACAAGTTTAGGAAGTTCATAAATATTGTGAGTACCGAAGATTAAATCGACATAAGGTGCGCGCTTTTTGATTTCTTTTGCTTTTACCTGTGCAACGCAGCCGCAGATTCCGATTTTTATCTCAGGTCTTGCCTTTTTAAGTTTGCCCCAAACCCCGAGTTTACTGAAGGCTTTATCTTCTGCAAGCTGACGGATAGAGCAGGTGTTTATGATTAATAAATCTGCTTCTTTTTCGTTATCCGTTTCTTCCATTCCAAGTGACATAAGCATTCCCGACATTCTTTCGGTGTCGGATTTGTTCATTTGGCAGCCCTGTGTTTCAATATAAAACTTTTTCATGATTTAATTATACAATGAACATGTGATATAATCATTTTTGGTAAATTATGAGAGAATTATTTGATAAATTAAAGATATATCTGAAGGAAAACAAAATTGACGGGTTATATTTCAACTCTTCAAACGAGTTTCTGATGGAATATAATGTTTTAGAGCTCAATTCTTCTTTTAAATTAACTAATTTTTCGGGCTCAACTTCTATGGGTGTCGCGACCAAAGATAAGGTTTATTTATTTGTTGATACCCGCTATCATGCCCAGGCTGATATTGAAGTCAGGGATGATTTCATTGAAATAGTTAAAGTTCCGCTCGATAAATATTTATATGAAGCTATGTTTGAGGTTCTGGGTGAAAATTTTGTTTTGGGTGTGCCCGCAAAGAAAATCTCAAAATTTTTGTTTGACAAGTTTAAAAAAGAGGGAAAACCCAAAAACATTAAGTTTAAACCTCTGAATGAAGACGGAATTGAAGTTTGCGAGTCCTCACTTAGCTCCGAAAAATTTTTTGATATTAATGAAATTCCTCTTGAAATTTCAGGTAAGTCCGCTGACGATAAGATTTCTGAACTCCTCCGGCAATTTCAAAATTCTTATTTGCTGGTTACCGATTTAACTGATATTGCGTATTTAACAAACCTCAGAAGCTTTGATTTTCCTTATTCTTCATCATTTCCCTCAAAACTCATTATCAACCCTTCGGGTGCTACTTTATATGTTAATTCAGAGAGAGAATTTAAGTCAAAATTCATTAAAACCAAGTTTTTTGATGAGTATTATAAAGACCTCAAAAACATCAAAAACTCTGATGTCCTCTATCAGAAAAAGTCAATTTCGCTTTATGACTTCAGGTTAATTGATAAATCGAATAAAAAGATTGATAAAGATTTTTCCCGGAAACATATTAAGAATAACAGCGAAATTGAACACTTTAAAGAGTGCTTTTATAATACGGACAGAGCCCTTGAAATTATTGAACAGATGCTCTCATCGGAAGTGGAATACTCCGAATTTGATTATTCAAGAGCACTTGTGGACAGTCTTTATTCAAACGGCGCTTATGCCCTTAGTTTTAAGCCGATTGTTGCGTGTGGTGAAAATTCAGCAATAATTCATTACGGAACACCTTCAAAAGATAAAATTGTAAAAGACGGCGATTTCCTTTTAATTGACTATGGTGCTTATTTTGAGGGCGGTTATGCAACTGATACGACAAGGACATTTATAAAGGGGACACCCTCTGACGAGCAGAAAAAAGTATATACAGTCGTTTTAAAAGCCTTTTTGAATGCGTATCATAAGCCAACTAAAAAATATTATAATATCGACAATAACGCAAGAAAGGTTATTGAAAAAGGGCTTGGCACCGAATATCCTTTTGCCCACGGAACAGGGCATGGAGTCGGTATCAGTGTCCATGAGCCCCCTGTAACTCTTTCAAAACACAAACTCTCAAAAGTTGATATAACCGAAAACACAGTTTTTTCAATAGAGCCCGGGGCATATAAACAGGGGTTTGGCGGTGTAAGGCTTGAAAATACGGTTTATGCAAATAAATTAAACGATATTATCATGCCTGAAACCCTTTCAAAATATAAGTTTGAAGATAAACTCGTCGATAGAAGTCTTTTAACAAAACAGGAATTTAAATGGTATCTTGACTGGCAGGAGGAGTATGAAAGAACTTACCTCTCTAAATAATGAACTTGTGAAATTCGTCTCATCTCTTTCCATAAAAAAATTCAGAGATACAAATAACCTTTTTATCGTTGAAGGTGAAAAGGCTCTTGAAGGCGCTTTAAATAACGGTTTTAACTTAAAATATGTTTTTACTCTATCTGAAAAAGATTTTAATATAAAAGACGATATTTTATATAAAGTCAATGAAAAGGTTATGAGGAAAATTTCAACGACTGAGAGCCTTCCTCCTGTTTTGAGTGTTGTCGAGAAGAAAAATTTTGTGCTAAACAAAAAATCTTCAAAAATTCTTTTATTGGAAAACATAAAAGATAACGGAAATTTAGGAACAATAATCAGAAGCGCCTGCGCGTTTAATATTGATTTAATTATACTTCTCGGTGACTGCTGTGATTTATATTCCCCAAAAACAATCCGCTCTTCCGCAGGAACTTTCTTTCAAATGCCTTTTATTGAATATAAATCGATTAGCGAAGTTAGAAGCGATTTTAAAGATTTTAAGTTTATTTCAACTAACCTTCATAAGAAATCTGATATTTTATTATCCGAAATAAAGGGTAATTATGTTATTATGTTTGGCTCAGAGGCTGAGGGGTTAAGTGAAAACACAACAAAATCGGCTGATAATAACTTTATTCTACCTATAAACAGCAGTGTTGAATCTTTAAATCTTTCAACAGCCGTCAGCCTTGTTTTATATGAACTGTCTAAAACTTTTTGAGCCCTGAGAGTGCGCCATCGAGCTCTTTTACTCCCTGAGATTTAAAATCGACTTTGAAGGTGGTAGCACTGCCGTCATTCGTGACAGATAATATTGTTCCTACCCCGTATTTTGTGTGAAAAACCCTGTCGCCCTGCTTGAATTGGGATAACCTGGCAAGAATTTTTTGTTTTATGGGGTTATTCTTCAGAATTTCTTCTATTTTCTTTTTGTCCTCTTCCTGCTTTTTAGCGATATTATTAAGGTTTTCCTGACTTTTGATAAGGTTTGCCTTCCTCTTTTGCGGTGACACAAAGTTTTTACCGAAGGAGGTTACGGGTGCTATAGAACCGTCATAACTTTGTCTTATAACAGAAGAAGATGATGAGGAATTCCTTATTGTATTAACTGCGCTTGAAAACGAACTTCTCTGTGACGTTGAGCTGAAACCGTCCGAGCTGTCAAATTCGCAAAGGTGAGCAGGAATTTCGGCTATAAACCTGCTCGGGTTATTATATCTTGATTCACCCCACATTCTTCTTTTTGTTGCGTGTGTGATGAATAAATCCTTTTTGGCTCTCGTAACACCGACATACATGAGCCTTCTTTCTTCCTCGAGCTCTGTATTTGTTGTATTTGAGTTGTTATGCGGGAAAATTCCTTCCTCTAAACCCGTTAAAAAGACGACATCGTACTCAAGTCCTTTAGCACTGTGAAGTGTCATAAGAGTTAAGACCTCATTTGCTTCATCCATAGAGTCTAAATCGGACACCAAAGAGACCTGGGTTAAAAATTCGCCGATGATATTATCCGTTTCAGTCGGTTCAAATTCAGTCGCAACTGTGATGAACTCCTGAAGGTTGTCTATTCTGCCTTCTGCCGTTTCTTCGTCATCCTCTTCTCTTATTGCCTGAATATAGCCGGTTTTGTCGATTAAATGCTTTAAAAACTCGGGAATATTCATAACTTTTGAACTGTCAATGAGGTCAAATATAAGCTCTGCAAAGTTTTTTATCTTTGTTTTTGTCGCAGGTGAAAGATTTACCTCATAATCATCAAGTGAAGTTATAAGCTCAAACAGGGATAATCCGTTATCCTGGGCGGAGGTCTCTAATTTATTGACAGTTTCGGCACCTATACCGCGTTTGGGGGTATTAATTATCCTTTTTAAACTGACTGAGTCGTTAAAATTATAGATAACTTTTAAATAGGCGACAATATCCTTAATCTCTTTTCTGTCATAGAACTTCAGCCCGCCATAAATTCTGTAGGGAATATGGTTTGAGATACATGCTTCCTCTAAGGTTCTTGACTGGGAATTTGTTCTGTATAAAACGGCAATATCCGAGAGTTTGTGGCCGTTATTGCAGAGTCTTTTTACCATTCTTGCTACATAAACCGCTTCGTCTGTTTCGTCAGAGGCTTCATAAACATTTATTTTTGAGCCGTTACCTGCGTTCGAATAGAGATTTTTTGATATTCGCTGGGTGTTATTCTTAATAACTTCATTTGCTGCGTTTAAAATGTTTTCGGTTGAGCGGTAATTCTGCTCTAACTTGATTATCTGTGCATTTTTATATTCGCTCTGAAAATTGAGAAGTATTCTGAAATCAGCCCCTCTCCAGCTGTAAATCGACTGGTCTATATCACCTACGACGCATAAACTCTTATCTTTCGGTATTTCGCTTTCAGGCAGATTATTTGCGTAAATAGCTTTAATAAAACGGTACTGTGATAGGTTTGTGTCCTGAAACTCATCAACAAGAAGATGTTTAAATCTGTTATAATACTTATTTCTGACCTGCTCATTTGTTTCAAGAAGTTTAACTGCAATAGTGAGCATGTCGTCAAAATCAAGTGCGTTATTTAACTGAAGTTGTTTTTCATATTCAAGATATATTTCGCTGTATTTCTGTGAGCGAAAGTCTTTTGCTCTTTCTGAGTAGGTGAAAGCATCCTGCATCTTGTTTTTGGCATTTGAAATGATTGTTTTTACAAGTTTTGGCTGGTAAATTTTTTCATCAAGATTACATTTCTTAATCGCCTGTTTAATTATGTTAAGAGAGTCCTGTTCATCATAAATGACGTAGTTTCTGTTCCAGGATTTTCCTTCTAAATCTTTATATTTGTCAATATCGTATCTTAAAATTCTTCCCGCAATAGAGTGAAAAGTGCCGACAAAGAGTTTTTTCGATTTTTCCTCACCTATTAATTTAGACAGTCTTTCCACCATTTCTTTTGCGGCTTTATTTGTGAAGGTTACCGCCATGATGTTTTCGGGGTTTACTCCCGAATCTACAAGCTGTTTAATTCTTACGGTCAAAACTCTTGTTTTACCGCTTCCCGCTCCCGCCAATACTAACAATGCCCCTGAATCATGGAGAACAGCTTCCTTCTGCTCTCTGTTAAGTGTTTCTAAAATATTTTTCATTATCTCTTTTATTTTTCAAATTTTGTGGTAATATATGTATTATATCATAAAAGATATTTTTAAAGTAAATTGAACAGGAAATTAAATGTCGGACGAAAACAAACAAGAACAATCAATTATGGTTCCTCTTGATGATTTGGACAAAGTCGAAGACCACAATGAAGACAACGTTGATGAACTTGCTATGGAGCTTGCTACAATTCAGCAGTCAGCCAAGAAAGTTGCTATCATCGGAAGCCGTAATCTGCCGATAACTCATCAGCAGATTATTGAGGTGCTTGCCTATGCACTCGTTGTTCAGGGTAACACTATCATCACTTCAGGTGGTTCAAGCGGAACAAACGCAGCAACAATACGAGGTGCTATGAAGGCAAACCCTGATAAACTCAGAGTTATTCTTCCTCAGACCATCGGCCAGCAGCCCTCTGACGTTCAGGATCAGTTAATCGGTGTTCCTCATATCATCGAACATCCCGATAGGTCAATGATGACACTCGCTGATGCAAGCCGTGTTTGTAACAGAGAAATCATCGATGAAGGTCAGCAGTTAATTTGCTTCCTCTCACATACTTCAAATACTTTGTATAAAGCAATTGAGTATGCTGAAGATTCCCATAAGGTCGTTACTGCTTTCTATTTAGATTAATATTTAATATAATTTTTAAAAGCGCATTTCAGATTATTTTCTGTTATGCGCTATATATTTTGCAACGGCTTCGCCCATTGAAAAGCAGTGTCTTTGTATTCTGAGTGCGCTCTGAGATGTAAAATCAGCGCTTAAACACCTGCCGATGACAAATAAATTATCGTAATCTTTTGACATAAGGCACTCTATCGGTACATAGTAGTTTTGTCTTATGCTTTCGCAGACATTTTCATCGTTTGAGTGAATGTCTATCGGATAATCACCTGCAAAAGCAATATTATCAAATGTTTTAGAACTGCTAATATCATCTTTCGTATAAATATATTTACCCTCAACCCTTCTGTCTTCTCTTATCCCAAGAGTGTCCGAGATATGTGATATAAAAGAGTTTTCAAAACCTTTTAAATATTTTTTGCAGAAATTATGAAGTCTTAAAACCTTTTCTCTTCCGGTTTTTAAGCACTCAGAGTATTCAAAAGGTGTTTCAATATCTTTATTTATAAGTACTTGAGGGCAGTTCATCGCAACGGTATTCGGCATAGAAGGTACTGTGAAGAGCTGAAAATAGGCACTATCCTCAACTTCAAGGTCATGATTTTCTATAGCCTTCTCAAATACAGGCCTGAGAGCCCAGGTCTTGTTCTTATCCCAGGTGTATGCAGTCGAAAGGTTTATCTGCCCGTTTACCTTACATGAGGTTGTAACTTCTCTATCGTTATCTAACTCCATAATCCATTTTTCAAAAACTTTCAAATCAACATTTGAAATCATAAATCTTAAACTTGGTGTCTGAAAATTATTTTTTAATTTTTTTTGAAATTTTAAATTTAAAATCTCAAAAATTTTTCCGTTAGCTGTTGCGTCTATTAAACATTTCGTTTCGATATGTAACGATAACATTCTTGACATGATATTTAAAGAAAACACTGACTCCCTCTCTTTGGGGAGAGGGCTGGGGTGAGGGTTGATACTAATTACTTCACTAGAAAACAAAACATCACAATTGACATCTGATAGCATCTTATCAAAAACGATTTTTAAGAGTTCCGGGTTAAACCAGCCTTCGTTTTCGTCTGAATATTTTATCTGCGCATTAAATTCTTTTGAATATTTAATTAAATCATAATAAAAGTCGTTGTTAATATTTTTATCATCGGTTTTCATTGCAGGGATAACAAGTCCCTGTGTTATAGCACCGCCTAATACATCAGACTTTTCGAGCAAAAGGATTTTAAGTCCGAGCTTAGAGCTTGTATAAGCGCAGGCAACCCCTGATGTACCCCCGCCGACTATTACAACATCATATTTTAATTTATCCATATTATTAGTATAATTCATTTATTTAACAGGGATATTTATTTAATATTAGTTTACGATTTTTATATTAATATTATCGCTATAAATCTATACGATAGGTAGTTATAATATATATTATGTAACAAGGCCGATTTTAAGACAGTTGACATAGATTTATACCCCTTAAATAACATAAATTTATCAAAAATGACCTCCTGAGGTCGATGTTTAATTCTGCGATTCACAATATTGTGAATAAATTGTTAAATATTTGAACTATAAAACTCAAATGATATTATTTTTATATAGGGATATATAAGGTTAATTATATGAAGAAGGATGACAACTTAACATTTGATACTTTTGCAAAACGAAATATGAGTATAGCTCTTACTCTCGTTTATTTTGTAATTGCTTTTGCGTTTACCTGCTGGATTGATTATCTTCTCATGTTTAAAGATTCCAACCTCAATTATATGATTCCGAAACTTTTTATTGCGATAATTATTTCCGTTGTAATTTATATTGCTATTTTCAGAAGATTTTTAACTTTCCTTGATTACTCAGAAATTGAAAAGAAATATGATTTTCTCTATTCCGTAGCAATTATTCTTTCCTGCGCAGTATTTGTTCTTTTCACACTTCTTCTCTTTGCGCTTGCAATAATTTTGCTTTATGTATTCTTTTCTCTTTTCTACGGAATTTTTACAGGTCAGTTTGGGGTTATTAAATTCTGATTCTTAAACTCCCTGTTAATATTTTATCTATATAAATCTACACGATATATATTAATAATATTTATAACATTATTGAAAATATTATAGCTATATATCTATTCGATTTATTGTGATAACAAATTTAAAATTTTAATTTTTAAAAAATTTTTAATAGTTAAAAAAAATATTAATTTGGATAATTATTTTTCAAAAAAATAATTTCATAATCATTAACGGAGAAAATTTATGAGTGAAGATAAAATTACCTTAATGATTGTTGAAGACCAGAAGATTATAAGAGCCGGTTTGAAAACTCTTTTTGATGATTCAGAGGATATTGTAGTCATAGATGAGACGGGAAGCGGAAGAGAGGCTGTTTCAAAGGCACTTCTGAAGCGTCCGAATGTGATTTTAATGGACATTATCCTCCCTGATATTAACGGTATTAAGGCTTCCAGGGAAATCAGAGAGAAAAATCCGGATGCCAAAATAATTATTATTTCGGGTGATTTATGCGATAAATATGTAAAAGATGCTCTCGAAACAGGTGTTTTTGCTCTTGTTTACAAGGATATTAACTCTGATGACCTTATGTTTATCATAAGAACGGTTAAGGATGGCTCTCTCTGGATAGACCACAGGGCCGTCAAAATAATTAGAAGCAACAATATTCATCTTGTTCATAAGACCAAAATTTCAAACTCAAATTTTAAAGCTAAACACGCAAACCTTACAAACAGAGAGTATGAAGTCTTGAAGCTGGTTGTTGACGGGAAATCTAACAGCGAAATTGCAAAGATTTTGTGTATTTCTGAGCATACTGCAAAGGCACATGTTTGTAATATTATTCAAAAATTTCTAGTCGATGACAGAACCCAGGTTGCCGTAAAAGCCCTCAGAGAGGGGATTGTATAATTAATGTAAAGAAATATTAAAGGAATTGAGTCAAATAGTCAATTTCCAAATAAAAAAATACTTTATATAAGTACCAGAGGTTATTAAGTCAGAAAGAACCAAAGACCACCAAAAAAAACGAATCAGTCATTTTAGACACAATGATTCAACAAAAGATTACTCTCTCTCTCTTAATATCCTCGTGTTTATTTGATGTTTGCACTACTGCAAACATTTTTTTTGCCTAAAATTATACAGAGAGCTAACGAGTTTAGACGTTGAGTTATCAATTCTAAAAGGTCTGTAACGCAAATATTTTATGTCACTAAATTCGCGCTATGTTGAAGTGCTTTTGTTAATATAATTTAGCAAAAAATTGTTTTTTAAAGTAACAAAAGTTTAAGATTTCCGGTCACAATAACAAAAAATTTCTCATCTGTATTTATAATTAGAGAGGAAAATAAAAAGGATGTTAATTGTGACAGAATTAAAACAACGAAAAATTGATATAAATGAGCTTCCAAAACAAATCCCGGATTTCTCTGCATCATATGAATCAAAGGATGTTGTTATTAAAAAATGGATTATAAACTGGCTCACTTCACTCTTTAAATCGAACAAGATTAAGAATAACGACCTTCTGCCGAATAAATCTCAGCTTTCGAGCTATCTGGGTGTCAGCATAGGCACTGTTCAAAATGCTATCAGATACGTTGAAGATGAAGGATATTTGACTTCAAAACAAAAAATCGGTACTATGGTTTCCGTCAACAACGCAACAAACCCTATTGCCCCTGTCAGAAAATTAACAACCAAAAGAGAAAAAATTATTGACAGTATTCAGGCAATTATTATCCAAAAGCACATTAAAGTCGGTTCTCCCATTCCTTCAACAAGAAAAATGGCTGATGACTTGGGTGTTTCAACCAACACAGTAAGACTTGCTTACGAATATTTATGTAATTTAGGTATTTTATCTTCCCGCCAGACAAGAGGAAACGATGCAAACTGGATTTTAAAATCTGTTCCGAAAAATATTTCTCTTGATGACTTTGAAATATTAACCGATATTCAGACAAGCACTCTTGTTGATAAGGTTAAAGAGGAATTAAAAGATTTCATTAAAGATAACTACAAAATCGGGGATAAAATTAATTCACATGAGAGCCTGGCTGAAAAGTTCAATGTAAGCATAAAAACAATGCACGATGCTATTTCATCTCTTGTTGATGAAGGTATTTTATTCACGAGAAGAGGACAATACGGTACAACATTAATTAAAATGCCGGATTCCCCTGCGCTTCAGCCTAAAATTGAAAACTCGATTTTTGCTTCGGCTCAGACTGCTATGCAATACAGCTATCAAAAAATTGAGAATAAAATTAAAAACATTATTATTACCGAATATAAAATCGGGGATAAACTTCCTTCTATGGAAGAACTCTCTGAACTTCTTGATGTAAGCTCAAATACAATCAGAAAAGCACTTCAAAATCTTGCTCAGCAGGGTTATCTGAACTTCATCAGGGGAAGATACGGCGGTACTTTTGTGACTGATATACCTCAGAATGACGAAAACCCCGCTTATAAATGGCTTGCAGTAAATCCTAAATTTAATGATTAAATTTTTAAGTTAAATAAACAATTTAATTAATTAAATTTTACAAGTATTCTATTACAAGTATAACAATTATTTTAATAAACCATTATAAATTCTGCCGAAAAGGACAAATATAATATATGTTATAATTATAGTATTAAGTGGAAGAAAAAATCGGGCCACATGGCTATTTCATATAAGTAACAAATAATAATAAGGAGATGAACTATGAGTAAACTTGTCGTAGATTTCAAAGCAGAAAAGCCGAGTTTGAAGTCAAAATTTACTGAAGAATTTGAACAATATTTAAAGAAGCAGTGCATTAAAACCACCTTCAACGGTCTTGATATTGACAATTTTACTTGGTCTAAGAAAATCTTAGGCTGGCATTAGTTCTCAATACAATATATTCAACAAAAAGAGCCTTCAAAAGGGCTCTTTTTTGTTATTTTTGAACTAATTTTTTAATATTTCGTTTATATTATCAGATAGATGATATAATCAATGTTGTAAGACTTTTGGTGATGACAGGAAGGATTTTCTTTGTTAATCTTCTGAATATACGAGAGGAAATATGAAACAAAAATTTTTAGGCTCAATAATACTTTTATTTATACTTTTAACATCAACAGGGATAGTTTTTGCGAAGAATAATTTTAATTATTCATATACACCGGGTTACAAATATAATGCAAGTCAGAGTGACTACAACGATTCAAAAGAAAAGATATTATTCATTATTGACTTTTCAAACAGTATGAACGAGCCTCTCACAATGAATAAGACAAAATTAGAGGTTGCTTTGGATACTATGTATT
>JAFXYZ010000026.1 GCA_017541465.1 bacterium | reverse complement strand
GCGACCTTTGTATCTTTAACCTTTCAAATTTTGATTATAATGGAGTTATTGAGATTACTACAGATAAAGAGCTTCCCCAATTTTTAAAGGCGCAGAAGATTGAAACAAAACACTATTTTTCTGATAAACTTATCTATAACACAAGATATGTACCCGTTACAGAGGACTATTCACCTATAAACACTTATCTTATAGATGTTAAAGACTTAAAACCTTTTTCTCTGACAAAGCTCACAAAAGAGAAGATAAATAATAAAAACAGTCTTAAAACCACTTCTGACACGATTGAAAACGATTATATAAAGGTTAAAATCAAAGAGGGAAAAATAAATATCACCGATAAAAGGAATAAAAAAGAATACAGAGACTTTATTTCGCTTGTTGATACTGCGGACATCGGGGACAGCTACAACTTTGGGGCACTTCCCTATGACATAAAAAAAGAAGGAAAAATTAAAAGTTTTAAGGTGGAAAAGAAAGAGCTCTTTGCCACTCTGAGCCTTGATTTTGAGATAAAAATTCCGATTATCTCAACAGAAAACAGCAGAAGTAAAACTGAAGATAACTGCAGGTTTAATCTTGTTCTAACCCTCTATAATCAGGCAAAACATCTTGAATTTAGGGCAAAATGGAAGAATAAAACAAAAAATCATTTATTAAAACTGGGCTTCAACCTTCCAAAACCTGTTTCATCAACTCTAAGCGAAGATTTATTCGGAACGGGGAAGAGAAACTTCAACCCTGATTTTGATGTTTACAGTCTTATCCCTGCAAAAAAAGGAACGGAAATAAAGCTCAACACAGCCCCCATGCAGCGATTCGTGAGTGCACAGGGAGTTGAGATAATAACAAAGGGCATAAACGAGTATGAGGTAAACAAAAACACCCTCTATATAACACTTCTGAGGGCAACGGGAATTATTTCAAACCCGGACAATATAACAAGAGGAACACCCGCAGGTCCCCCGATAGAAACACCCGAGCTTCAGATGATAGGCTCCTGTGCTCAGGATTTTGCTCTGTCGTTTGAAACAGAGGAAACCGAAATGTTTAAGAGGGCAGAAGAGTTTTATAAACCGACTGTTTCAGCCTTTTCTGACAATACCTCCCATCAATTCTTTGAAACAACAAATAAAAATATCCTTGTTTACGGAATAAAAAAGAGGAAAAAAGATTTAATTATAAGGCTTTTTAATCTTTCTGATAAACCCCAAAAAACGAAGTTTAAGGCTGATTATGAACTCTATAGTTTAAATTCTTCGGAAGAAAAGCCTTCATTAACAGACAAAAACCTCAAATTCAGCGGATTTGAGATTAAGACGATTATGCTAAAATATAAGAAAAATTCTCGGAGTAAAAAATGATAATTCTTAATAAACCTTACGTTTCAGAGTTTTTAATTGAAACAATAAGAAAAAACGGATTTGAAGTACTGGATAATGAAGTTGCAAGAGAGTATTTTGCACCCGAAGAGCTCATCAAAACGCGAGATGCCATTGATTTATACGAAAACAAAAATGCTCTTTTCTATACAAACTCAGAAAACTCAATAGACTGGATAAGCGAAAACCTCAAAGACACAAAGCTCAATATGATGATAACTCTGTGCAAAGATAAGAGCCTGTTCAGAAAAGGGATAAAATCGATTTTCCCGAATTATTATTTTGAAGAGTTCACAAAGGCTCAATTAAAGAAAGTCAACCCGTCTTCTCTCAAATATCCGCTTGTTTTAAAGCTGAACACCGGATTTTTGAGCTTCGGGGTGTATCCTATAAGAACAGAGAAGGAATGGAAAAAGACGGTTGAAAAGCTGGAGGAGGACATAAAGAAATTCAAAGGTATTTTCCCCTCATCGGTTGTAAATACCTCAAAATTCCTTGTGGAAGAAATGATAGACGGGAAGGAATATGCGGTAGATGCTTATTTTGACGACAATTCGCTCGCTACCGTACTGAATATTTTCGAGCACCCGTTTTCAAGCGGAGGCGATGTTTCAGACAGAATTTACTACACCTCAAAGCCCATCATAAAAAAATATCTGCCGAAAATTCAGGAAATGCTAAATAGAATAGGTACTGTATGCGGTTTCACAAATTTTCCGTTTCATCTTGAGCTCAGAATAACGGGAGACGGAAGGGCAATACCTATCGAAATAAACCCGATGAGGTTTTGCGGGTGGTGTATAACGGATATTGCTTACCACGCCTGGGGAATAAATGTTTATGAATATTTCCTTCATCAGCAAAAGCCCGACTGGGAAAAGATTTTAAGCAAAAAAGATGACGATTATGTTTACTTCACAATGGCGGACATTCCGAGTGAGGTAAACAGAAAAGAGATTAAATCGGTAAACTATAATAAATATTTAAAAAACATCTCAAATCCGCTTGACGTGAGAAAAGTCGATTACAAAAACAACCCTGTTTTCGGGATAATTTTCGGGAAAACCCACGAAAAGAAAGAGATAGACAATATTTTAAAGCTGGATATGAAGGAATTTATTAAGGTTTAATCAAATCAAGAATAACTTCTCCTGCGATTATCAAACCGCACACAGAGGGTACAAAAGCATTTGAGGAAGGTACTGAGCGGCGGTTAGTGTCTTGTTCGTCACTCACAGCCGTTGGTTTAAAAGGTTCTTCTTTTGAATAAACCACCTTTAACTTTGGTATTTTTCTCTTTTTTAATTCCCCTCTCATAACTCTTGAGAGCGGGCAGACGGAGGTTTTATAAATATCCGAAACCTCAAAGAGCATCGGGTTTAGTTTATTGCCTGCGCCCATAGAAGAAATAATCGGTGTGTTTGCTTTATAACACTCTTCAACCAGACTCAGTTTACATTTTACCGTGTCTATGGCATCTACCACATAATCATACTCTGAGAACTCAAACTCTGAAGCATTTTCGGGTGAATAAAAAGTGTTATGAACCTCCACAAGAGCGGAAGGGTTAATATCGAGTATCCGCGCTTTTGCAACATCGGTCTTATCTTTTCCGAGAGTAGAGTGAAGGGCATAGATTTGCCTGTTTAAATTAGTCAGAGAAACCTTATCGTTATCAACAAGAACGAAACTCCCGACACCGCTTCTTGCGAGGGCTTCCACGACATACCCTCCGACACCGCCGAGCCCGAAAACCGCAACCTTCACTCTTCCGAGTTTTTCGACACTTTCTTTTCCTATTAAAAGTTCTGTTCTTGAAAACTGATTTGTCATAATGTTAATATAACACAGCTTTTAAGAAATGAACAATGAAGTGACCGAAGAAGAGCATCAGAAAAGTTGTTATCAGCAAGGCAGGACCAAAGGGAAGATAAGTTAAATCAGTATCCTGCTTTGTTTTTATCGATTTTAAAATCTGCAGACAGCAGTAAACACCAAGAATAAGAACAATGACTGTCAGAAGAATAACAATATCATAATAAACATCACCGAACATAGTGTATAATTTAAGCCCTAAAGTTAAAACAACGAGGGCAAGAAGAGACCAAAGAAGTTTATATGATTTTTCCCTGAACAATCTGCCTATAAATGCGGGGATGAAGCAGAGCGCCTGAACAATAACACTTAAAAATATTGTTAATAAAAGGTATTTCCAGCCTAAAAGTGCGCCCATGCCGGCTACAATGTAGGTATCACCTTCACCGAAGATACGTTTTTTCAGAATAAGATAGAAAATACCGACTATGCCCTCCATAAGCACAACACCAACGACCATACCGATAAGCGCGTTAATTAAATCGGGGTTAAAGAAGGTCAGATGAATACCGTTTCGGATAAAGGCATAAAGAAGCGCAGAGAAAATAAAAACGAAGCTGTGAGAGGTAAACACACATTTTTCTTTAAAATCAGAGACTATCATTACGATAGCTGAAGAGGTTACAACCCAAAGCACAACAAGTTTCAGAAGAAGCTGAATTATTGAGGTTATCTGAGATGAAGTTGCAACGCAATAGAGCGCGGTGAGTACAAACATTACCCCTGTTGCGAACTCAACAATCGGGTACTGAATACTTATGGGCTCATGACAGCTTCTGCATTTGCCTCTCAGGATAAGGTATGAGAGCAGGGGAATATTGTCGTACCACTTCAGAGGGTTTTGACATTTGGGACATTTTGAAGGGGGAAGGACTATTGATTCGCCTGAAATTGCCCTTAACACAACCACATTCAAAAAACTTCCTATACAAATCCCCAATATGAAAATAAAAATAATTCCGGTTATAAGTATTTCTTCCATTTTAAATAATGCTCTCATCTAAATGTAATTCGTCTTTATAATTCGGAGCAAGAACACCGAACAAAATTTTCAAAGCCTTTTTGAGCCTTCTTGAAACCTGCATCTGAGAGATATGAAGCCTTGTTGAAATCTGCGTCTGGCTCAAATCTTCATAGAAGAAGAGTTCTATAACCTCTTTAAGGTTGTCATCAAGAGTGTTTACGGCATCTGAGATGATGATTTTATCCTCCTGAAACTGTTCAAGGTTATAGTAATTATCATCGGCGATTTTATCAAAGAGTGAGAAAGAAACATCACCAAGAGCATTTGCCGCCTGGTCAAGAGAAACCGTCTGTTTTCTTCTGTCTATGTCAAAGACCTCTTTAACGCGTTTTACGGGTACATCAAGCTCATTTGCAAGCGCATCCGGTGTGGGCTCATTTCCTTCAGGATCTCTCAATTTTGAAATAAGCATATTTACGCGGTAGGAAAGCTCATAAATTTCCCTCGGTGCTTTAATCATAGCGGCTTTATCCCTCAGATAGTGTCTGATTTCACCTGTTATAAGGTAAGTAGCATAGGTTCTGAAATTTTCACTGACCTCAGGGTTATAGAAATGAATAGCCTTAACAAGCCCGACAGAGCCGACCTGAATAATATCCTCAACGGGGTCTGTGCTTCTTCTCGCGAGACCTCTCGCTATTCTTTTGACAAGCGGCATGCAGGCTAAGACAATAACATTCTGAAGCTGTCTTTTCTGCTTCTCATCAACAGCCCCTTTATATGCCTGAAGCAAAGCTTTTATCTCTGAATAATTTGTCTTTCCGTTGTCTGCCAACTTAAACCTCTCAAAATGTTACAATTATTATACCATAAATAAATAATTATAAATTACAATTTAAAAGAATTAGGCAAAATGTCGGACATTCTGAAGCTTTTCGGTGCTTTCTGGTCATCTTCAACGATAACCTCAAAATCGTCGTGGCAAAATTCACTGAACCACTGACGGCAAGCACCACAGGGGAAGCAAAAGGATGTATTATCCGAAACTATGGCAATTTTCATGAGCTTAGACTTTTCACCGTTTGCGATAGCAGAGGAAATTGCATTTCTCTCAGCGCATAAAGAAAGCCCGAAACTTGCGTTTTCGACATTACACCCAAGATAATATTTCCCGCTTTCATAGAGGGCGCAGGCACCCACCTTAAATTTGGAATATGGAGCATAGGCGTTTTCGCAAACACTGTGAGCTAATTTTAATAATTCAGAATCAGATGTCATTACTTTACCTCTAAAATATTGTAGTATGTTTAATTTTTAATCAAATCCTCTGAAAATACCAAAACCGAGTTTTTATTGTATAATTAAATTATCGGCAGATTTTTGAATTACTTTAGAAAAAAAGAGAAATAAATGGATATAAAAGTTTCCGTCATAATTCCGGTTTTCAATGTTGAAAAATATATAGCGCAAACACTTGAGAGCGTTATTTATCAGACCTTAACCGATATTGAAATCATCTGTTTTGATAACGGCTCAACGGATAATACAATAAAAATTATCGAAGAGTTTCAGGAAAAAGATAAAAGAATAATTCTGCATAAGAGCTCTGTTAATTTAAAACAGGGGCTTGCGAGAAACATCTGCGTTAATACGGCAAGAGGGAAATACATCTTTTTTATAGACGGCGACGACTATATGGCGCTCAACTGCCTGGAAAAAATGTATAACAAAATCGAACAAGACAACTCTGACATCACCATTTGCGCCTGGAATCAGTTTGACGATGAAACGGGAAAAATAATTGAGCACCCTTATTCAAAACTTCTCCAGATACCACCTGAATTTGACAATAAGCCGTTTAACTGGCGGGATATTAAATATACTGTCTTTTGGCAGACAAGCGTTCCCTGGGATAAGATTTACAAAAAAGATTTTCTTATCACAAAAAAAGTTGAGTTCCCGGGAGGAATTTTCTTTGAGGATAACGTTTTTGTCTATGACGCACTTTTTAAGGCTGAAAAGATTTCTATTTTGAGAGATGAACTGATGTTCTACCGCGTCAATCGTGGGTTTGCCGTAACAAACAGACGCGATGAAACCTTTTTTGATTACCTCAAAATCTTTAATATGATAGGAGATAACCTCAAAAAAATCGGGCTTTATGATGAAATGAAACATCTCTATCTTGATTATAAGATTATAACTCTCTACTGGTGGTTTAAAAAGATTAAACTACCCTATAAAAAACGCTTCTTTGAGATGATAAAAGCTGATTTTAAACAAATTCAGATGACAAAGAAGGATAGGGCGCACGTGCGAAACAGAACGAACTTCCTCTATTCAAGGTTTACAAAAATGCCGTTTTTTGTATATTACCCCTTCTTCTTTTTCCTCGATAAGATTTTCAGAATTGAAAAAGGGGTAAAAACGTGGAATATAACCCTTTTCGCAAGTTATGAGAAGTATTTTGAGAAAAAATAATTAACAATATCGGTATAAAAAATTGTACCGTATGAAATACACAAATTGAAGCCCTCTCTGAAAGAGGGCTTCAATAATATTTATCTGAATCAAAAATTAATAATTCATCTGCCAACCTTCTTGCATAATTTTTCCTGCGCATAACCAACCTTCTCCGCTTCCTTTAGGATTACAATCCTGGTTAATTCTTTCTATGGGAATACGATTCCAAGTTTTCTTTGCATCATCATACCTATTGCTTGAATATAAATCATAAGTACCATCAGGCATAACATTGTTTGTAAAGGGATATGCACTAAAGGAAAAATAATCTCTTCCAAGTTGATTTGGACCTTTTTTTCCATTAATATCAACCTGAAAAATAATACATCTTTTTTTGGCAGTTGTAAGACAAGAATTTGGAACAACCTCTATTGAAACCAGCGAACCATCATTCAAAACAAATCTATATCTTTTATCTAAAGAATCAACAATTTGATAATCACTACCATTAATTTTTTTATAAGTAGTATTTGCAGAAAAACAATCTTTTCCACTTTCTGTCTTGCAATTTTTGGCAACTTGCAGATAAGGTAATATGTATTTTTCTACAACCTGAGCTGTCGTTTCATTATTAACAGAGCTAGGAAAGTCCCAAGTTTCTAGAGGACCATTTTCCATTTGACTCTTTGCTATTGCCTGAGATACTATAGAGTATGATTTTTTAAATGCAGTAGTCAAAGCTTGTTTCTGATATTTTGCTATCATTGTCGGAACAGTCAAAGCGGCAATTACACCGATAATAACAAGAGTAATCAAAACTTCTGCAAGAGTGAAACCATTATTTCTACCCTCACAATGATTTAGTAAATTCCTAATAGAACTTGAAAAACTATTTAAGTTTTCTTGCCTACTTCTTTTCCAAAAGAAGTAGGGGGGG
>JAFXYZ010000025.1 GCA_017541465.1 bacterium | reverse complement strand
GTTTTGAGATCCATAACCTGTGAAGTTACACCGGTTATCTCCATCGACATATCTTTTTCTCCTTATATATTAATGTTCCAAAACAATTTATAAACCAAAGCATATTTTAGAAGAATAATAGCATAAAGATATAAATGTTTAGCTAAATCATAACAAAATGTAAATAAATATTTTATAAAGATAATAAATTTTACAGATTATCAACGAACAGTAA
Source organism: bacterium (assembly GCA_017541465.1). Taxonomy (GTDB): domain Bacteria; phylum Cyanobacteriota; class Vampirovibrionia; order Gastranaerophilales; family Gastranaerophilaceae; genus RGIG6874. The sequence goes on along the minus strand of JAFXYZ010000025.1, from coordinate 6,155 downwards.
GAACCATAGCTCCAACCGGCAGAGCGATTTTGGCACAAAAGCTTCTGAGAAAATCAAAGATTTTCACGTCGCTTGGGTACGGTTTCAACATGTCCTGTCAAGCTCCTCACTTGCCATGGCATTTTTCACACACCATGGCTTGCTTGCAAAAAGTCAGCAAAAACAAATTTTGCTGACTTTTTTCTTCGTAAGATTTCGGGATGACAGGATTTTGCTTTAGCTCTGCGTGAGTTTACGAACGCTAGAGATAAAGTATGTCGCAGAACATCAGAAAAATTTGAGCATAGCGATTAATTTTTCGATGTTCAAGACTTACCGTAGGTTCAACCTGTGCCGAGATTGTAGGCGAAAATTTATTTGAGCCATACAAGAAAGGTATGCAGCCAGTTAGTTCGAGTTTGAGTGAAACGAAATACTCAAACAACGTGTGTGCAAAGAACGATTTTTTATAAAATAAAAAATCGGAACGACAGGATTTGAACCTGCGACCCCTACCACCCCAAGGTAGTGCGCTACCAAGCTGCGCTACGTCCCGATATTTATATTATTCAATTGTCATGTTATCTGACGCGCTGCTTGGTATCGCTATTTGTTTCACAAAGGCGCTACCAGACCTCTCCTCAAACGATTATCAATCGTTCTCGTCGGCAGAGTGCTACGTCCCGATAAAAAATAATATTAAATTTACAAATTCAAGTCTATCATCATCAAAATACATTTTCAATAGTTTTTATTAAGTTGTGTAAAAAAATAATGTTTTTATAGTAATTTATCTTCTTCAGAGCTATTAATTATACAGAGGTAAGATATGACTGTCAAATCAGTAAACAATATATCACAGCTGTTTAAGACGTTGCCCGTTAAGGAATTACACTACAGGCCGTCTTTTGAAATGCCAAAAGACACAGTTTCCTTTACAGGTGCATCTGTTCACGACTATGACACGAATTATGATGCCTACTGCACGAAATTAGCGAGATATAAAGGCTCATTTTCCTCCCCGAAGGATTTTTCACAAAAAGCAGAAGCAAAATATACAGGGCTTAAACAGGAAATCATCCTCCCAAACGGCGAACTGAGTGAAAAATACAGATGCGACCTCGAATGGCCGATTGGTGTCAGCCGACCTAAGCATATGCCCATCACAGACTCAAGAAAACAAATTTTAAAGGAATGGATAGACTTCCTCGAAAACCCTGTATTTGAGAACAGACAGGGCGAACACTCCGGGGAAAACGAAGAAGAAACGACAAAAGCACTTGAAGAAATTAAAAATAACCCTTCCTTAAAACTTATAATCTTAGAAACAATGCTGACAGACATAAAAAGAGGAAACAAGCACATCTCACCGCCCTTAAATGCGTTTGCGCTCTCTAAGACAGTTCTTGCGCTCAAAAATGCGGACAGAAGTAACATCGGTGCGTTCAGTTTCCTGAATAATTACAGAAATAACCTCATCGACCTCGTTCTTGAGCGGGCTCAGGATTCAAGCAAATATTCCCCCCGGGAAAGAAAAGGAATGATAGAAACCTTCCCCTATAACACCCCGAATTTAAAAGGTGTATGGGTTAAAGTGCCCTCATATAAACATAACAAGCATAACTTCACAAGAAACGTAAGGGCAGTTGAAATTATCAGCCACGAAAACTGGTGTACGAAAAACGCGGTTTATAAAGCGGAAGCAAGTATTTCTGAGGGCGATTTTTATGTCTTTCTCGAAGAACAAAAGAACCATGAATATAAGCCCACAATCGGTATGGCGCTTTGCGGAACGACAATCTTCCAGATACAAAACCCGCAAAATAACGACATTGTAAACCATAAATACCTTCCGGTTGTCGATTTCATAAAGGATAAGCAGGGACTTGAATTTGACTTCTACCAAAGAGATGACGGTATTCCGGCAGGCAGGCAGTATGAAATCACAAGCAGGCTGAAGGAAATAGTAAACGGCAAAACCCTCGAAACCGCAATAAAAGAAAATGATGCGGAAACCATCTTCAGTTACGCGGGTATTGAATACACAAAAGATGAAAACGGAATGCTCGTGCTTGAAAAATACAGACCTAAAATACTGATAAAAAAAGGTCAGGTACCACCCATAACCTTCTACGAAATGGGAATAGACGAATATGCCCTGCTCTCGAAGGTTTCAGGAATAAAAGGAAACGCAGAGTTTGAAAACAGTGCAATAAACGACCTTCCGGAAAGTATTAAATCAGTCGGAAAACGCATAAGCGCAAGACCAAAACAGTTCTCGGAAAAATGCAAATCAAGATTTAACACCCGCTGGATAGAAACCGACAAATCAAGGCTCAGACCGCAATAGTTAACTTTTATTAAGATATTCGGAAGTTTATTAAAGTTTTTTTGTTTTCATCCGATAACATAAATGTAATTGTTGTGTCAGGAGGTAAAGCAAAAAATGTATTACAGTTCAGTTTGGCCGGGTGCGTACAGTTTTAAAAGTGAAATTAAGCTGTTTATTCAGTACTTGAAGAAGCAGTTCGATGCGCTGCTTGTCAGAATTGAAAAAGTCGAAAGTCAGCTGGACTAAGTAATAGAGGCGGGTTAGTTTAACCCGCCTCATTAATTTTTAATTATTTTTTATAAGTTAATTCTTATATTCCTTTTCAAACCCAAAGAGAGAGCTTACGGATTCATCATCGTGGATTCTTGAAATTGCTTCACCAAGCAAAGGTGCAACACTTAACTGAGTAATCTTTGAAGGAATATATCTGTCTCCTAAAGGAATTGTATTTGTAACAATAACCTCTTTGATAGGTGCTTCTTCAAGTCTCTGAAGCGCAGGACCTGAGAAGACAGGGTGAGTTGCGCAGACATAAATCTCTTTTGCGCCCTGTTCTTTTAACAATTTAGCGGCGCCCGAAATTGTTCCTGCTGTGTCTATGATGTCATCAAACATTATGCAGGTCTTATCTTTAATATCACCGATAATATTGAGCGCAACAGCTTCATTATGCTTATCTCTTCTCTTGTCAATGATAGCCATTGAGCAATCCATTTCTTTTGCAAAATATCTTGTTCTTGCAACACCGCCCGTATCAGGGGATACAACAACCAAATCATCGAAAGGAATATTGAGTTTTTTCATATAGTTGACAAGAACAGAGGTTGAAAAGATGTGGTCAACAAGGATATTAAAGAAGCCCTGAATTTGTCCTGTATGTAAATCCATAGCGAGAACTCTTGTAGCACCTGCCGTTGTAAGCAAATCAGCAACCAGTTTTGCGGTGATTGCTTCTCTTCCCGAGGTTTTTCTGTCCTGACGGGCATATCCGTAATATGGAATAACCGCAGTAATTGTATTTGCGCTGGCTCTCTTGAAGGCATCAATGATAATCAAAAGCTCCATAAGATTTTCGTTTACGGGGTTGCAAAGAGACTGAACGATGAAAACATCATCACCTCTGATACTTTCCTCAACCTGAACGTAAATTTCACCGTCCGCAAAGTTTTTGACAATCATCGGTCCGACCGTTGTACCTAAATACTCAGCAATTTCTTCTGACAATTTAGGGTTTGAACGGCCCGAAAACAGTTTGATGTCGTGAGTCGGATTAATAGTCGTAACCCCTTTCGGGAATGCCATTTCAAGTTCCATTACTTATTATCTCCTTTAAATTCCTGCAATTTTTTGTTAAACCAGTTTGAAAATATTTTCATAGGTGAGCGCGTAAGCGCAAGCGCATTTTCTTCAACATCTTTTGTGATAACACTCAGAGCCGCAACTGTTGCGTTATCCCTGATTTCAACAGGGGCAACGAGTACGGAGTTTGAACCTATGCTGACATTATTATGTATTTTGGTTTTATGTTTTTCTTTTGTTAAATGGTTGTAGTTAGCGGTAATTGTGCCTGCGCCGATGTTTACGTTTTCCCCGAGTTCGCTGTCACCTAAGTAAGTGAGGTGGCAGGCATTTGTATGGTCTTTTATTGTAGTATTTTTAACCTCGACAAAGTTGCCGATTTTGACGTAATCACCGATATTTGCGCCCCCTCTGATGTGAGAGAAAGGACCAATCTGACAGTGTGAGCCGATTTTGTTTTTACCCTGAATATAGACATTCGGCAAAATGACGGTATCAGGTCCGATTTGAGTATCAGGGGAAATAAAGGTTGTTTCGGGAGAAAGTATCGTAACCCCTGAATCCATAAACTTTTTCAACGTTCTTTGTGTCAGAATATTCATCGCTTCCGCGAGCTGAACTCTTGAATTAATACCGAGAACTTCATTATTATTTTTTATAGGATAAGCCTGCACCTTCAGATTTTGTTTAACTGCCCAGGAAACAATATCGGTTAAATAGTATTCACCCTGGGCATTGTTACTGGTTAAAGAGAGAAAAGCATCGGAAACTTTAGCCCAGTCAATACAGTAAACACCTGCATTAATTTCTTTTATTTGCTTTTGCTCTGGAGTAGCATCTTTTTCTTCAACAATAGCTTTAACATCGCCCTTTTCATCTCTGACTATTCTTCCGTAATTATAGGGCTCATCAAAAATTGCGGACATAACGGTGAGAGAGGAGGCTGTTGATTTATGGTATTCAATAAACTCTTTCATTGTCTGAGCGGTGATTAAAGGAGTGTCGCCACATACGACAACTACTAAACCTTTATAGTCTTTAAGGAACGAATAAACTCTGTTTACGGCATCGCCCGTACCTTTTTGCTCGCTCTGAAGAACACATTTGAGGTTTGAATAATGTGAAAGAGCAAACTCTTCGACCTTATCAGCACCATGCCCCGTGACAAGATAGTTTTCACTGTTTACCCCTGCCTCTGAGAGCATATCCAAGACATAAGAGAGAATGGGTTTTGAGTAGATTTGGTGTAACACCTTCGGCAGGTCAGACTTCATCCTAGTACCTTTTCCGGCAGCCAAAATAATTGCCTTTACACCATTCTCATTCATATTCGCTCACTTTCCAAATTCATTATACACAAAACAAAAACTATAAAACGATTATATTACAAAGTTTTTAGGAAAATTAACAAAGAAAATTGAACTTTAGGGAAAAAAAATGTAAAATAAAGGTTATGAAAAAGGTAACAGGATATTTGCATACCCATTGGGACAGAGAGTGGTACAGGGAGTTTGATGCTTTTCGCCTAAGGCTCATTGAGGTTTTTGACGAAGTACTCGGTAAACTCGAAAAAAATGAAATTCCGTATTTCTATTTTGACGGCCAAACCGCTGCACTTGAAGACTATCTTGAACTCCGCCCCGAAAAAGAGGAAGTTATAAAAAAACTGATAAAAGAAAAAAAACTCGACATTGGTCCTTTTTACTGTTCGACCGACAGTTTTTTGGTATCGGGGGAAATGTATATAAGAAACCTGTTTTCAGGAATAAAAACAGCGAAAAAATTTGGTGAAAAGAGGTTTATAGGATATATCGCAGATTCCTTCGGGCACAGTGAAAAAATACCCCCTGTTTTGAAGTCTTTTAATATAGATAAGGCGGTGCTCTGGCGGGGGCTCGGGAATAACAGAGCAGATTTGGACTGGCAGGGAATTAAAACGACCTATTTAATACAGGGGTATTTTAATGATTATCTGACCTCATCGCTTCCGATAAAACAAAAAGCAGAAGGGATAAAGAGTTATCTTAATAAAATTGAGGAAGGGAGCTCAGAGAATATTCTTCTTCCTTTAGGGGGTGACCATTTGGGGCTTCCTATAAAACCAAAAGAGCAGATAAACCGGCTGAATAAAATTTTAAAAGACTATGAAATCAAACTATCCTCACCATTTGAGTATTTTGACAAAATCAAAAGCAGAAAAAAAATTAAGGGTGAATTTTTGGACAATTCCAAAAACTTTATTTTGCAGGGAATTTATTCTTCAAGAGCGGATATAAAGAGAGAAAACGCGCTATCTCAGTGGAATTTAACAAGAATAGCAGAGCCCTTTTCCTCAATATCAGAGTTCTTCTTTGGTACAAGAAATTTTGAGAGCGAATGTGATTATACTTATAAACTTCTGATAAAAAACCACGCACACGACAGTATCTACGGTTGCTCAACCGACAAAACCAACAGGGATATACTAAACAGATATAAAAGAGTTCAAACCCTTTGCGATGAAATAGTAAGGACAACAAAGTATTCCCTAAACAAAGATGAGGGC
>JAFXYZ010000024.1 GCA_017541465.1 bacterium | reverse complement strand
TGTCTTATCGTCAGTATGCGAGATATACGCATATACATCTTTTACCCTGCATCCTTTGTTCTGTGCAAATTCTTTCATTGTCATATCCATAACATATTCTCCTTTTATTTAATAATGCTTTGATTTTTCCAAGTCTTTACTGCTGAACCATATTCCTTCATATCCTACAGTGCAGCTAAATCCTATCAAGTCGCTTATGTTGTCTTTAAGCCAGTTGGCAAATTCTTCCATTTCCGTTGCCTTTACTACATATACATCTTCTCCGTCTTTTCTTAAAGTATGATGATAAGTCCCAAGGGTTTCCTTTTCTTTCTTTCTAAACCACTTGTTCAGTTTTTGTATATCTTCCTTATACATCCTTTTTCTCCATAAGTGCATTATTTGAACATTCGCTTAAATGCTCTCCAAAACAGCTTTCGCTTTATCTTCTTAAACATTTCCATTCTCCTTCTTGCAAGCATGGGCGAAAGATGAATGTATCAGCGTTCTGCTTTTTCCTGTTCACGTCTTGCGTTATTGTCTACCACATCATTAAACCAACGCCCGCCCAATTCAAATCTTGGAACGGCAATACCAAGCGGGTTTTCCATTTCTGCCAACTTAAAACAGATAATGGTAAGGTCATCTTGATATGCGTTTTTTCCCGTAAGATTATAAACGTGATTCATAAGGCTTCCCTTTACGACATATACATTGTCTGTTAAAAGTTTTGTTCCGTTTCCTTCAAAAAACTTGGTTTTTAAAAGGTTGTATTCTTTTTCGCCAAGCGTCAGCCCTTCAAAAGTAAGGGAGTTGTCGTCATAAAGGTCTTCAAGGTCTTCTTTCTGCGTACATCGTATAATATTCATGCTTTATCCTTTCCTTTTCTGCTTCCATCTTAATTTTAAATTATTGCGGGGAAGGATTTGCACCTTACATGTTGATGATTTTGCATCTTGCGCTGTTTAGAGTCGAACTATCGAGCTTATGGATTCAAACCACGCTTCACATCAACAGCTACTACCGTTCGCCGTGTCTACCTATTCCACCACCGCAGTTTTGTTTTTATTCTTTATCTGCTCCTATTCTTCTGCTTCCATCTTTGTTTTAAATCTACGAAGCCATGAAACAGTAGGCACAACCAAGAAGTATCGCATCTGCCATATCATCGGTCACAGTTTTGTCATAGACATTCTTAACTGTATCTACCGACCATTTCTTCACCGCTGCCCTTCCTTTCGGTGCTTTGTCTCCCGTTCTGTCTCCTACAAGCTTTCTCCATTTTGTCGGAGTGAGTTCTTCATAGTAGGCATCGTTAAGGCTGCACCACAGGGCTGCTACGGCAAGCACTTCCGTAAGGCGTCTCTGTGTCTTTGCGTTTCTCGGTACTACTGTAAGCTCCGTTACTATAATCTGCGGTTTTTCGCTTTCAAGGAATTTCCAAAGGCTCGTGAGCATCGTCTTATAATCAGCTTCATCGCCACGCTTTAAGATGCCTGCCCTTGCAACCTTTCCGTTAAGGAATACCGCATATCCTGTTTTTGTGGTAGAGGTATCAAGTGATACCATCTTTACTTCGTCCATGCTTACATCCTGTTCTTTTGTTTGATGTAAACATTATACCATAAAAAAAGAGCCG
>JAFXYZ010000023.1 GCA_017541465.1 bacterium | reverse complement strand
TATTGATGAAGGCATGTAATTCCTTCTCTGTCATAAGTTTAAGGTTTTTGTTGTTTTCAAGATATTCAAGGTTTTCTTTAAGGTTGGATTCGGGTTCTTCGTCTTCGTAGTCGCCCCATTCCATATACTGTTCTGCCGTCATCGGCTTTGTTATTTCACGGTCTGTAAAAGCATATTTAAAGCTTCCGTCATCTTCAAGGGACAAAAAGAATTTTCCATCGTTATTGCCCTGTTTTTCAAATATATCACATAATGCTTCGCCTACGGGAAGTTCCCTATTGTCTTCTACATACTCTTGAATGAGGTCGGCGCTAAAAACAACATCTCTCATGTCAAAGTTAGTTTCAGCGATGCGTCTGATTTTTTTATCTGTTTCATTGGGGAGTATATAGGGTTTATAATCTTCTAACCATTCAACAAGCCCCCTTGCCCTTGAAACCATGCGTGAGCCGTAGTTCCATTGAAAATAGAGCGGAATAAGGTTTTTTCCATAGCTCTTTTCGTCAAGCTTTCCTTCATCGTTTCTGTGTCCTACTGAATATGATACATAAATCTGGCTTCTTTGTCCCATTTTGTTATCTCCTTAATTTCCTACGGTTATTTTTATCTTTCGTAATCAATGTTATTGTTCATCAGCTTTTCCCATTCTTCAAGGGCTTCGTTTAAGGTTTCGGTATCGTTAATGATTATATCCGTACCCACTATCCTTGCATAGTCAAATGAAAGAGCTTCCGTATCAGAACAATATAAAGGTTCTTCTATTATTTTAAGCGAATCTTCAATGAAGGACTTAAAGTTGTTCGGAATTATAGGGTCTACATACTCCAATTCGTGTTCTATATTTACAGCAACCGTAAAAACGCCGTCTTCGTAGTCGCTTACATTGACATTTTCTTTAAAAATGTCGTTTTTCGTGATTTCTGCAAATTCGGTAAATTCAATGGAATCTCGGACTTTGGATAACAGTTTGTCCGTAACAGTATAATCATCGGGCTTCACGCCTACTTCTTCAAGTGTTGCTTTAATTTTCAAATATGCGGTTTCTGTAAGATGTACTTCAACTATCATGTCTTTGTTCCTTTCTGTCTCTTATTATCGTGATAACATTTCACATTCTGCTTTGAAATCACAATATTTACAAGCACTCTTGTCTTCATCGTTTCGGTGCGTACAGGTTTCAGCCATCGCTTCCCTGTGACGCTGTTCTTCCTGTTCCTGTTCGTTTTCCCACTCTATGAGTGATAAAATATCGTCCTGTGATAGCATAATCAAGTTTCCTTTCCTTGATTTATACGTCTATTATACCATTTTTCTTTCTGCATGTCCTGTATAAATGCGTAATTATCATTTTTATTTGTCAAAATCTCTGTTATGAAGCGGTCTTTCACATTCAAGAAGCACATACTTGTCACCCAAAAGCTTCATTGACTTTATGTTTTCATCGAAATATGACGATAATATCTTTTTAAGGTTCTTTTCGTCATTAAGATAATTCTCAATATCATTGTCTTCTGGCACTAAAACCATAATGCCGTCTTTATCATATATCGTTGAAATCTCATGTACGACACCTTCATAAGCTTGTTTAAGGATATTTGCCACTTTGTTAAGGGAGACGGAAACAGTAGTGTTCTTATCGGACGGGGCTTTCTCCTTTTCCCACCATTTCATTTCTTTGTATTTACTATATGGATAACGGGTTCTTTTTTTGTTGAAGGCAGCGGTTTTTCGGGTTCTTCGGACTTCTGCGGAACTGACAGTATAAGCTTTATATCGTGTTTTTTTGCCATAAGCTTTATTTCTTCGAGTATTTCTTCC
>JAFXYZ010000022.1 GCA_017541465.1 bacterium | reverse complement strand
CTGTTAGGGCAGAGCTTTACGATAAAGATAAAAACATCGTAAACATCACAAGTGAGCCTGTAACATTTGAAGCAAAGGCAACAAGCGGAACAGTAGATGTAACATTCACATTTAACGCACAGTCATATAAAGGTGAAAACCTTGTAATCTATGAGTACCTGTACGAAGGAACTGTAGTGGATGCTACAAAGCGTGTCGGAGACCATACAGAGTTTACCGATACAAAGCAGACTATCTATATAAGCCCGCTTTACCTTACCTTTGATAAGACCGACTATAGTGACCTTTCAATTGCAGGAGCTAAATTTCAGCTTTTGGATTCTACAGGCACAGCAGTAGACGAATGGACTTCCGATGGCACAACAAAGCACATAAGCCAAGTAGAGTCATACGGCAAGTACACACTCGTTGAAGTATATGCTCCTAACGGATATTCATTATCACCGAGCATTGAAGTTGAGTTAAGAGAAAGCGATGAAAAGGTATATGTTGACGGAGTGGTAAAGGGCGAATATACCAATGACCCTCTCGTTATCAACAAGGATTCACCGCTTACAGAGCTACCGACAGCAGGCGGTATGGGAACAATGCCTTTCATAATCATAGGACTTATGCTTATGGCACTTCCTGTATATACCATCATCAAGCGCAAAGAAGAAGCATAAATGTTATTCTCATAACAGATGCTATAAATCCAATCATTAAAAAAGAGATGAAGGGCAGGCAACTGTCCTTCATCTTTTATATAAATAATTTTCTAAAATAAATGATAAAATCGCATTTATACAGGACAGACAGAAAATTTTATGTTATAATAAAAAGCAGAATTAAATTCGGCACAAAAGCCGTTTATTATGAAAGGATAAACCTAATGAGCAAAGACACAAACTTTCTCTCAAAGTACACAAATCTTTATGAGATGACAAAGAGCATCGAGCTTGGGGCTATACCGACAGAGACCACAGAACAGAACTTGGAAAAGGCAAGCATTGTTGAGAAAGACGTACTCCGTAAATATGATGCGGAAAAAGTCGAAGCAATATACGATGACCTTTACAGAAAAGTCGTTAATGACGTTCTTGGCAAGGTAAATGTGGATAAGAGCCTTAAAAAGCTTGTTGACGCATACGAAAACAAGTCAAAAGACGTAAAGACTTATTATGCTGTGGAAAGAGAACTTACACAGAAGCTTTCGGAAGCACTTATGAAGGACGAGTTTTATGTTGCCATAAATACGGCAAACTACTACAATAAAGAACTTCCTAAAAGCCTTAACAAAGACGAAAAGGCACTTGTGAAAAATGTAAGATTCGGACAGTTTGATAAATTCCGTGAAAGCAGAAAGTCACTCTTTGGCGATGCAAAGAACTCTATCGCATGGCGTGTGGCACATGATAACTTCCTTTTCTATATGTCAAACTGTAACGTGCTTGCAGAAGCACTTTTGAAGCTTGACGACAAGGAACTTAAAACCGCACTCGGAAACTATAAGAACGAACTCGGTAAAAAGACAGACGAGATATATGCCATGCTTGAAGATTTTACCGACAAAGATAACTACAGAAAGCTTTTCACACAGGACGCAATTGACCGTTATAACCTTCTTATAATCGGATATACAAAAGACGACAGGACAAAGGTACAGGGTCTTAACGAACTTATAAACCTTT
>JAFXYZ010000021.1 GCA_017541465.1 bacterium | reverse complement strand
TCTGAATCTCATTATAAGTCTGGTTTTCAATAAAGAACAGAGGTCTTATTATCTTCCCTACATCGTGATAGAGAGAGCCGACTCTTGCGAGGACGGGGTTTGCACCGATAGCCTCAGCTGCCGCTTCTGCAAGATTTGATACCATAAGACTGTGGGAAAAAGTTCCGGGAGCATCAAACTGAAGTCTTTTTAAGAGGGGCTGGTTATGGTCGCCAAGTTCTGATAAACCATAAGTGGTGATAACCCCGAAAATATTTTCAAAAAGAGGTATCAGACCAAGAACAACAAGTCCCGTTGCAACACCGTTAAAAGCCCCCGAAGCCAGGTCTCTCATAAGATTTTCGTGGCTTGTATCATAGTGAACGCAATAAATCATAACAAGCATAGCAACGGCAAGGGTAAACCCGACTTTGATAAGGTCAAACCTTCTTGAAAACTTAATTCTTGTAAGTCCGACAACAACAAGAAGAGTTGCAATAATAAAGACCGCCATCGCAAGTGCCGAGAACTGAAGCAATAGTGTTATCAGAGAAAGGAAAACAACCGTTGTAACAAATGCCGTTTTGGAATCAAGAAATATAGACAGCGTTATTGCAAACAAAGGAAACGGAAGAAGGTAAACAGACCAGTTATACGGAATAAATACCGCCAAAAGTGTTACAATAATGGTCGATGATGCCATAATCATTATGTGACGTTTATCGAAGAACTGTTTTTCATAAAATCTCAGATATGCAACAACACCTGCAACCGCAAGAAGAGTGAGGCAGAAGATAGAGAGAATATCGCTGTAATCCACCTGGAGAATATTATATCCCGCTTTTGAGAGCGCGTCCTTCTTAACCTGAGTAATAAGTTCACCCTCTTTAACAATAGGCTCGCCCTTTTTGAAAATAACTTTGATAGGGCTTATCATATCCATTGCGTTCTTTTTTGCAACGGAGGTAGCATTTTCATCGACAACAAGATTAGGCACAATAACCTGCTCAATCATCGCAATAATTACTCTGATTTGGTTTCTTGTCGTATTGACGTCAATATTTCTGCTTATGATGTTTTCAATTTTATTATCCTGAATATCTTTTTCGGTAATTCCTTCGTTTAAAACACCTATTAAAGTATTCTGGGCTTTTTGGGTTACGGTATCATAAAGAGCATCATCGCATTCGAGGAGGAAATTGATAACAAACCCTTTTGTTTTCTGGTCGGTAATATCAAGAAGAGCCTCAAGAGCTTTAATCTTTTCGGTTCTTGCCTTATCAGAAGTTCTGACGGCAGTGATATAGTTGATAATATCAATGAGATTTTCCTGGATATATTTGTCATCTACAGGAGTGTAAATCGGGGAAACATTCTGGGAAACCTCTTTTTTCCTCTTTTCCGTTTTCATAACATCGGTAACTTTAATCTCTTTCGGTGCAATTATCGTTACCTTGCTTATATTATTTTTGTCCGTAAAGCTCTGCATAAAGAAATATTTACAGCAGATAATTGCCGTAAAGAGTATGCAAAAAGCAAAAATAGAAACAACATATGTCATATTTTGCGATAAAAAGAACTCTTTCGCTTTATCAACAATTTGTGGTTTTTTCATAAAAATTCTCAATCTGTACGTTAATTAACATTTTACATTTTACTACCAAAAAACAAATAAGAACAACCTCATCTTCACAATTTTACATTTGATATTTAAATAATATAATATTATTAATAACAGAGTTTTGGGCAATGCGTATCAGAAAATCAGTCAGAGTAATTTTAATAAGTTTTATACTGTTTGCAATTTTGGATTGCGCCTTTTTGTTTATGCTCCCAGTTTTTCTGACGGCTTCCGTTCAGGAATATATGATAAAACAGCTCGTCAGTCTTAAAACCACCGCTACGATAGACCTTTCCATGCGCCCGATTAAAACTTTTTCGGATTTCAGTATTCAGGGCGGTGCTAATTATATTAATCTAAAGGACAAAAACGATGAAATTATCTTTTCGGGACAGGATATTGATATAAAAGCCTCCGTTCTTCCCCTTATTTTTAAAAGAATTTCCGTTAATAACTTCAATACAAAAAAACTTTTTCTCAATATTGAACGGGATAAAGACGGGCAATATAATATCGCTAAGATATTTAAAAAGCAGAAGAACAAGTTCGATTATTCGCTCTCAAAATTCAACTGTAACATAGAAAACTACGAAATCGGGTTTATTGATGAACTGAACGAAAAAACGGTATTTTTAAAGGGTGATTATTTCAGGGTAAACCGTTTTATTTCAAAAAAATTCGTTGACCTCGACACCTCTGGTGTAATTATTACCGCAGGGGAAAACCAAACCCCGTTTAATATAAAATTCGCCTCGGAGCTTCCTCTGAGCCTTAACCCCGATTTATCCAAAACCATAATAGAAGGATATTTTGAAAACTTCAGCCTCGGCTATTTTGAACCCTATTTAAAGGAATACGTTGCAGATGATATTCAAAGCGCTTCATCTGATATGTCTTTTGAGTTCCACACGAATAAAAACAATGAAAACGACAATAAAAAACAGTTTTCAATAACCGGCTCTATTGATAATTTATTGTTCGACAAAACCTCGCTCAGAGGTAAAATGAGCTCAGAGCACAGAATAGAGACAAATATTTCACTTGAATATGAGGATTTAAAACTCACTTTTGACCGGGCAACAATAAAGTCGGACAACTTTGAAGCCCACGCAAACGGAGAAATACAGTTTTATAAAGACGCAAAACCGTATCTTGATTTGAGCATAACCGTTCCAAAATCAAGTGTTGAAGATATTGCAAAGTTTCTGCCAACAAATATCATTCCAAAAGACAGCGACCATAAGGATATTCTCGTAAAAACAAAAAAATATGATGTTTTCGGAAACATAAAAGGCTCAATGCTAATCAAAGGACAAATTCCAAAACCCCAGATAAAGGGCTATGTTCTCGCTGACAATGTTCATCTTTTTAACAGGAATGACAACACCCACAAGGGCATAATTGACCTCAAATTCCAGGGAAATACAATGGTTATGGATATTGATGTCAGACTCGCAGGAGGTGAAGGCGCAAAAATAGGCGGGATGACTTACCTCTTTAATGAGGGTACAAACCACTTCAGTATTAAATCAACCGAAAACCTTAACCTTCCGCTTGCACAAAAAATAGTCCTTCCGGTGCAGGATGTTCTCGGATTTGAACTCGGGCCCATCCCGATGATGACAATTAAAAACGGGTTCGGAAGCCTCGATTTAAAAATAGACGGAACAAAATATGAAGGTTCTGTTTTTGGCGAAACACTCTTTAGAGACGGAATTGTTGGATACAATGGACTCTTTGGCGAAGTCATGGATGCCCAGGGCGCGGTTCTATTCAATGATAAAGAAATCACCTACGATACTAACGGATATTTAGCGGGATACAAATTAAACGTAAACGGAAAAGCCATACAAAACGGGAATATAGAGATAAATGTCGGCACTGATGCCATTGAAACCGCCGAAGTCATGCCTGTTATAGAAAAAAGCCCCATGCTCTTTGAAATCAAGCAGGGGCTCAGCGCCTTAACTGATATAAACGGAAAAGCAAAGATTGATTTTTCACTCCGGGGAGACATACAGGATTTTCAGAGCGGTAACAACATAAGAGCTCGAGGAACGGTTTATCTTTTTAACGACACCTGCAAGCTCATCGGCTTTAATACTCCGCTTCATTCAATAAAAGGTATTGTCGAGTTTTCGGATAAGGAGGTTTATTTTAAAGACCTCAGGGCAATGGTGGAAAATTCCCCCGTAAATGCTGAAGGAAACATATTAATAAATAAAGAGACCAAAATTCCTACGATAGATATAACAGTCACAAGCGACTCGGTTAATGCCGGAGACACCATAAGATTTCTTGCAGAATCTGATATGAGCAGGCACAATGCTCTTCCCGATATTTCAAATTTATATGCGCTCGATTCAAAACACGACCTTTTGTTTAAGTATAATGCCCAAAATTCTGTTTTTGACGTTAAAAAGGCTTATGCGGTAATGAATTTTCTTGAACGGCAGGATACCCTCTCACCGATTAAATTCAGCTCGGGCAAAATTGTTCTTTCAAATGCAAAGACGGATATTGATAACGTTATAGCCGATTTCTTCAATACAAAAGCAACAATATCGGGAAATGTCAACAGAGTTGATACCCCGCATCCCGTTTATAATCTGAATATTGACGCAAAAGGCTTTAATTTTGAGACAATGCCCCAAATTCAAAACCTTCCAGTAATCTCGGAAAACGCAAAAAAAACGATAGGGATGTTTGATGATTTTAAGGGCTATGCTGATTTTGACCTCAAAATAAAAGATAACAACATGTCGGGAAGCGTTGATGTTTCCCAGCTGACCTTCAGAAGCAAAAAGACAAACATCCCCGTCTTTATTCCGAAAACAAAATTTGATATAAAAGGAAATAAACTCAGCACGAAAGCTCTGAGCGCAAAAGTCGGGCAGACGGACATCTTTGGGGATATTGCACTCTCTGAGCTTGGGCGGAATAATCTTGTCAATGCTCATCTCAATACAAAAATCACAAACGACTTTGTTGAAGCCTATGTCAACCCGTCTCTTCCCCAAAAAGTTCTTGTCATCGGAGATATTGACTTATATTCGGAAATTAAAGGAAGCCTGAACGACCTTAAAATCACCCCGAAAATCACATTTAACCCTGATTCCGATATGTTTTACATGGATACAAACCTCGGAAATATAGCTTTTAAGAGAGAGCTGGGAGGGTTAATTACCCTTACCCCTCATAATCTAAGACTCAGCGATTTTAAATATGAAAGAGCAAAGCAAAAACTCGTAACCTTCAGCGCGGATATTGACAGGGAAAAGAATATAATAAATTCTCTTTCCGTTGTTACTCACGAAAATTTGCCCGTTAAGTTCTTAAACCCCGTTTTCAACAGTGAAATATTTAAAAGCGGTGACTTTAGCGCAAATTTAAAATACTATACGGATTCAGAGGTGCAATATCCAAAATTATCAGGCAGCGCGGAGTTCAGAGATACGGTCTTTAAAATAATCAATTTTGAAACGGATAAATTCAAACTTAAAACGGATAAAGATTTAATAAAAATAAATTTATCGGGAGAGGCTTATTCTTCGGATCTTGAGGTTGCCGCAACTGTTAAGAATAACCTTTCGTTACCCATTAACATTGACAGCTTAAAAGTCAGCTCGTCTTCGCTTGATAACACAACAATTATCGACTCTCTTAATTCCGTAAGTGAGGAATACCTCAAAAATGTTTCAAAACAAAAAGAACAACAGACAGACAGAAAAAATATATTAAATATTAATAACGGAGAAATTAATATAGACAAACTGAACTATCAAAACCTGTTCTTTAAAAATATAAGCGCAAAATACACTCTTGACGATAAGGATGTGCTGCAAATCAAAGACATAAAAGCGGATATTTCGGAGGGAACAATAGAAGCCGATGCATCTTACAGTATTCCGACAGGTGATATTAAGCTAAATGTTTCACTTAGCGACGTTGACTCTAATGCTATCGCTGAAAACATTTTCGGGGCAAAAAACCAGCTCTACGGAACAGGGCATGGCAGACTGATTATTGAAACAAAAGGAACAACAACAGAGGACAGAATTAAAAACCTTAACGGTGAATGCTACTTCGTTATCATAGACGGAAAAATGCCAAAACTCGGTTCTCTTGAATCACTTTTAAGAGCCAGCAACATTGTTAAGAGCGGAATAAGCGGACTGACGATAAACAGCATGCTCGACCTTCTGAACTTTGCAAAAACAGGCAGCTTCAGAAGTATCAACGGCTCATTTATAATGGATAGGGGAATTGTTAAGGATATAAGCTTATTCTCTCAGGGAACGAACCTCAGCATCTATATGAACGGCAAATACAATATCGCAAAAGGAACGGCAAATGCCGAAATCTGGGGTAAACTTTCAAATAAACTCTCAACCCTTTTAGGTCCTATCGGAAATGCTTCTATTAACTCCTTCTTCAGCCTTATCCCCGGTATAAATATCAGCGAAGGTGATATAAAAACCTTTAATGATAACATCGGAAAAATTCCTCCACTTGACTACAGTAATGATGATTTCAGGATTTTCCAGGCAATCATTGACGGAAACATCAACTCAAACAGCTCTGAATACGTTAAATCGTTCAAATGGGTTGAATAATTTTTTCTATGACGAAAAGTAAACTAATAAGAGAAAAAGGTTATTTTTTTCTTTGAGTGTTATACAATAGTTGTAGAGAGAGAGGTTTTTTATGAAAATCCAACCTACATTCGCCGGACACACTATTAACATTATACCATCTTCTCGCCCTACGAATCTTGAAAAGAATATTTCAAACCGTTTAAACATTAAACCGACTCCGACAGAAGTCAAAAAATTTGAAAACGGTGAAACTTACGTCAATATTAAGCAGGACGTCAGAAACAATGATGTTTATATCATGCCGGCCTTAGGAACAGCCGTCAATGATAATTTGATGGAAACATACTTAAAAGCAGATGCCGCAAGAAGGATGGGCGCACACAGAATTATTGCGATACTTCCAAACTTCCCCTACGGAAGACAGGAAAGGAAAACAGAGCCCGGTGAACCGATTTCGGCAAGACTGAACATGGCGCTTTTACATGCCTCGGGTGTTGATGAGGTCATCACAACAGACCTTCATGCCCCCGCGCTTCAGGGCTTTGCAAGAGAAATAACCATGACAGAACTGACCTCCGTTGACAAAATGGTAAAATACTTCAAGGAAAAGAAATTAAACAAAAAAGAACTTGTTGTTGTATCCCCGGACCTCGGCGGAGTAAAGCGGGCAGATAAGTTTGCCCAGCAAATGGGATGCGACAAAGCGGTTATTTACAAAAACAGACTTGCCCACAACCAGGCAAAAGCAGAACAGCTTCTAGGGGATGTAAAAGGCAAAGACTGTATTCTGTATGACGATATGATTGATACGGCAGGAACTATAACGGAAGCGGCAAAAATGCTCGATGACAACGGCGCAAGAAATATCTACATCTGCGCAGCACACGGACTTTTTAACGGCTCTGCCATAGAAAAATTAAAGAAAGTGCCTTCAATAAAAGAAATAGTCGTCACAAACAGTGAAAATAAGCCTCTGTATGAAAAAATCAAACAGGTTGATATATCAGACGACATAGCAAATAAAATGCTTGATATATCAGCATAAAGAAATAATTTACAAACAAAAAAAATCAGGTTTTACAGCCTGATTTTTTTGCTATTTAAAAGTTTTTATTATGCATCCGGCTTTTTGGTATAAAGATTAATCGTCAGATATACAAGCAGATATTCTTTATCTGCGGGATAAGCCGAAACTACCATCTGAGAAATACTGATGAAGTTCGGAAAATCGTTAATTAAACTGTAAACCAAATCATGAAGCTGAGGATATTTACAAATCAGATACAACTCAAGTGCGCAGGAACGATAGTTCGGAGCAAATGCAGCTGTAATAGGATCTTCCGGAGGATCAATGGTATAATCTATCGAACGAACCATAACGCCATGGGGTTTGATATAATTTTCAACAATATCTTCAAGCATACCACCGAAGGAGGCCAAACTTGTATCGTCGAACTCACCCTGCATAACATAAAACGGTTTGAGAGTATTCATATTAGCCTGTTGCTGCTCTTTTTCAGATTCAAGAGCATCCAGCTGAGCCTGAAGATTTTGTCTTTCTTCCATCTTGGCTTTTTGTCTGTCAGAAGCCTCTATTGTACGTCTGAAGGGATCCTGAACGAAGAAGATTGCCGCTAAGATTATTGCAATGAAAATAATTATAGGGATTATAACCTTTTCCGGTCTCATTGATTTAACTTTTTGCATATTTTAATACCTTATATCCTTATCTTTTATTTAATTAAAACCTCGGCATCGGAGGGGCGTCATTCATCATCGGATCAGGTCCCATACCCGACGTCATCGAATCATCTGAGGGTGCTGCCTGTTCCTGAGATTTATTTGACATTTCGTTTTCAACAGCGGAAGATGCTATTGAATCGTTTGTCATTTCAAAGTTATAAACTCCGTCAACGTAATTGGCATCCTCTGTATTGAGTTCTAATTTTGTGAGCGAGAGTGATGGATCTCTCTGCTGAAGATTTCTGAAAAACTCATCAATTTCGTTACTTGACAGTGCCTTACCGGAAATTGTTGTAAACGCATCAGATGCAAGCATGAATTTTTCTATCCAAACCGTAGGAGGAATATCCGTTGAAAGTGCATTGAGCATAATGAAGTCATTTTGGTTAGTATTTTGAATACCCTGAGCAACAGCGAAAATATCTTCTTTATTCTTATTCTGTTTGGCTTCGTTAATTTCAGTCTGCATTCTGTCATTCTTTGCGGTTATTGCGCTTGTTTCCTGCTCAACCTCGGAGGCCTTGTTGTTATAATATCCGCCTATACCGAGAATAATTATAAGCGCAATGATAATGGCAGTAGCCAAAACCAAAACAAGATACTGTACAAAGTTCAAATCCTTACCGAGAATATTTATGGTCTCATAATCCTGCATCTTTCCGTCATGAACAAAGCTGAAGGAAAGCATGTAATCTTCATACATAGTTGCGGCAATACCGACAGCCTCAATAGAAATGTACGGTATCTGCTCCTGCAAAATTGCCGCATCGGGTTTAATTTCGATGAAGCATCCGTTTGTCCATTTATTTCTGTCAATATATTCAATATTGCCGTTGAAGACAACCTGAGAAGCAAGCAATTCCGCACTGATTTCATCAGTTTCACTGATAACAAGCAGGTTTTGGGAATTAAATTTTGATAATGTTGTCGATGCTGCATTAGCAATTGCGGAATAAACCTCTTCGTTTGAGAATGATTTAATTGCAAGAGGTTCCTCGTAGTAGTCAATAAGCAGATTGTTATTTAAGTAGAAAATACTGTAGCTGTTTGAAGTAATTAACAGTATGCTTGTTGAACTGAAGTCAAATCTTGAGAATTGACTGTACTGAATACCTTTAAGCAGTGATGAATTTGAAGTTTCAACCGCAACGAGGTTTGCACCGATGTCATTAAAGCATTCTTTAACGAAGTCAACGGTTTTTCTCTGGATAGCGGAATATACAACCAGAAGCTCACCTGTCTGCTGATTTCTTCCGATGGTCTGATATTCAATCATCGGATCGTTTTTCTTAAAGATGTATAAATCTTCAACTTCAGAGAGAAGAACTTCCGAAATTTCTTCTTCCGTAACATTCTGATCCATTGTAGAGAAACCAAAGTGAACGTTCGGAAGATTTAACCAAACATCGCAAGCCTTCGGGTTCAAATCAACCTGTGTAAAGAGGGTTTGGAGACCATCAACAAATTCGTTCTGGTCAACAATTTCTCTTATCGCGCTGTTATATTGAACCTGGGTTGAAGCATAGCTTGTAATCGCTTTTGTTGCTTTATCGATACAAATCAATTCCAGCAAATTATTCGCAGATAACGAAATACCTACCAATGTCTTGGAATTTAAACCTAAACTAGAAAATAATTCATTCATATTAAACCTACATTATAAATCGACTTTTGTATTATAACTCAGCATAACCCATTGTTGCACGTTTGCAAAGAAACTTAATATATGATTTTTATTCCGAGTTATCCTTCATTTGTTGTATTATTGTATATTATAATATTTAAGGGGTAAATATGGAAGATTTTGTATTCGGAAAAAACAGTGTAATAGAACTTCTTAACAATAAGAAAAGAAACGTAAGCAAGATAATAATTTTAAAGGGTGCAAAGGACTCAAAGACCGAAACAATTATCTCTCTTGCAAAAGAGCGGGGGATAGTTTTTCAGTTTGTTCCAAAAGAAAAATTTACAAAATTTTCAAAGGATGCCCACCAGGGTGTTGTAGCTTATGTTGCACCCGTAGAATATACAGAGCTTGAAGATTTTCTTAACAAAAAAAAGGATGGGTATAAGAGGGTTGTTATTCTGGATGGCATAGAAGATCCGCACAATGTCGGCGCAATAATCAGAAGTGCGGTTTGTGCGGGATTGGATGCCGTAATACTTCCGTCAAGAAGGACATCCCTAATCAATTCCACCGTTGAAAAGTCATCCATGGGTGCTGTTAATCTTATTGATATTGTTATGGTTAATAGCCTTTCGAGCACAATTGACATACTGAAGGATAGAGACTTTTGGATAATTGCCTCAGAGGCAGAGGGGAAAGATAATTATTTTGACATTGATTATTGCGGAATGAACTTCGCGCTTGTTATGGGCGGAGAGCATTCGGGAATATCATCAACAATAATGAAAAAAGCTGATTTTAAGGTTAAGATACCGATGAGCGCAAACTTTAATTCTCTTAACGTTTCAAATGCCGCAGCGATAATCATGTTTGAAGCATTTAAACAACTTTTGAAAAATAAAAATTTATAGTATAATAAACTTGACTAATCGGAGGATTGATGGCAAAAGGGACAGACAAATACTCACTTGATAACGAAATAGAGCCGGAGGAAGAGGATACTCAGATATATTCCGGGATGTTCGATGATGACGATTACATTTCGCCCGAAATCGACCTTGAAGCCGAAGATTTAAAGACGGCAGAAACACAGTCGAGTGTTGTTGCCGATGACTCCGTAAAAATTTATCTTCAGCAGATAGGTAAAATTCCCCTGCTTTCCTCAGAAGAGGAGCTTGAGGTTGCAAGAAAAATCAAAGAAGAAAACTGCGAACTGGCCAAAAAGACCTTGATTAATGCTAATTTAAGGCTTGTTGTAAGTATTGCAAAAAAATATATAGGAAGAGGGCTCTCTTTTCTTGATTTAATTCAGGAGGGCAATATGGGGCTGATGAGAGCCGCCGAAAAGTTCGATTATACAAAAGGTTATAAGTTTTCGACCTATTCGACCTGGTGGATTCAGCAGTCAATAACAAGAGCCATTGCTGATAAATCGAGATTAATCAGACTTCCCGTTCACATGATAGAAACGTTAAGTAAAATTAAGAAAATTTCTCTTGATTTGACAATTGAGCGCGGAAGCGCACCAACAAAGGACGAGATAGCAAAAAAATTAGGTATTTCGGTTCAAAAACTTACCCAGCTTATTGAAGCAGCTCAGGGAACTGTCAGCATTGAATCTCCGACAAACCAAAAGGATGAAAACGCAAAGCTGGCGGATTTTATCGTTGATGAATCTTCTTCTTCACCTGATTTAAAGGTAACTCAGGACAGTCTGCTCTATGACATAAGAAAAATGCTGGACAAATTAAGCCCAAAAGAGCGTGATGTCTTGATTTTGCGCTACGGCTTAAACGACCACGGAGAAAAGAAAACTTTAGAGGAAATCGGCAGCAGATACGGTGTTTCGAGGGAAAGAATACGCCAGATTGAAAATCGTGCCATGAGTAAATTAAAGAAATTGTGCAAGGATGCCAATATAAATATTAACTTAAAAAATTATATTTAAGAATTAAAGGAAGAAAAATGGAAGATATTTCCTCAAACAAATGCGCGAGTGTAATAGCGAGAATACTTGATGACAAGCAGGCAAAGGATATTGTTATATTAAATATTTCAAATATTTCTGTTTTGGCCGATTATTTTGTCATCTGCTCATCAGATTCACCCGTTCACGTTAAGGCACTGACCGAAGCGGTCAGAGAAAAGATAAAAAATCTTTTCGGCAGAATCCCGATAGGGGAAGAAACCGACAACAAAAACAGATGGAATCTTCTTGACTACGGAGATGTTATTGTACATGTTCTGAACAGAGAAGAGCGCGAATTATATGCTCTTGAAAGGTTCTGGAATCATGCACTTTGTATTGAAAAAGATGTCTGGATGGAAAATTCAAAAGAATACTCAGAATACAGTCAGCCTTAATTTTTTTGAACCTTTTTCCAAAGTATATCGTTAATTATTTTATACAGACTTTTTTTTCTCATAAAAATATAGTAAAATATAATAAGTATTTAATTAAGTTTAGGAATTTATATATGAAAAAGTTTTTATCGGTAATTTTTGTTTTATTTGCATTTGTATTCGGCTTCAGCACTCAAAACAGTGCAGAGGCTTCGCCTTATGAAGGGTACAGAATGGAAGTTCTGAATGTTATTCAGAATCAGATTGAACAGGTTTACAGACAGTATAATGTCAATATGTATGACATCGTTAAAATTAACAGACTGAATAAATACCAGAAGAACTCGTTTATTCACGCAACGGAAAAGTACAGAACAACACTTTTCCACGGAATACAAAATCTTGAATTTTATAAAGAAGATTTGATAGGTATGGATTTAGAGGCGATGAATCCGGCAGAAGCCAACAGACGTATCACAGAAATAAGAATGAAAGCAAATCAGGAATATAACAACCTGGATAACAGAACGCAGGAATATATCGGCACTTGCTCCTACATTATGCCGACCTTATCCTTCCAGAAATTCTCAAGAGAGTTCAAGAAAAATTATGTTCTTCATGATTTGTATCTCAGAAACTACTCTACTATCCTGAAGATTGACCAAATCGGATCAAAATATAAACATTAAAAGGAGTAAAATAATGTCAAAATCAACAAAAACATTAATCCTGGCAGGTTTTCTGTGCGCCTGTATGATGACAGGCAGTGTGGATGTCTTTGCTGCGGACACAGACAATAAAACAACGGTAAAGAAGGAATCAACGGCAACAAAAAGAAAAACCGCTAATCTGTCAAAGATTAAAGATGATGTTCAGAAATTTAATACTGCTCTGACAAGACAGGATAATGTCAACTTTAATAATTTATTTAAAATCTCTACTTTAAACAAAACCCAAAAGGCTCATTTTGACAAATATACCGCTAATTTTAAGACGTCAATAAAAGTTACCAAAGAATCAATGGGCTTCTATCTTGAAGATTTGAACGATTTAATTGCGGATAAAGAACTGTCTGCCGATGAAAAATCAAAACAGGCAGAAGATATTCTTGCAAGAGCAAGAAACGACTATCGTGAGTTAATTGCGGCTTCAGACGTATATCTGAGAAACTGCTCTTATGCAATGCCTACTTTAACTTACCAGAAATTCCTCAAGGCATTTGAACAAAATTACTTCCTTGGCGACCTTGACATGAGCGAATTTTCAACGATGTCAACCATCAAAAAATAGAAATGAACCTTTTACCCTCTGCTCTCGTTATATAGAGTAACAAGGGAAATAAACTATGAACAACAATGAATGCAATAAATACGAATGGTATTTCACAACAAAAAGTGAAGAAGAATTTCAGAAACATTTAGACGAATGTCCTGTCTGCAGGAAAATTCACGAAAGAATGCTGAAGGCAGGACAGTGCGTGAGGGAAGTCGGTGAAGTCTATTTAGCGCGCCAAAAGAAACACATGTCCGCGATGAGAGCGGTTGCCTGTGTTTTGGCTGTTTTTGTCTGCTTCAGCGGGTTTATGGGCTATGAACTCTATTCTTCTTATTCCTTCCAGGTAAACTCTCTTGATAACTCGGTTATCAGCGATATGGGGCTGCCTGTTGATGAGTACGGTTTTTTGAGTATTTAATATAAATCTAAGGAAGCAGTTTGAAAAATATAGTCGAAATATACGGGAAAAGCATAAGGAAAATCATCTGCTCAATGACCGGAACTTATAATGAGGACCTTGAGCAGGAGGTTTATATAAAGACCTGGAAAAATATTGACAAATATAAGGAAACAGGCAAATTTAAGGCATGGATAAACACAATAACGGCTAATCTGTGCAGAGACTATCTTAAATCTTCTTATTTTAAACATTCTCAGGATTTATCTGATAATGAGCAGGTTTTTGAGAATGTCAGAGACAATAAGGCGGATTTACTGGACGAATTTTCCCAAAAACTCAGACAGAAAAAGATTATAGAAGCCATTGATACCCTAAAACCAAAGCTCAGGGAGGTTATTATACTTTATGAAATGAAGGGGTATTCCTGCGAAGAAATTTCAAAAAAACTGAACTGCCCTTTAGGTACGGTCAAATCGAGGTTGTTTAACGCAAGAAAAGAGTTAGCAGAGTTGTTGAAAGATTTAATGTGAAAGGACAAAAATGAATAATAAGTTGAAGATATATGTGTTTGTTATTGCGCTGATGGTTACCCAAAATGCTTTCGGGGAGAATGTAAAGCAATTTTTGCCTATGACTAACAGTCTTTCAAAACCACAAAATCAGCAATACCAAATGCCTCCCCAGTTTCAGCCTCACAGAGACGCGAGAAGGGAAGAGGTTGCAAGAAGACTTGGCCTGACGGAAGAACAAAAACAAAAGCTCGACAGACAAAGAAATGAAGATTTAAAAGAAATAAAGCCGATTTTAGAGGAAATGTCAGCAAAAAGAACCGAATTTGAAAATATAGCAAATTCAAATATGCCCCAGATAGAAAAAGAAGCCAAAATCTTAAAATTAAAATCTGAAATGAGAGATTTAAAAGCAAAGGCAGACGAAAAAAGAAGCCAGAATATGAAACGGTTTGAAGCTGTTCTGACAGATGAGCAGAAGGTCGAGTTTGAAAAAATCAAACAAGAGGGCAGACAAAGACACGCCCAGCCCGGTCCTGTGGAGAGCTTCGGTCAGCAAAGAGGTCCGAGGTACTAACTTCTGTAGTTTTGGTACTGAAGAGGAACGTCATAAGCATCTTCATTTCCTCTGAGCATCTTGATTACGGCCTGAAGGTCGTCTTTATCTTTTCCGCTTACTCTGACCTGTTCGCCCTGAATTGAAGCCTGGACTTTTATTTTTGAGGCTTTAATGTCTGCAACAATTTTCTTTGCAAGCTCCTGAGTTAAGCCTTTTTTAAGTTTAAAAACCTGTCTGACGTTTCCGCCGAGAGCATTTTCGACAGGCTGAGGGTCCAGAATTTTTATGCTTAAATTTCTTTTAACCATTTTGGACTGAAGAATATCGATGATATTTCTGAGCTTCATATCATCGTTAGTGGTGATGGTTATTGTCTTATCGGCTTCAAGAACGACATCTGAGTTCGAGTTTTTGAGGTCAAATCTGCTAGTGATTTCTCTTTTAACCTGATCGACCGCGTTCACAAGCTCCTGTTTATCAAACTCCGAGACAATATCAAAACTGCATTCTTTAGCCATAATACAACTCCTTTTTTAATGTTCTTTAATTATACTATAATAATATATTTTGTAAAAGTCGTTGGCGATAAAGCGATTAAATGATAAAATTAGTTTAGAAAAATCACGGAGTGAAGATGGATAAACTTGAAAAAAAGATGGTAGATACCCTGAAGGATTTGAAGGAAAACCATCATGTTATAGGTATAAAAGCGGAATTTGAAGCTGAAGGCACGAGGATGGAGGAGGCTCTCAGACTAAAAGAAATTATAACGAGGGCAGGGCTTGAATTAACTATTAAAATCGGGGGTTGTGAAGCCATCAAAGATATGTTCGAGGCGAGGACAATAGGGGTTAATACCATTGTCGCACCGATGATTGAGAGCGAATATGCGATGAAAAAATTTGTCAGCGCATATAAATACGTTTTCCCGTCTGAAGAAAGACAGGATATGGAATTTGAGATAAACTTAGAAACTGTAACAGGGTATCAAAATCTTGATAAAATAGTTTCTTCCCCTCTTTTTGACGACATAACGGGTTGTATCCTCGGAAGAATTGATATGACGGGCTCTTTGGGGTTATCAAGAGAGGATATAAATACAGAGCAAATTTTTGATATTGCAAAAGTTATTTCGGAAAAAATGAAGGCAAAAGGGAAACAAATGATAATAGGGGGCGGGGTTTCAGCTCATTCGCTTCCGTTCTTTAAGCGCCTGCCGTATCTTACGAGATTTGAAACTAGAAAAGTCATTTTCGATGCACAAACTTCGCTCAATGACGAAAACGCGGGAAAAGGCATTCTGAAGGCTGTCGGGTTTGAACTCATGTGGCTCAAAAATAAAAGAGATTTCTATAAAATGATTTATAACGAAGATGCCCAGAGAATAAAGATTTTAGAGGACAGATACAAAGATTTGATAAAAGAAGCAGGCGGGCAATACGATTAAGATGTTTTCCAGTTACATTTTTGATTTAGACGGAACACTTATAAACTCATCGAAAGAGGTGCTTTTGTGCTTCAAAAAAGCATTTAAAAAGGCAAATTATCCCGTTAAAGAAGAAAGACTAAATTCTAACGTCATAGGTCCTCCTTTGAGGGATATTATAAGAATAATTGCCCCGGAATTAAAAGATGAAGAACTAATCGGGGAAATCGAAAACAATTTCAGAGAGCTTTATGATTATGATGAAAACGACATAAGCGAACTGTACCCCGGTGTTCCCGATATTCTCTCAGATTTAAAACGGCAGGGAAAAAGGATTTTTCTTGCTACTTTTAAACCCAAAAAGCCGACAGAAAGAATTTTAAGACAGTTTAAACTTGAGGTTTTTGAAGATGTTTATACCATCGATAAATTTGAAAAGCACATCACAAAGGCTGAAATGATAGAGGATATAATAAAAAAATATTCGCTTTTAAAGTCTGAAACTGCGATGGTGGGTGATGCAAAGAGTGATATGACGGCGGCAAAAGAAGCAAAGGTAACCGCAATAGGCGCTCTCTGGGGATATGGGACAGATAAAGCGCCGTTAAGAGAAACGGCAGATTACTGTATAAACAATTTGAAAGAGCTGATATGTCAAAAATAAAACTTTCTGATTATATTGCAAAAAGATTAAAGGAAAAATACGGAGTAGAAAAGGTTTTTCTTGTCTCAGGCGGAGGCGCTATGCACCTCAATAACAGTTTTGGTAAGTTTCTTCCTTATATCGTAAACCACCACGAGCAGGCATCTTCTTTTGCTGCAGAAGGGTATTCGAGGTTAAAGCAGGAACTTTCCGTTGTCAATGTAACGACAGGACCAGGGGGACTGAATTGTTTAAACGGTGTTTTCGGGCAGTGGACGGACAGTGTGCCCGTTCTCTATATCTCAGGGCAGGTTAAATATTCAACAATGATGGAAAGCTGCCCCGATATTCCCCTTCGCCAGCTCGGAGACCAGGAGGCTGATATAATTTCCGTTGTAAAACCTATTACAAAATATGCGGTAACCATACTTGAACCAAACAAAATAAAATATGAACTCGATAGAGCCATCTATGAAGCGCTGACGGGAAGATTCGGACCTGTCTGGCTAAATATTCCGATGAATGTTCAAAGTGCGGTAATTGAGGAAGATGAACTCGCTGATTTTATTCCGCCCAAACAATCAAAAACTTATGACTTAAAAATAGAGGAAGTCATAAATAAACTAAAAACCGCCAAAAGACCGCTTATTGTGGCAGGACATGGGATAAGACTTTCAAATACAATTAAAGAATTTACTGATTTTATTGAAAAAACCGGTATTCCCGTTGTTTCAACCCTCAACGGACTTGATATTCTTGAAACAGAAAACCCTCACCACATCGGAAGAACAGGAACGATAGGGCAGAGAGCAGGAAATTTTGCACTACAAAACGCGGATGTTCTGCTTGAACTGGGGACCAGGAATAATATCCGTCAGGTCAGCTATAACTGGGAGAATTTCGGAAAAAATGCGTTTAAAATTATTGTCGATATTGATAAAGCGGAGCTTCAAAAACCCTTAGTCAGACCTGATTTAGCAATTCAATGCGATTTAAAAGACTTCATGCCTGCGCTGAACAAAAAAACAGATGAGATAAAAGCACCTCAGACTTGGGTTCAATACTGCCAAAAAATAAAAGAAAAATACTCTTTTTATAACACTAAAGAATACAGACAGGAGGGAAAAGAACTAAACCCCTATTATGTTGTAAGGAAAATAACCGAGCAGATTTCAAAAGATGATATTATTGTGAGCGCAAACGCAACCCCTCTAATCTGTATGTTTCAGGCGGGTGTTTTAAAAGGGCAGAGGGTTATAATGAACTCAGGCAGCGCTTCTATGGGATATGGACTTCCCTGTGCAATAGGAACAAGCGCAAGAGAAGGGAAAAGGACAATTTGTTTTGAGGGTGACGGTTCAATTATGATGAATTTGCAGGAACTCGAAACGGTTGCTTTTAATAAACTTCCGATAAAGATATTTCTCTTTAATAACAATGGTTATTCTTCCATCCGTCAGACACAAAAGAACTTCTTTAACGGTGAAATGACAGGTTCAGGGGAAGAGAGCGGTCTTGGGATGCCTGATTTTTGCAGACTTGCTGAGGGATTTAGGCTGAAAAACATAAGAATATCAAACTCAGATGAACTTGAAGAAAAAATTAAAGAAGTATTACAAGATGATGAGCCTGTGTTATTCGAAATTATGATACAAAAAGACTACATCTTCACCCCGAAACTATCTTCAAAAACCATGCCTGACGGAACTATCATCTCGCCGTCTTTAGAAAACATGTATCCCTTTTTATCAGAGGAAGAGATGAGAGAAAATATTCTTTATTGACACTTATTTCCCCCTCACCCCCTGCCCCTCTCCCTCAAGGGGCGAGGGGAGCTATTCTTTATATCTTTATGGCAAAAAAAATTTTTCTTGCATTTTTTAAAACTTTAGTATAGTCTATATACAAGAAGGACAAATATGACTAACTACACTCAAACAACAATAATGATGAACATGCAGATGATGATGCCGATGATGATGATGTGCGGCACCTCTTTTGGCAGTGTTTGTTTGAGTCGAATGTGATTTGATTATCAATACAATAAATTTTTAAAAGACTGCCAAATTCAAAGGGCGGTCTTTTTAGTTAGTAAGTTTTTAAACAGGATAATCAAATGATACAGAGCATTAATAATAACATACAACCTATAAAATATAATAAATACAACCCACAAAAGAGTTTCAAAGGCACGGGCGATGCACTTTTAAAGGCATCTGAAATCTTCATTAAATCACAGGAAAACCTTTCAAGCACAAGATTTATCCAGGATACCGCCACAAACTGGGCGCCTAAAGCTGTGTTTGCAAGAAGTAAGGCTGATTTTGCGGAAATGAGTTTCTTAGAGTTTCTCGAATCTGCTATTTTTTATTTTATGATTCCCGTTTTTGGCGAAAAAGTTTTCAGAAACGGCTTATTTAAAAAGTTCCAGCCGAAAAATCTTCAAAAAGCTGTCAACGGTCAGCTCGCTAATTCCGTAAAAGAAATAACTTCAAATAATGCTCTGACAAAAGAAATTCAAAGACGCTCAATCGCAACAAAAGCAGGTATTCTGCTCGCCTGCGCTATGGTGCCTGTTGCGGAATACACTTTGAGTTTTGCCAAAAACCTTTTCACTCTCAAAGCCTTTAATAAAACTAATTTTAACTCTATCGCAAACCTCGACAAAGGAAAGAGCGAAAAGGAAAACAAAGCGCACCAGGAAAAAGTTGAAAAGAGCGCTAAAAAACATCTGATTCAGGGCGCAGTAATTGCAGGCGCAGGAATTGTTGCAGGCAGTCTGCTTGCAATAAACGGACACAAATCAGACAGACTTCAGAAAGTCGCAAAAAATATCCTTAACCCCGGGGAAGTAATCTCTAACGTAACAAAAAAAGCAGGGGTAAAGAACGAAAAAGTTCTGAACTTCCTGAAGAAATTCAGCCTTGATTTTGCATCCGATAACGGCAAACTGGCGCTGAGCAAAGGTCAGTTAGGCTTAACCGCAACGGTAGGGCTTCTCGGGTATTCAAAAGCCGCAGGTGACAGAGGAAAACTTGACAAGCAGGAGGTCTGGACAAGAGTTCCCCTCGTTGTTTTATATACAACCTTCGGAAGCGAACTGCTTGAAAAAGGGTTTATTAATCTTTTGAGTAAAAAGAATAAATTCCCGAACCTTCTTCAAAAAGGAATTGACGGAAAAATCACAGTTCCCGCGAGCAAAGAACTCCCTGAAATTGCAGAGAGAATTGCAAAAGCTAATAAAACGAATGTTAAAGATGAACTTTCAAAACTGACAAAACAAAAGGCATTTGTGGGCTTGGTTCCTTACCTGTTCTCAATAGTCGCAATGGGCTTTACTCTGAGCGCTATCACAAGAATCTGGACACAGCACAGATACAATGTTGAGCATAAAGACAAAAAGAATACCTCAGCAATTAAAGTTCAGTCCTTTAACGAAGCGCCAAAACTCAATGTAAAATCGGCAAACAGCTTCAAAAAATCAGAGAAACTTTCTTAATTATTTAATCTGAAACGGACATTTAGTGCAGTTAGCCTTAGGGTGAAGGACTAAATTATCCTCTAAATCGTACATTTTAACAATTCTGGTCTGCAAAGGGGCAGAGCAGACGGGGCAGAGGAGTTCTTCCCCTGTATTATTCAAAATTGCCTGTCTGATTTTGTTTTCCGTTTCTTCATCATAGTTGTAGCCGATGTTCATTGTTCTTTCATACTGAACAATGTCAGAAGGGTTAAGTTTCAAACCTTTTGCAAGTTTTTGTCTTACGGTAGAAGAGAGAAACAAATCTTTTGCGGCCTCAATATCCAAAATGGTATTCAAATCAAGCCCTGACTTTTTAGCCAGAGCTTGCTGAGTTATACCTAATTTCTCGCGCTGCTCGGAAACGAACTGCGCCAAAGATTTAAAGTGTTCCATTTATTTTGCTGCTTTTGCTTCTTTAATTTCATGGTACCAGGCGAGCAGAACGCTTGCAAAGAAGATACTTGAATAAGTACCGATTGCAATACCCAAAATCATTACGAGAGTAAAATCTTTGGTTGTTGTACCGCCTAGGATATAGAGCGCTAACAAAGTTAACAAGGTCGTAACGGAGGTATTGATACTTCTTGCTAAGGTCTGGTTTACACTTGCATTAACGATTTCGCCAAAGGTTGCTTTCTTTGAGAAGAATTTGAGGTTTTCTCTTACTCTGTCAAATACAACGATGGTATCGTGAACGGAGAAACCGACAACCGTCAGAATAGCCGTTATAAACATACTGTCAATGTGTGTTCCAAAGACTAAGCCGAGAATTGAGAAAACACCCAGTACGAAAACAACGTCGTGAACGAGTGCAAGAAGTGCAATAATCGCATAATCAAGCTGAAATCTCAACGTCAGATATGCAACAATTCCGAGAAGTGCAATAACAACCGCAGCGGCTGAATTAACAGCAAGTTGTTTACCCAAAATCGGTCCGACTGAAGTAACCTGAACGAGTTCAGAGTTTTCAAAGGTTGAACCGATAACCGATGCAACCGCATCAATAGCTTCATTCTGCCCTTCATCAGAGAACTGTGTCTTAATCGAAATGATATGCTGCATTTCGCCGCCGTCAACAGAAGGAGTCTGAAGTACCTGAACAACAGGGCCTTCAATACCTGCCTGCTCGAGTTTTGTTCTTATCACACCGATTTCGTTGGTGGGAACTTCTCTGTCAACTGAATACTGAATAATTGTACCACCCGTAAAGTCAATACCAACGGGGATAGGTGCGTGGTTCGGATAGTGGATTGTCGAATAAACAAGCGCACAAATTCCGGGAATGAGGAAGAGTGCCGACAAAGCCAGCCAAACGAATCTCATTTTTACTACATCAATTATTTGTTTATTATTTAATAATGTATTTGCCATTTTATGTATCTCCTCTCCCTAGTCCAAAACACCGAACTTAGCATTTTCACGTTTTGTTTCGGTTGCTTCATAAGCCGCGTTGATTTCGGACTCTTTAAGCCCAAACCAGCCGGGGTGCTTTAATTGACCTGTACCAAAGAGGACATGCATAAAGTTTCTTGTTACCGTAATTGCCGAGAACATACTTATGATAACACCTATCGCAAGTGTCAGAGCGAAACCTTTAACTATACTTGAACCGAGCAGATAGAGGATAACACAAGTGATGATGGTGGTTGTATTTGAATCGAAAATACTTGTGAAAGCTCTTTCAAACCCTGCTTCGATAGCGGTATAAAGTGTTCTTCCTGCTCTCAGCTCTTCTTTTGTTCTTTCAAAAATAAGAATGTTCGCGTCAACCGCCATACCTATACTTAATATAAACCCTGCAATACCCGCGAGGGTGAGTGTAACAGGAATTATTTTAAACACTGCAAAGTTAAGAACCGCATAAATTGAAAGAGCAATACATGCAATAACACCGGGAACTCTGTACCAGAAAATCATAAACAGAGCAACGAGCCCGAGACCTATCAGCCCTGCAACAAGGCTCTTATGTAAACTGTCCGCACCTAAAGTCGGGCTGACCATACTTTCTTCGACGATTTTAGCGGGAACGGGAAGTGCACCTGCGTTGAGAAAATCAACCATTTTCTTTGCATCGTCATAAGTGAAGTTGCCGGAGATCTGAGCATGCCCGCCCGTAATCTGTTCGTTTACGTTAGGACTTGACATCAGCTCGCCGTTAAAGAAGATAGCCATCGGCTTTCCGACAAGTTCTTTTGTGAGTGTTGCAAATTTTCTTGTACCTTCATCGTTAAATTCGAGAAGAACAACCCAGCCACCCGCAGGATCGGTTGAAACAGAGGCTTTTTTAAGGTCGTTACCCGTTAAGCCCGTTGTTTCCCAGTCAACAACACTGTCGCCGTCCATAACGGGACGTTTGAACTCGAGTTCTGCAGTGTCGCCTAAAAACTCTCTTGCAAGTTTAGGATCTTTAATATTAGGAATTTCGATTAACAGTCTTGTTTCGCTCATCTGCTGAACCTGGGTTTCTGAAACGCCTAACGCATTAACACGTTTTTCAATGGCGAATTTTAGCCCGTCCATCATATCCTGAGTAATTTTAGCAATTGTGTCCGTTGTTTGTGCTTCAAGAACAATTCTCGAACCGCCGACAAGGTCCAAGCCCAAAGATGTAGGCTTTTTCCATACAATAAATGAGGCAGCCATAACTAAGAGAATTATCCCCCATAATATAAGTTTTTTATTTTTCATTAAGGTTCCCCTGTCTCTAATCTACATATATAAATAATTTTACCAAAAAAATAAAATGTGGATAACAATAATTATTAATATTTCAAAATATAACGAAATAATTATGATATAATCAAAAGGTGCTTTAATCTAAAAAATAAGTGGTAGGGTAGTGGTAGGGTAGACTTTAGTCTACCGATAGAAATGTAGGTTGGGTTTTAACCCGACAAAAAGAGGATGTTTTATGATAGAAAGATACTCAAGAGAAGAAATTAAGAACATCTGGGAGCTTGAAAACAAGTTTTCATGTTATTTAAAGGTTGAGCTCGCCATTTGTCAGGCATATTTTGAACTGGGCGAAATACCTGAAGCCGACTATAAAAACATTGTTGAAAAGGCAAAATTTTCGGTTCCCCGGATTGACGAAATAGAAAAAGAAGTCCACCACGATGTAATTGCTTTTCTGACGAATGTTAATGAGAATGTCGGAGAGTCCTCAAGATATATCCATAAAGGCGTTACGAGTTCAGACATCATAGATACCGCGTTAGCGCTTCAGGTTAAAAGCGCAAATAGAATTATAGATAACGATTTTCAGCTCTTGTTTGAAACCTTAAAAGAAAAGGCAAAAGAACACAAACACACCGTTTGTATAGGGCGCTCGCACGGTATCCACGCAGAACCCATCACCTTCGGGGTTAAAATGCTCAACTGGCTCGATATGTTCGAGAGGAATTATAAAAAGTTTAAAGAAGCTTCAAAGATAATCGAAACAGGACAAATCTCAGGCCCTGTCGGAACTTACAGCAACCTTGAGCCCAAAATCGAAAAGAGGGTTTGCGAAATCTTAGGGCTGATGCCTGCAAGAATTTCAACTCAGGTTATAGCAAGAGATATTCATGCGCAATATCTTCAGAGCCTTTCTTTAATTGCAACGGTAATTGAACAGTGCGCAGTTGAACTCAGACACCTTCAGAGAACTGAGGTTAATGAAGTGGAAGAAAGTTTCGGGGCTCATCAAAAGGGCTCATCCGCCATGCCCCACAAAAAGAACCCTATTTCAGCCGAGAATTTGTGCGGTTTAGCAAGAATTGTCAGGGCAAATTCACTTGCTGCGCTTGAAAATATCCCGCTCTGGCACGAAAGAGATATAAGCCACTCAAGTGCAGAGAGAATTATTTTCCCCGATTCAACCATTTTAATTGACTATATGCTCACAAGATTTAATAATCTCGTTAAAAATCTTAAAGTAAAAGAGAAAAATATGCTCAAAAACACCTCGTTATATGGTGGAATTGTTTATTCCCAAAGGGTTTTGCTTGAACTGTGCAATAAAGGTTTAACAAGGGAAGATGCTTATTTGCTTGTACAGAAAAATGCCCTCAATGCCTTTGATAATGACGGCAGTTTCAGAGAAAATGTTTTAAACGACAAAGAAATTTTAAAACACCTTTCAAAAGAGAAAATCGAAAATTGCTTTGATATAAACTATTATCTAAGGAACATTGATTCAATTTTTGAAAAATTCGGAATGTAATTTTGTTGAGAAACAGGGTACAATATAACACAAAAAAGACACCTTTTCGGGTGTCTTTTTTAAGATTAAAATTAATAGCCTTATGCCATAGTTTTCTTGGCTGCTGCTTCCTGTGAACCTTTCCAGTTTGCCGCCATAATCTTTTTGAAAGATTTTAGCGCTGTATCTTCGAGTTCACCTAATTCTTCGGCTTTCATAATGAGTTCTCTCAAAGGCAACAATGCTCTTTGATCTCTGAGAACTCCGAGAGCTGCGGCTGCGCCTGCTCTTACAAGTTCATTTTCCTGTTCGTTCTTCATAACTTCGATTAGAGCAGGAACTGCTTTAACATCGTTAAGTTTACCGAGAGATGTAACAGCGTAAATTCTGACATTTACCCATTCATCTTTAAGCATTGTGATAATCTTATCAACTGCTTTATGGTTACCAATTTCACCCAGTGCTCTCGTTGCATCGCATCTTACATTAACTTTAGGGCTGTCGAGGGATAGAATCAATGCGTCTGTTGCAACATCACCGATTTCAATCAAAGCATCAGTTGCAGTCATACAAACCTGCGGATTTTCATCGTTGAGTGCTTCTACAAGCGGTTCAACAACTTCGCTGCCGCCAAGACGGCCGAGCGCACGGGCTGCACGAACACGAACGTCAACATTTCTGTCTTCTCTCAAAGACTCAATTAACGGTCTTGTTGCACTGACTTCACCAAGTTCGCCCAAAGCTCTTGCTGCATATAAACGAACAGAGCCGTTTCTGTCATTTTTCAAAACATCAATTAGGGGTTCGACGGCATTAGCATCGCCGATTTCTCCGAGAATTCTTGCTGCGTTATATCTGACTTTTTCAGAATTACTGGTCTTTAAATCCACCAATAGTTCATCAAACGATTTTTTCGCCTGTTTTTTTCTCGAGTTCACACTTATTGTCATAGATTCCTCCGAAAAAAGTTACTTACTTTTATACCTTCACTTTTATACTAAAAATTTTCTTTTGTGATAATTGACTGTATCGGGATATTTTTTTTACAAAACGAAACAAATGTTAATTTTCTTATTAATTATATTTATATATGTTCTTGGGATAATTAATGTATTTTGAACACTTATTGTCGCCTTGTTATATTAATATAACATATTTTTTTTAACTTTTAAATAGTTTGTTTTAAATTTTTTAAAATTGTTTTTTTAATTTATTCTCTAATATCCGAAAAGTTAAGAAAAAGATTTATGTTTTTTCTTTAACATTTTATGTTAATATTGTAATATATGAAAAATGAGGGGTAAAAATTGGGCAAAGTATTCAAAATTATTGGACTTTGGTTTAACGCAGGTCGGGGTTATACACTTCCTATGTCGGTTTTATCCTGGTTAATACCCTTTTTGTATGCGGTTTTATACTATAACGGAATGGTTGATTTCGGCTTAATTGCGCTTGTCGGGATAGTTATTCTTCATTGGTCGGTTAATCTTTTAGATGACCTTTTCGACTGGTGGAAAGCCCAAAGGGATATTAAACTAGGAAAAAGACAGGAACTCAATTTTCAGCGCAGGAAATGTATATATTTGATTAACGGTGATTTAACTTTTAAACAGGCTCTAATCGGATTAATCGCCGCACTTTCAATTTCTCTTTTGATTGCCCTTTGGTTTATTTCCGTTTTCGGGCTTAAACTTCTTCCTCTGATTATTATAACGGCGCTTCTCTGCCTTTTCTACCCTGTTTTAGACCACTTCGCACTCTCAGAGGTTGTCATCGGAATTGTTTTTGCGCCGCTTCTTTACTATGGTGTTTTCTACGTTATGACGGGAACAGTCTCACTTCCTCTGATGCTTATGTCAATTTCAACAGGTTTGATGACAATCGGGCTTTCTTATACCCATATACTGCTCGACTGTGAACTCGACAGGAAAAATTCAAAAACAACACTTGCAACACTCTTTGCTTCACCCCTCAGCGCTCTTAATCTGCAGGCGGTGATAATTATTCTTGCCTATCTTAATATAATTATCTGTATCTGTTTTTCTCAGTTGCCTCTTTTATCACTCCTCACTCTTCTGAGTATTCCGACCGCAGTTGAATTATACAGGATTTTAAAAATTCATCTGACGGACAGGGAACGAAAAATCAAAAGAACCTTCTTTATGGGATATATGGAAAACTGGGAAAATATTGAAAAACAGGGAATTGACGGGTTTATGATTAAGTTTCTGACCTCAAGAAACCTTATGGTGCATTTTACTTTGTTGCTTGCACTCTCCCTTTTGATTGATAAGGTGATTTAGATGTATATAATAGAATTTTTGGTAAAATTTTTCTCAGATAAAAAGCAGGTCAAAGTTGAACCAAAGATGTTTGATGATGAGGAAGAAAAATTAGAGGACATCAACACCTGCTCGCATATATTTTTGCCCATAGATTCAACAAAAAAAGTCTATGCCTGCTCAAAATGCGGATATGTTATCAAAAAAGAAGAATACGACAGAAAAAGAAATATCTTCAGGAAATAGACTTTAGGGGAATAAAAAATTCTTTAAATTGATATATTATATAAAAAGTTTAATTCCCTCGCCCCCTGAGGGAGAGGGGTAGGGAGAGGGGTCAAAATGATACATTTAAACAACAAGAATTTTGAAGAAAAAACAAAAACGGGGCTCAAGCTCGTGCTTTTTTCGGCGAAGTGGTGCGGATACTGTCAAAAACAAAAAATGGTGTTAAATACAATGCCAGATATTTGGGTGGGCGAAATTGATACGGATGAAAGCCCTGAATTAACCGAAAAATACGGAATTATGTCCTTCCCCACCTTCGTACTCTTTAAAAACGGCCAGGGAATAGCTAAATTTGTCGGACTGCATAATAAATCAGAACTTCTTAATCAGTTAATGAAGTATATGAATTAGCAATTTGATAGACTAAAGTCTACAATATTCGCTTTTAATAATTCATTTTCCAACCTTCACGCATAATCTTTCCAGAACAAGCCCAACCACTTCCACTACCATTCGGATTACAATTTGAATCAACATCTTCTTTTGACTGATAAGACCACCTTTTCGTTTCTGAATTATATGTACCTGTCGCAGGATATGTACCATCTGGCATTACATTATTTGTGAAAGGAAATACATTGATAGAAAAAACATCTCTTCCAATCTGATTAGGGGATTTGTGTCCATTTGTATCTATATTAAATATAATACAACGAGTTCTATCTTCAATACAATTACTCTTTATGCTTACAAGATATAATGAACCATCATTTAATACAAATTTAAAATCAGAAGATGAATTGTCAAATGTTGTAGTATTCTGTCCTGTAATATTCTTATATGCGGTATTAGGTTTAAAACAACCATTACCAGTGTTAAAACCGCATATTTTTGTAGTCTGAAAATAAGGAAGTATATATTTTTTTATAAACTCTTTCTGAGATTCATTATTATTGGCAGAAGCAAAATCCCAAGTATCTACAGGTCCATTATCTAATTGACTTCTTTGAATTGCTTGTGAAATTATAGAATAATTTTTTTTCAAAGCAGTTGCAAAAACTTCATTTCGATGTTGTTGAATCAATGTCGGAACTGTTATAGCAGCAATAACACCGATAATTACAAGAGTAATTAAGACTTCGGCGAGGGTAAAGGCGTTTGCTACCCTCTCCGAGGGAGAGGGGCTGGGGGAGAGGGTTGTACTTTCATTTATTTTAACCCTACGGGCAGAACCCTCTCCTAAATCCTCTCCCTCGGAGAGGACTTTAGTATTAATTTTATAACTATTTGTTTCATAGGGGGGGGGTAGATAAATTTTTAAATTTATTTTCTGACATATAATAACCTCTCTTATTTTTCTGATTAATAATTTATATTATCATATTACCCGTTATTTGTAAAAAATTAACAATAATTTCCATTTTTCGGTTATGATATAGTTATGGACTATTTTTTAACCGCAAAGAAGTTTAGGGCGAAAAAAAGGCTCGGGCAAAATTTTTTGGTCGATAGCAGTTGTATAGAAAAAATAATCGAGGTCTCAGATATTCAGCCATCTGATACCGTTCTTGAAATCGGCGCAGGCTTGGGGTTTGTTACAAGAGAACTTGTAAAACGTGCAAAAAGAGTTATTGCAGTTGAGCTTGATAAAGATATGGTGAGAGAACTCGAAAAAATAAATGCACCAAACCTTGAAATCATTAATCAGGACATCTTAAAAACAGACATCTCTCAGTTCGGTTCAAATATCAAAATAGTCGCAAATATCCCTTACTATATCACAACCCCGATTTTAGTCCACCTCCTTGGCGAAATTGACGATTTAGAGAACAAAAACAGAAACTCAATTTCTCAAATCGTTTTGATGGTTCAGTATGAAGTCGCACGCAGAATTATGGCAGATGAAAAAGCAGAGGAAAAAGAATGGGGACTTCTTTCTATCCTCTCAAAATTCTGGGCAGAAGTCGAATTTATCAGAAAAGTGCCTGCCCGCTCATTTTTCCCTGCGCCAAAAGTTGATTCGGCTGTTCTGAAATTTAAGGTAAGAACCTCGCCTATGCTCGAACTTGATGATTATACATTTTTCAGAAAAACCGCAAAAGCATGTTTTGCAACAAGAAGAAAAAATTTAAAAAATTCTCTTCTCAACGCAGGATTTTCAAAAGAAACAATTCAAAAAACCTTGTCTGAACTCGGAATTTCAGAGAACATAAGAGGGGAAAAACTCTCTATCGTCGAAATTTCAAAGCTGGCAGAGGGGCTGAAGGCGAATCAATAATGAACAAAAAGATAAAAGTCAAAGCACCGGCAAAAATCAATTACACTCTCGAAATCCTTGGTAAGCGCCCTGACGGTTACCACAATTTAAAGAGCATTATGCAGACAATTAATTTATATGATTATCTGACGATTTCGGTTTCCCTTTACCCCGAAAACAACATCATTTTAAACTCACAAAGCCCCGAAATTCCGCTGGATAGTTCAAATACTGTTTACAAGGCTACGGAAAAATTTTTAAAAAAGGCAAAATTATTCGGGTTAAATATTAATATTGATATAGAAAAAAATATTCCGACTCGCTCTGGGCTCGGGGGCGGAAGCTCTGATGC
Source organism: bacterium (assembly GCA_017541465.1). Classification (GTDB taxonomy): domain Bacteria; phylum Cyanobacteriota; class Vampirovibrionia; order Gastranaerophilales; family Gastranaerophilaceae; genus RGIG6874. The sequence continues at coordinate 34,899 of JAFXYZ010000021.1, read as the reverse complement.
TGCCGCGGTTCTGCTCGGGTTAAATAAGCTCTTTCTTGAGCCCCTGAGTGAAGAAGAGATTAACAAAATCTGCGCTTCTATCGGCTCTGATGTTAATTTTTGTTTAAAGGGCGGCGCTGCGCTTTGCACTTCAAGAGGTGAGATTACAGAACCAATAGGGTTTGTGGAACAAAATATTTCACTCATAAAACCCAAAAACTTTGGTGTTTCGACAAAAGATGCCTATTCTCTTTTCGCAGCTTCAGAGGATAAACAGGTTCCAAATAACACTGAAAAACTCTGTGCGCTGATGAATGAAGGCAAATTTGACGAGAATTTATTATTCAACAGTTTTGAAAAGGTATTATTTAATAATTATCAGGAACTCAAAACCGTCAAAGAACTTTTGCCTGACTCTCTTATGACGGGTTCGGGTGCTGCGTTTTTTATGCTTGAACCCAAAATCGAAACAGATATTGATTTAAACAAATATATTGTCTTTGAGGGTCTAAAGACAATACCCTCGGGCGCTGAGGTAGTCTATTATGAAGAGTGAAATTTCACCGACTGAAAAATTTAACGAAAACACAAAGGATATTGATGTCAAATCAACGATTGATATTTTAAAAGCGATAAACGATGAGGATAAAAAGGTTGCATTTGCGGTAGAAAAAGCACTTCCGAATATCGAAAAAGCCGTTGATATTATAGTTGAAAACTTCAAAAAAGGCGGACGGCTCTTTTATTTTGGGGCAGGAACAAGCGGAAGGCTGGGTGTTCTTGATGCGTCAGAGTGTCCTCCGACCTTCTCTGCAAATAAGGAAATGGTGCAGGGATATATTGCAGGGGGCGACAGTGCGCTCAGAACCGCAGTTGAAGGCGCAGAAGATTCCATAGAACTTGCGCAAAAAGACTTTACACGATTAAACATAACAAAAAATGACACCGTTGTTTCAATTTCGGCAAGCGGAAATGCCCGTTACGTTGTTGAAATTTTAAAACTTGCAAAAGAAAGAGGAACAAAGGCTATCGGCATATCGAACAACCCAAATGCCGAACTAAAAAACTTTTCCGATGTTTTTATTTTCTTAGATACGGGCGCAGAGGTAATTTCTGGCTCAACAAGAATGAAAGCGGGAACATCTCAGAAGATGGTTTTAAATATGCTCACAACCGCTTCGATGATTAAGCTCGGGAAGGTTTATAACAACCTTATGATAGATGTTATGCCGACTAACGAGAAATTAAAAGAGAGGGCAAAGAGAATTGTCAAGGAAATTACGGGCGCAGACGAGGAAACTGTCCTTCAGGCGCTTCAAAACACAAACTACAAGGTTAAAGAAGCCGTTATTTTAATAAGATACTCGGTTTCTACCGAACGCGCCGAAGAAATGCTCAGAAATTCTGACGGGATTTTAAAAAAAGTATTTTTAAATTACCCTATTATTTAATTAATAAATATTAATATTTTTTCATAAAACATCAATTTTCATGGTTTAAAGGTTTTAAAGCGAATGTGGTAAGGGCATATTAAATCGTGGAAATCAGCAGTATAAATCAATACATTTTATATTCAAAAACGCCTCTCAAATTTAAGGGGGACAGCACTTATGCGCAAAAGAACATTTTAAATAAGGTTCAGACGCAAAGGAATATTGACACCTTTACCCCTTCTGAGCCCGTTTATTCCAATTCAGCGGATTTAAGAGCTTCCAGAGAAAATCTTGAAAAAGAAGTCCGGAATATTGTTGATAAAGGCTGCGAAATATACGGCATACCCGAAGAATTAAAGCCCAAACTCGTTATTGTTGATTCTCTTCAGTTTGCAAGCGAAGAGGAAATTAACAAAAAGTTTAAAGAAGCACTCGGAAACGAAGATTTAGACCTTGATATTTTCTCCGGTTCAAAGAAAGCACCCTCCGATATGTCGAGAGATGAATTTATCAACACCGTTTCAAACAGAACAGGGCTTTCAAAAAAAGATGTTGAAAAGATTATGCAATCCGATAACGGAAAAGATAAAGGTTTTTATTCCTCCGTTGATAATTCAATAACCTTCTATACAAAGGGCTACAGAGACGGCTCAGACACGATTGAAGGAACTATTTTGCATGAGCTTTACCACGCAAAAGAAGCTGTTATAAGAAGCTCTCTGCAACAAGAAGACAGAGATGAAATAGTCAGAGCAGAACTCTTAAAGAGATTAAAAGAAGGGGAATCAAGAAACGTATTTAAGCAATATCCCGCTGATGACGATATGGCATCTGCAATGATGACCGTTCCCGTCATTGATAATGCAACAAAAAATGTACTCTCAAACATCGCCAGAGACAATTTGTTTACTGACGACTGGACTTTATACGAAAAAATGCAGAAATACTCCGAGCTCTTAGACCAAAAGAACCCGAATGAAGAAGAGCTTGCACGTGCAAAAGCCGATTTGGGCGGTTTAGCCGAGCAAATCGAAGAAACGGCTTTAAAAGGAAAGGTTTATAAAGATAACCCCACCCTCCTCCAGTCAGTCTTTGGTTTAAGCAAAAAAGAAAAGAATAAACTCCTGTTTGATTATATGATGTCTATGGAATTCAGGTATCAGTACTTCAGACAAAAAGAAATAAAAGATGCCCCGACCACCCAAAAAGCTGACGAATACAGAGATATTGCAAAAAAATCAATAAGCGAGCACATCGGCTCAACTCAGGCAAACTATGCAATGAATGTTGCACGCCAGAGCAAAAAGAAAACAGGTGATGCGCTCTATTGGGAATACTATACAAGCAGGGAAGAGGTCTATGCAAGAATAAACTCCGAAAAAAGAGAGGTTGACATGCTGAAGCTGAAATATGCAAACAGCATAGGCAATACCCCAAAAAGTGAGCTCAAAAAAATCAAAAAACAGTTAAAAGAAAAGAAGGCTCAGTTTAAAGAGGACTACAAACTCTATAAATTCTTTGAACTGGAGGACAAATTCAAGGCAAACCCGAGAAATGTTATGTTAAGGCTCAAATATTATGCCTCAAGTTATGAAATTGCAATTATGAAGCAAACTCACTCAATGAGTCCCGTAAAAAAAGTTCTCTGCGGTGCGTATTTCCTTTTTGTACTTCTCAATTCTTCAAATATATTAAAGAAACTTCCAAAATAAAAAGAGCCCGACAAATCGGACTCTTTTTTTAATTCTGCGTTTATTCAACTGATTAGAGTTTCTGAGCAACCATTAATGTTGTTTCAGCAAGTCTTGTTGAATAACCCATTTCGTTATCGTACCAGGAAATAATCTTAACCATATTGTCGCCCATAACTCTTGTTAATAAAGCGTCAACTGTTGAAGATTGAGCAGTACCGATGTAGTCTGAAGAAACGAGCGGTTCTTCTGTGTAGCAAAGAACGTGTCCGTCAGCACCTGCTTTAAGAGCTGCGTTGACTTCCTCAACCGTAACGTTCTTTTCTGTTTCAAATACAACGTCAACGAGAGATACGTCCGGAGTAGGAACTCTCATTGCAAAACCGTCCAATTTACCCTTTAATTCGGGGATAACAAGAGCAACAGCTTTAGCAGCACCTGTCTTTGTAGGAACGATGTTCAAAGCGCCTGCACGAGCACGTCTGGGGTCTTTGTGACCTGCATCAAGAATTCTCTGGTCGCCTGTGTATGAGTGAACTGTTGTCATCAAACCTTTAACGATACCGAATTTTTCTTTGATAACTTTAGCAACGGGTGCCAAGCAGTTTGTTGTGCAAGATGCCATTGAAATTACATTGTGTTTTGTTGTATCGTATTTGTCATCATTTACACCCAAAACGATTGTGATGTCTTCGTTTGTAGCGGGAGCAGAGATGATAACCTTTTTAGCACCAGCTGCGATGTGTGCTTTTGCTTTTTCGCCGTCTGTGAAGAAGCCTGTTGATTCGATAACTACTTCAACTCCGAGGTCTTTCCAGGGAAGCTGTGCAGGATCTTTTTCTGCGAAGAATTTGATTTTCTTACCGTTTACGATAATGCCTTCTTCGTATGCTTCAACTGTTCCGTCAAATTTACCCATAACAGAGTCATATTTGAAGATTCTTGCAGCATCTTCTGCCTTTAAGCCGGGATCGTTGATTGCAACATAGTTAATTTTGTCAAAGATACCTTCTCTGATAGCGGCTCTTAAAGTGTTTCTTCCGATTCTGCCGAATCCGTTAATTGCTACATTTACCATAGTTTTTAACTCCTTATCTATTATCTACCATGTTTAATGTCTTTATAATCTTGTTATAAATTAAACATAGTCAATAATCAAGTTATTTCTTTTTTAATAAAACCCTCTGTTTGATGTAGGTATATCTTCTCATTTTGTGCTAAATTTTGTTATTGTATCAGAGACACTTTATATAGGACACAAAAATCAATGACAAATTTAAAACAGGAAATCAAAAACTACTTACTTCTCAACTACACAAAGTCAAGAATGGAGCAGAGCGAACACCATTTATCAAACAAAATCTCATGGATACAAAGACAAAGTCTTTTAAAAACCATCCACGCACACTGCAACGTGCTTTTGCAGACACTCCTCGACCAAAATGCGATTACTTCGCTGAGAGAAAGAAAATTTATCGTTGATTCCATTTTTAAATATACGTTTTTAAAGGGCGAGGACCTTCTTAAAGCAAACAAAAAAATTAAAGATATAAAGCCCTATATGCAGCTTAATTCCTATATAGTTTTCGATGAAATAGTAAGAGGTCTGAGCGAAAGCAGAGGGAAAAAATCAATTATTTTTAATATCGAAAAGCAGTTAAGCGATATTCAGGAAAAAATTGATTCCAAAATGAGCGTTGAAGAACTGCTGAAGGAAAAAACTCAGGTTTAAGCAGCATAAAACTTATATTTGCCTGCTTCTGAAGTATAATCAACATCAAAAACCGCATTAAAGGCCGAGAGCAAAGTATTCTGATTCAACACTATTTCCTCTGTTGAGTCCCACGGATTTATTATGGTTACAATTCTTTCACCGTTTGGCAGAGTATCCGATTCTTTTACTGCATAGTGATGAAAATCATATAGTTTAACTGTATTTCCAAAGGCATCCTGAACATTCTTTGAGGTATTTTGTATGGACATATTTATATTACCGTTGGCTGATGAGCGCTCAGGCAGATAAGCAACGGACATAGCCTTACTTCCGTCCTTTTCTATCGCATCAAGAGTTGAGAATTTACCCTCATCAGACTGATATGCCCATTTTGTACATTTGATTCCCGTCAGCATGTAATATACTGCCGTAGGATATGTTCCCGTACTCAGAGGTACTCCGCGGTTTGCATTATAATTTGTTTCCTCTGTTCCGAAAATATAATATGGAGGATAATCGTTCTTGACCAGAGTTCCGTTATGAACTTCCTCCATCATCTTTTCATAAGCCATTTCTATTGCCCTGACATCATAATCCCCTGTTGCAAAATTGCTGTTTGAAAGTTCCTGTGCAGAAATTGTATATGCTCGGTCAATTCCTTTAAAATTAACTGTTACATTTCCGTTTAAGTCAACTGAAACAGCATTTTTTATTGCGTCTCTTCCGTATTCGGAACAACTGAGAGAATTTATTGCGCTGACAAGACCGCAGTCCCCGACTTTGCCCTGTGAAGATGCGTTAATTTCTCCATCCAAAAGGGTTGATGTTTGAAACTCTTTTGTATTAAAATCAGATGCCAGTTCTTCAAGAGTAAAATATTGTTTACCATCAAGCGAATATGTTCCATCTGCTGTTTTTTCGACTGTATAAGTCCTGTTCAGCACACCTTTTGAAAGTTTTACCGTCAGGTTATTTCCGTTATCTTTTATATCTACCGTATTCTTATTGCCGGAAGAAAATTTAAATTTTATTTCCGTTTCACTCTTTTCTAATCTGTATGCCGTATCTTTTGACAAAAGTTTTGATTTATCCGCATCTGAATATACGGAAATTGTTGTTAGCCCTAAAGCATCAGATTGATATGAAACAATTTTTAAAACCTGATTATTTTCACCATAAATAATACTATCACTGCCGTTTTGAGTTTTTATTGTTTCTATAAAACCGTTTTCAGTCTCGTCAGAAATACCCGAGAAATCAACTTCTCCCAGTTTTATGTTATCCCCAACGCTGCTTCCGTCGTGAGACAGATGTGCCATTGCACAACTGACTCCTGAAATAAATTCCTGAGCATTATCCTCATTATATTCTGTCGGGATTCCGTTACTTTGGCAATAATTAAATAATGCGGAATTACTGTTGTCGCTGAGAATTTGTTCATATATTCTTAAAAGTTTTGTGTCTTTATCACTATCAGAGAAACTTATATTATATCTTGCAAGAATATCTTCTCTCATAACCGAGGCTTCCTGCTCATTTTGGTCATCTTTTTTATACCCCTGATTATAATAATCATTCAGGTTAAAATCGCTCTTTTCCGGAGTTGCGCTCTCTTGTGAATTGATTTTTATATCACGGCGCTCCGGTTCATTATTATAATTATTATTTAAGGCAGAAATACTCATTTTTCAATCCTAAAAAAAATCAATTAATTCCTCGTATTAATATAAAGTTTTTTTGGAAGTAAAAATTGACATAACTTAAATTGTTTTCAAAAAATCGGCAAGTGTGTTTATTGCTCTTTCTCTGAGTGCCTCATTTTTGAGTTTTTTATTCTTTCTTGTCTTTTTATCAAGTTCGATAGGTGCAACTATTCCCCAGTTTGAATTAATCGGCTGAAAATTTTTATGCTCATCAAATGAAATATAAGAAGTCAAAGCCCCGAGCATGGTTTCCTTCGGCAGAGTTAAAAGCGGCTGATTATTGAGGTATCTCGAGATATTTACCCCTGCAAGCAAACCTGTCGCTATTGATTCCGTATATCCCTCCGTTCCGGTTATCTGCCCTGCAAAGAAAATTAAAGGATTTTTTCTTGTCTGAAGAGTAGGCTCTAAGAGTTTTGGGGAGTTTATAAAGGTATTTCTGTGCATAACACCGTATCTTACTATATTTGCATTTTCAAGCCCAGGGATGGAATGGACAAGCTCAGCCTGTGCGCCCCATTTGAGATTTGTCTGAAACCCGACCATATTATAAAGTGATTTTGCCTGATTATCCTGCCTTAACTGAACAACGGCGTAATTTTCAATATTTGTTCTTTCATCAACCAAACCGACAGGTTTCATCGGACCAAAGCGAAGTGCGTTAACATCTCTTTTTGCAAGCACTTCAATAGGAAGGCATGATTCAAAGAATTTTGCATCCTTTTCAAACTCTTTAAGCTCAATTTTCGGGCTGTTTATTAAAATATCATAGAATTTTAAATATTCCTCTTTATTCATCGGACAGTTGATATAGTCTTTTGTTCCCTTGTTATAGCGGTTGAGGTAGAAGGCTTTGTTAAAATCAACAGAGTCTTTTTCTATGATAGGAGCAATCGCATCGAAGAAATGAAGATATTCTTCCCCTAAAAACTCCTGTATTGATTTTGAAAGCGCATCAGAGGTAAGAGGACCTGAGGCAATAACAGTCGGACAGTCGAGGTCAAAAGAAGTTATTTCTTTTCTTATAACCGTTATTTTATCGTTATTTTCGACCATTTCGGTTATCTTTTGAGAAAAGAGTTCCCTGTCTATTGCAAGCGCACCGCCTGCTTCAACCTGTGTTTTATACGCGGTATCAATTAAAAACGAGCCGAGAAGTTTTAATTCTTCCTTTAATTCACCGCTTGCTATTGTGGAATCAATTGCGCCAAGACTGTTTGAACATACAAACTCAGCGAATTTGTCCGTTTTGTGTGCCCCAGTTGTTTTTTCGGGGCGCATTTCATAAAGCTCGACTTCAAACCCCGCTTTTGCGATTTGAAGCGCCGCCTCACTTCCGCTCAGTCCCGCACCTATAACTTTTACCTTCATTTTTTAACCTGTTTTCCGCCTTAAAATTTTGATGTGTTTATATTATAATTATCTTAAAATTTATTGTAAAGATTTACGGGCTTATTGTATAATAAAACCATATTATTCATTAAAGATGGGCGCTTATGGAAAACAAAATTAAGGTATCTGTATTTGACAGGGAAGAACTCTCAAAGACACTCGTTGAGAATTATCTGAAGGACGTTGAAAATATTGAGAAGGTCAGCAAATTTGATGATTTTGCCCCCGAAAAACTCGATTTTTCCTCAAATGAACTCCAGATTATCATTGTTGATATTCCGGCAAAAAGCCGTAAACTCCTAGACGACATTCAGAAAGTTTCAGCCCTTCATAAGAACTTAAAATTTATTCTGATTTCTTATGACCTCTCAACAAACCTTATTGTTGATTCTCTGAGGTCAGGCGCTAAAGATTTCCTGCCAAAGCCTTTAATCAAAAAAGATTTAATCGGCGCAATAGAAAAAATTCAGGAAAGAGAAGAGTTTGAGAAGAACAGAAAGAAAATTGCAAAGATTATCACTGTTTATTCCAACAAAGGCGGTATAGGAAAAACTACTCTTGCGGTAAATTTAGCAAGAGAAATAGCCGAAAATGCAAAAGAGAAGGTACTTTTACTCGACCTCAACATGCACCTTGGCGATGTTACCGCATTTTTAGACATAAACCCGAGTTATGATATGGGCTATTACGTTGAAAACCTGCATAAAATAACCGCTGATTTTATCTACAGCACTCTGAAGCAGTATAAAACCTCCGATTTTTTAGTGCTTGCGGACTCGCCCTACAGACGCCCGAGCTACAATATCAGCAACGAGGATATTTTAAAACTTATTGATAAACTTAAAGAATTTTTCAGCTATATAGTCATCGACACAAATTCAAATATAGATGAAAGAAATACTGAAATTTTTAACCTCTCGGACTACATTTTCTTTATGACGGTGGCAAATCTTCCAACATTGAGGAACTGTGAGAGAAGTATAAACGCATTTTCGGGGGTTAAAAACCTCAAAGATAAGATGCGCATTATATTAAACAGATATATTCAAAGTGAAGGACTCAGTATTGAAGATATTGAGAACGTTCTTCAGCAAAAAATATACTGGAAAATTCCGAACAACTACTTCACCACCGTTGAAGCAATAAACAAGGGCAAAACAATAAGCGAATTCAGCCCTGAATCAAATATAGCGGAAAACTTTAAACAACTGGCTCGTACAATAATAAGTAAGATATAAAAATGGCAATAAAAGACAGAATAACAAAGAAAACAACAAAAACCCCAAAAACGACAGGCACAAAAAGAAAAGCCAAACTTCGCTCAGGCATTGAAGTACTTGACTTTTTTGAGATGAATAAAGACCTCTCCGGGCTCTATATTTATGACAACAACAGCATTTATCTTGAAAAAGACGGGGCAATATCACTTGCAGACGAGGTTTTTGAAATATCCATAAGCGATTTAATCAGAGTTATAACGGAAAAATATAAGACCAGCGCGGTTTCTGTCGGTGACTCTTTAATAATCCAGACGGAAAACGGAACAATTATCAACATAATATCAAAGCCCTACCTGAAATCAGGAAGCTTCATTTCGTTCAGAAAGAAAAAGATGTATGAGTTTTCGCTTGATTACCTCTTAAAACACCAAACCATAAGCCCTGAAATTTCCGATTTTCTGAAGGAAAAACTAAATAACGGAGAAAATATCTTTGTTGCAGGCTCATTTGATACAAATAAACTCCCGATTTTAAGTTATTTATCGGGTTTAACAGGTGAAAACACCGCACTTTTGCAGGGTACAGACGAAATTTTGACGGCTTGCGCCAACAGTCTCAGTTTCTCAAAAACTTCTCTTTCGACAAAAGAGCTTATTTCAAAAGCCTTTACCCTGTCTCACAGACTGGTTATCAGCGAGTGCGAAGATTTTGAACAGTTTATGACCGTTCTTGAATATATAAATTCAGGGTATAAGCACTTTGTCTCTGCCCTCAACATAAGCTCAAAAGCTGAGTTCATAAGCAGTATTAAAAATTATATTATGCTCAATCTTCCTCAGATGAGCGAGGAAAAAATAGAAGGACTGATGTCGTCAACAATTAAAAATATCGTTTTTCTTGAAAAAATGAAGGATGGGGAAACCAGAATTTCCCACATATCAGAATTGAAGGAAGGAAAAATTAAAGATATTTTTGAATTTGATTTCGCCAAATTTTCTTTTATAAAGTCAGAAGAAAAAGAGGAAAAACAGGAAAAAGAAAAGACGGAACAAAAAGAAGAAGAAAAACCAAAAAGAGCAAAACGGGTTGTCATAAGGAAAAAAAGAATTCAAAAACCCAAGAAACAAACAAAAACAAAGAAAATTAAAGCAGAGGAACCCACAAAAAAAGAAGAAAAAGAGGAAGGAAAGCCCGAAGAAATCAAAGCGGAAGAAACGGAAATTAAAGCGAAATTAACTGAAGTTATAGTAGCTGAAGAAACAAAAACAGAAGAAGTAAAAGAGACTGTTATTCCGCCTGAAGCTGCTATGGTTGAAGAAATAACCATTCAGAATAACCTGCCCGAGCCTGTTATAGAACCTATGAAGCAATTAACCCAAAAGGTCAACAAATATAAATTATTAAAAGAAAAAATCAGACAGAGAAGAGAACAGGGTTAGAAATAAAGCGCCATCAGTATTATGGCACAAAACAAAAATGAATGAGGCGGGAATAAATTTCCGCCTCACGCATACGAATATGACTTGAAACCTGTGCTGCTAACACAAGGCGGGTAAATGAGCCGAGAACAAATCCGTTTCCTGATAATAGTTCAGGTCTACTGCATTGTCTCTGAGTCCCAATCCCTATTCGTCAAAAATGTAGGAATCAAATAAATATCCGTATGGATAATTATATTATTGCATATTTTTATGAAAAAATCATTGTTTAAGAAAAAAGTTTAACATAAGATATAATTAAGACAATTAAAGTTTAGAAAAAAAGTACCGACATGAAACATGGCAAAAAGGTAAAAGAAGAAATGACAACAACGGTTGTAACATTAGAAGACACCGACTTAAAAAGAGTCGGGCTTGAGCTGATGTTCCTGACTCCCGAGAAATGCTCGAGGGAAAAGGGTATCAGCGCCGTTGAGCTTGCCAAATCATTAGGTATCGCAACCGAAACAGTAAGAAAAAAATTAAAAATTCTCCAGGAAAAAGAAATAGCAACTGCTTACGGAATTAACCCAAAACTCTGGAAGTTTAACGAATTTTCATTTCAGAAAATGGACGAGGATGACGAAGTTTACAGACTTCTTTGCAGCTTTGATGACGTCGATTTTTCAAGGTATTTTGAATATTAATGTCATTCTGAGGCTTTAGCCGAAGAATCGCATAGACTTGAAAAATAATGAGATTCTTCGCTTATGCTCAGAATGACATAAAAAAGAAGCCGGAATAAAATTCCGGCTTCACAAATTTTCATCTTAACAATAACTACTATTGTAAGTTAGCATCATACATAACTTCCTGAGTAGCAGCTCCGACAGGAACAACTCTCTGTGAGTATAAGTGAGCTTGATAAATGTCTTTGGGTTGAGCTGAACTTGTAGTCAACTTGTTAGGTTTCTTCAGACCGTTAACGTCGATTAATACGTTAACTGCATTGTTTGTTGAGCAAGGAGTGCTTCCTGAACTGTCGCAAGCACCTGTTGTTGAACCGCTTGCATTAGAGAAGTTCTGAATACAATATGATAAACCATCAGCTGTAATAAATACACTGCCTGAGCAGTTTGAATTATCAGCAGAAGCACCTGCCCAAAGTGTTGTATCTGTACCAGCACCTGTGTTGATAACGTTCAATCTTGCATTGAATACGTCTTTAACAACATTTTCTGCGCTGTTGTAGTCAGAAATTAATGTGCCTTCAAGAGCATACTGCATTGTAACTGCCTGGTTCAAAGCTGAAATAGCTTTTTTAAGTGCGGATCTGAATTCTTGTGAATTTGTATTATTCATCAATGTAGGAACTGTCATAGCAGCGATAACACCGATGATAACCAATGTGATTAAAACTTCCGCCAAAGTAAATCCGGATTTTTTCATGTTTTTGCCTTTCATTATTATCTTTAACTGATTGCCGAAATAATTATATACTATCTTTTAATAAATTGCAATAATTTTTTATTTACAATTCTTAATAACAGCTATAACCACCTCAGTTAGTAAAGATAGTTTACCTCTTATACCTCGAAATTCGACTTCGATTTAAGGGCTGTATTATACCTATATTAATGATAGTTTATTATCAAAGAGTATGCCATATACAGCCAATAAACCTTAGTTTATATTCCTCTGTTATTGCAAAAACAGGGGGCATCCCTTAAATATCAAAATCTGTATGGTGGATTAAGCATTTTTCGGGGAATTACTCTGCCTTTGCGAGTATAAACTTAACCTATATTAAATTTTCAGTTTTTTCTTTATTAACCTCAGATATATATAAACAGTTTGGTATTTATACTTTTGGATACCAGTTTCGCTCAAATACCAAAAGCAAAACCGGGTTTTATTTGACATTAACCTCCAAACCCCGATATGACTATTCAAAATCTATGGCAAGAGTTCTGACGCCACACCGGTCTTTGAAATATTAATGCTTTTCGGTTCCTGCGCGAATGCGCAAAAAACCTTATATAAAAAGTTCTATTAAGTGCAATTATAAGTATTCTTTTCTTACAATTCCACTAATATTTGTTTTTATAACACTTTTATTTAAAAATATTTTATTTTTTATAAAATTATTTTGAAAGCTCATCCTTCAAAATCCTGTTGAGGACTTCGGGATTGGCTCTGCCCTGGGTTGCTTTCATTGCCTGACCAACAAAGAAGCCGAAGAGCTTATCCTTTCCGCTCTTGTACTGCTGCGTTTGGGCAGGATTATCAGCAATAATCTTTTTACAAATTTCAACGATGGCACTTTCGTCCGAAATAACACTCAGACCTTGCTTTTCGACTATTTCTTTCGGACTTCCGCCTTCTTTAAGAATTGTAACGATAACCTGTTTTGCAATGTTGTTGGAGAGAGTGCCGTCTTTTACCATTTTTACAAGCTCTGCAAGAGATTCGGGGGTTAATTTTGTTTCCTCTATCTCAACTTTATTATCTTTAAGAAATGTTACAACTTCTTTCATTAAGAAATTGTTTGTAATTCTCGGATCTCCGCCAAGAGAGAGAACTTTATCAAAGAAGTACGCAAGATTTTGTTGTTCAACCAAAACATTTGCGTCATACGGGGTTAAGCCCAAAGAAACATATCTGTTTCTGCGCGCCTTCGGAAGTTCGGGCATTGAAGAAGCTATTTTATCAACCCATTCTCTTGAAATTTCAAGAGGCATGAGGTCGGGTTCGGGGAAATAGCGGTAATCGTGGGCATCCTCTTTACCTCTCATCGATTTTGTAACGCCCTGATTATCATCCCAGAGTCTTGTTTCCTGAACGACTTCTCCGCCATCCTCTATTATTTCGATTTGTCTGTCTATCTCATATTCGATTGCTCTTTGAAGCGCCTTAAAACTGTTTACGTTCTTGATTTCGGCTCTTGTACCAAATTCCTTCTGACCTACGGGGCGGACTGAAATGTTGGCATCACAGCGCATTGAACCTTCTTCGAGGTTGCCGTCACATACATTTATATATCTTAAAATAGTTCTCAACTCTTCCATATAGGCTCTTGCTTCATCGGAGGAGCGCATGTCGGGCTCTGAAACGATTTCAAGAAGCGGTGTTCCTGCTCTGTTGAGGTCAACAAGTGAATAGCTTGAGCCTGCGATACCGTCAGCGCCTGCGTGAACAAGTTTTCCGGCATCTTCTTCAAGGTGGGCTCTTGTGATACCTATGGTTTTTCCGTCAATTTCGATATAACCGTTAACGCAAATGGGCTCATCATATTGAGAAATCTGATAGCCTTTGGGTAAATCAGCATAGAAATATTGTTTTCTGTCGAACTTGCAGTGTTCGGGGATTTTGCAGTTGAGGGCAAGACCTGTGAGGATGCCCATATTAACGACTTCTTTGTTCAAAACAGGAAGAACACCGGGCATTCCGAGAGTAATTGCGCTTATTTGTGTGTTCTGCTCGTTGCCGAATTCGGTCGAATCGGGCGCAAATATCTTTGATTTGGTCTTTAACTGAGCATGGACCTCAAGCCCAATAACTGTTTCGTATTTTTTTCTGAGTTCTTCAATAGTTTCGGTTGCCATAAATTTACCTCTGTTTATTTTTCATAAGTAAATTTTATCATGAACAAAATCGGGGAGTGTAAAAATAATTGTTAAAATTGATGTTGCAATTTTTTTTGGTTATCTTATAATAATCTTATGAAAATTGAATATCGGTTTGGGATCGTAGCTCAGTTTGGTTAGAGTGTCTGCCTGTCACGCAGAAGGTCGCGAGTTCGAGCCTCGTCGGTCCCGCCATTTTAAAAGACTTACTTGTTAAGTCTTTTTTTATTGCCGACTCGGCTCTTCTCGCCTTCTCTTGGATTTGCTTTGCGCTCGTTGCTGTCGTTGACTTCACTTCGTTGCCGTCAACTTCGCACTCGCTTACCGGACTCGTTCACTATCGTTCAACTCCGTCCGTCCGCAAATCCGCCGTCGGTCCCGCCATTTACAAAAAGAAACAGACCGTCATGGTCTGTTTCTTTTTTGTGTATATTCGGAATGGCAAGGCTCGAACGAGCGAAAGCGATACAAAGTGAACCGCTGAACTGTGGTGAAGCGTGTGAACCTGTATCCGTAGAATGCGTAGTAAATTCAAAACGAAGTTTTAGAATTTCAAGCAGGCGGAGGTGTGAGAGCCGAGTCAAAAATCTAATATCGTCAGGCAGTGCCTGACCTACACACTCTTTGAACCTTTGCAATTTATAAAAATTCCATAGGAATATTAGTTTATGCAATTATACCGAGTGAAGAAATGAGATAGCATATCTTTTCGGGTTATTGGGATATCTTTTAGCTCATTGTAGATTGCTTCGCTTGTTATTTTTTCTCAGGCAATAAGTTAAACTTATTTTTGGACTTATCAAGATGTATAAAAATCGGTTGGCGGCGTTCTTGTTCCGATGATTGAAAAAAGACTTTTCTTTTTTGGAAGATACTTACAAATAATTTTTCTCCTGATATAATATTATCAGCAATTATTAAGGAATTAATAATGGACACCATAAAGTTAATCAAAGTTGCCATTGGCGAAGAAAAAGCCGATTTTGTTATCAAAAACACAAATCTTGTAAATGTTTTTAATGATGAAATTCAAAACACCGATATTGCTGTTTATAACGGAAAAATAGCAGGTATCGGAAAGGGATATGAAGGAAATAAAGAGATTGATTTAAACGGTGCTTATGTTACTCCCGCCTTCATTGACGGACACGTTCATATAGAAAGTTCAATGTGTGTTCCAAAAGAATTTGCAAAAGCAGTTGTTCCCGAAGGTACACTTACTGTTATCGCAGACCCTCACGAAATTGCAAATGTATTCGGACTGCACGGCATAAGTTTTATGAGGGAGGCTTGCAGGAATTTACCGCTTCAGGTTTATTTTATGCTGCCCACCTGCGTACCCGCAACCGACTATGAAACCTCCGGATTTGAACTTGCAAGTCATGATTTATCAATGTTAATTGATGATGAAACTGTTTTAGGCATGGCTGAAGTAATGAATTTTCCCGAAGTATTAAATTGCAAAAATTCTGTTCTTTCAAAAATCAGAATAGGAAAATTGAAGAATAAAAAAATAGACGGCCACGCTCCGGGTTTAAGAGGGAAGGAGTTATGCGGCTATATTGCGGCAGGGGTAATGTCTGACCATGAATGTACAATAGCGAAAGAGGCAGCAGAGAAACTCAACCTCGGAATGTATATTATGATAAGGGAAGGTTCCGCCGCAAAAGATTTACAGTCGCTTATACCGATATTGAAAGGGAAAAACACAAGACGTTGTATTTTCGTAACGGATGACAGACATCCAAACGACCTTAAAGGGCATATTAACGATATGATAAGACAATGCGTGGCAGCAGATGTTAATCCGATAACTGCAATCAAAGCAGCAACTATAAATACGGCAGAATATTTCGGATTAAACGATTTAGGTGCGATAGCCCCGGGATATCGTGCCGATTTGCTTGTTTTTGACAATTTAAAAGATTTCAAACCCAAACTTGTTATTAAAAACGGCGAAATCGTTGCAAAGAACGGTGAATTAATTGTTAATATTGATAAAAATGAAATTCCCAAACTGAGAGGTTCGGTTAATGTTAAGTGGATAGAGGATGAGGATTTCAAAATTCCTGCAAAATCAGACACGGTAAAAGTTATAGAGATTATCCCAGGCACTCTTTTGACCAAAAAAGTCATTTCCAAAATAAAGGTTAAGAATAATTTTGCCGAAGTGAATATCGAAAATGACATATTAAAGATAATGGTGTTTGAGAGACACAGAGCGACAGGCAATATAGGAAAAGGGTTTATTAAGGGTTTCGGGTTAAAATCGGGAGCGATAGCCTCGACAGTTGCGCACGATTCACATAATATGATTGTAATCGGAACAAATGATGCCGATATGAAAGCGGCAGCAATAGAACTTGAGAAATCGCAGGGCGGAAAAGTTGTTGTTGACAAGGGAAAAGTCATCTCTATATTGCCGCTGCCGATTGCAGGTCTGATGTCAGATAAACCGTTTGAAACTGTTTTAAAAGAATGCGATGAACTCAAAAACGGAGTAAAGCAGTTGGGTTGCGAACTTGACGACCCGTTTATGACAATGGCATTTCTTTCTTTGTCGGTTATACCGAGTCTGAAAATAACGGATAAAGGCTTGTTTGATGTTGATGCGTTAGAATTTGTTGATATTTTTGATACAACCAAATAATAAAAAAGGGGGAATATTTATGAAAAAAGTATTTTTAAGCGCATTTTTGATTGCCTCGCTTGTTGGTTTTTCTCAAGCGATTGCAGAAACTTATTTTTGTTCAAGCGACAACTACACAGGTGATTTCAACCCTGATGCCAAAGGAACTACGGCAAATTGCGAGCATCTGAAGGACTTAACTCTTCCTTATATGTCATGCCAGCTGAATGCACAACAGGAGAAGTTAGCCTATGATTCTGGACTTCAGGCTTACCAAAACGGCAAATGCCATCCGTATCAGACACTGACAATGAAATATGGAACAGCCTCTTGCAGCGCAAGGTTTATTGTAACGGAAAGTGCAAAATCCTATTCCGTTGACACCCAGTTCGGAAAGAGCGAAGAAAGAGATATGTGCGTCAAACAATTAGAAGCCCAGCTCTTTAAAGAATATCCACAGCTCAAAGAAATTCAGAATATTGAAGAATAAATAATTTTTTATTGTACGATATTGAGAAGCGGCAGGCGAATGCCTGCCGTTGTTGTATTGCTTACTCTAATATAATATATTAAATGTCTCCAAAATCCTAAAAAATTCGGTTCAGTTTTGATTTCCCCTTAATTTAAAATATGTTATAATAAATAGCAAAACAACAAGCACAAGCAGAACGTTTTGATTTCCCCTTAATTTAAAATATGTTATAATTTGACGCCGTTAAACAGTTCGTCGGAATTAGTTTTGATTTCCCCTTAATTTAAAATATGTTATAATATGCTCTTATTCAGGACCTTGCGCAAAACGGTTTTGATTTCCCCTTAATTTAAAATATGTTATAATAACTTTTGAATGAATGGCTGCGCTCTGAGGTTTTGATTTCCCCTTAATTTAAAATATGTTATAATTTTACCACCTTTTTTTCTTGCCTTCACTCAGTTTTGATTTCCCCTTAATTTAAAATATGTTATAATAAAAATAAAAGAATAGAAAGATTAGACTTTGTTTTGATTTCCCCTTAATTTAAAATATGTTATAATCCCTGTTATTGTGCTTGTGCCTGTTGTAGTGTTTTGATTTCCCCTTAATTTAAAATATGTTATAATTCTTCTGATATTTCTTTGTTTGTTTTCTCTGTTTTGATTTCCCCTTAATTTAAAATATGTTATAATTATATTTGGATTCACCCGTATATTGTTCTTGGTTTTGATTTCCCCTTAATTTAAAATATGTTATAATCATGGAAGTACATTAAAAGAGATAAAATAAGTTTTGATTTCCCCTTAATTTAAAATATGTTATAATCTTGTATATCAGTAGAACCTCAATATCAAGTTTTGATTTCCCCTTAATTTAAAATATGTTATAATAAGTCAAATGTTATAGTAAACATTCAAAGAGTTTTGATTTCCCCTTAATTTAAAATATGTTATAATGAAAAACTTCTTGCTTTTTCCTTCAGATGAGTTTTGATTTCCCCTTAATTTAAAATATGTTATAATTGCTAGGTGATGTTGGTGCTTTAAGTCGTAGTTTTGATTTCCCCTTAATTTAAAATATGTTATAATCGATTTTGTAACAGCTAGATTATGGTTTCGTTTTGATTTCCCCTTAATTTAAAATATGTTATAATTAGTACCTATATTCTTAAAGGAAACCATACGTTTTGATTTCCCCTTAATTTAAAATATGTTATAATAAATTAAAATTAAGTGGTATTATATATATAGTTTTGATTTCCCCTTAATTTAAAATATGTTATAATCGAGAATACGATTAATCAATTATTAGATGTGTTTTGATTTCCCCTTAATTTAAAATATGTTATAATAGGATATACAAAAAATATAAAATGATATATAATAGAATACGGAAAACATATTTTAAGTTAAGAGGCCAATCATAATTGACAAGAGAATAGTTTAAACCTCTGCAAGTAAACGTTTGAATCTCATTCTCTAAACCATTTAAAAATTTAATATCCATGACTTCATGGTAACATAGAACTACCAAAAAGTCATTTGTTTTGGTGCATTTTCGCCAATTTTTTGTATATATTTTGAGTTTTTATAATTTATTTTTTCTATACAAACCGATAAACTCCATTGTTTGTCTGTAAGAAAAAAAATATTAATACTTCCCGTTGCAGGCGCAATATCTTTAAGATTTTTTATGAATTTATCCGTTTTTTCGTAGGTTACACACGAACGAACATATATTGAATTTTGGAGCATGAAATATCCAAGATTTAACAAGTCTTTTCTAAAGTTGGCAGCAAGTCTTCTTTCTTCTTTGTCTTCAACAGGCAAATCGAAACACACAAATAGCCAACCCATGCGATATTTACTCCTCATATTCTCTGTTTCTTTGTGTATCTTTATCCAAACATTGTTCGTTTAAATCAGGCAAAAATATATCGGAGCAATCAAACTTTGAAAACGCCCTAGCGATTTCTTCAATATAAATATCTATTATATCTACAATTTTATAACTATTCGATTTATATTCCAGCCTATAATTCTTAAAGCAAGAGGGAATATATTTTATCCATTCTTGAATTTCCTGATTTTCAAATTCAACATCATACTCTCTTGAAAACCGATACAAATAAAAATCGACGAAAGCCCTGAATGGTTCTGTTAAATCATAAACAAGAGGTGTTGTTTTATAGTTGCTTGTATGTTTTATCCCTAAATTAGGCAAAAGCCCGTGAATCAAAATCGAACGGTAAATCAAAGTTTTCAAGACCGCATAGCCATAATTTAAACAAGCATTTTCAAAAGATTGAGCATTTTTGTGTTCTCTTTTCATCGGTTCGGATAAACAAGAAAAATAGTCTGCCCAATATTGTTTTGCAATATTCGCTTCACTCATCAAAGTTTTATTAATCAAATTATACAGTTTATGATGACCAACGTTCATAATATCAAGAACGACGGCTTGATTCAAAGCCTTTTGCCTTATTATTTTCTTCCAAAGTTCATTTGTAAAATCGTCATTTTTCGAGATTTGATTTTTAAAAACATTTGTTTTAACAATCCTTGAAAGAGGCACACTCCACCCTATCGGCTGAAACATTTTATCACAGTGCTGAATAACAACATTCCTAGACAAAAGTGATGCAATAGCATTATTTGAAAAAGACACGGCAGGCGTACAAACAATAACTGCTTTTATATCATCAAGAGCAATTTTAAAAATTTCACCTGTTTTCTTAACATTGCAAAATAAAAGACCTTTTTCAACTAAAATATAACTTGTCGGCTTTGTAATATGGATAATATGATAACTCATATTATCCATGTAATTAATTTTTAATAAAAATCAACTTAATTTTTTCTCTTATAGAATTCTGCATTAGTCAAATATTTTGCACTTGAAACTATTTCTATTCCAACATTATTCTCAAGTTTTACTTCCCCGCCACTTTTTATTGTCCTTAATTTATATGTCCCTTTTGGATATGTATTTGCACCTGCTTTAAAATCGTTTGGTATTTCAACAAGACAACCTGAATGGAACATTTCTCCGCCACGATATAACTTGCAGCCCATATTAATAAGTTTATCTTTAACCTCTTGCGTTGATTTATTTGCATAAATCGGCATTACACGAATTGAACCTTTATTATCATAATAAAGAATTTGTCCTTTGTGTCCTTTCGAGCGTTTAAATTGCCCCTTTGTTCCTTTATTTCCAAAATCTACATAAACATCAAATCTTTCTCTGCCATTACCATCATAAGTCAATTCTGCATTACAATCTATTAACGTTCTAACTTTTTTGACTTTCGTTTGTTTCTTGGGATGTTTATAATCTTGCAACATATTTATCCATTCATCTGACGTTAGATTTAATTTATCAAGTAAGTCATTTTTTATTACTTCATCAATTATTTTTTCAACATCTTTTTTATTTCGCTTGATGTCTGTTATTTCTGTCCGTTCTGTCAATTTATATTTCCCATTAACTTTTCTTTTTCCGTAATATGTTTCTTTAGGTCTTATATTCCCCTTAAACGGTTTATCATTTGAATAAGGATATGGAATCAATCTATCTATTTCATTTTTTACGAAATCATAGGTAAAGCCTTTTATAACATCTTTTCCTGATTCTTCATCATATTTAAAATCCCTTGAAAAACTTATACAAATCGCATCAAGTGCATGATGCTTATCATTTTCACGATTCTTTTTAATATCCTCTCCAAGAATTTTATTAAGTCCATATCGTCTGCGAATAGCCGATGTTGTTGAACCATTATTAGTAAACAAGTGTCTTTCATCATCCTTAGTTTGCATACCCCAACCAAAAATAAACGCTGCAAGTTGCTGTGAAACTTTGGAAATTTGCGCAGTTTCTGCTAATCCATTATAACTTTCAATTAATTTTGCACAATCTTCCGGTTTACTTGTTAAAAGTTCAAATTTCTTTTTTCCTAAACTTGATTTAATTTCACTCAAGCGTTTAATATATTTTGCCCATTCATCTTTGTCCGAGGATAACCATTCATAAGGAGTTCTACCTTTTTTATTTTGATTTTCAATACTATAACAAAGAACTTTATTATATAGAGCATCATTACCTCCCATTGTACGAGGAAAAATATGGTCTATTTCACATTTGTCGAAATCACTTATTCCTATATTTTTTCCACTATATACACATTTCCCACCTTGCATTTCTAAAAGTTTCAATTTATCAAAATTTGTAGGCGAATATGCATCATTGTCTTTAAGTTTTTTAACTATTTTTTCATTTTCTTTTTCATTTGCTTTCATTCTATTTAATTCATCTTGGGCTTTTATTGCTCCATATAATGAATTATCCGCACCTTCTCTTATAAACTCAAAAATAACTTTATCAGGAGTTCCGTATTTCCCTTTCATTTCCAAAAGTTTATCTCTTAAAATTTGTAAACGATTTCTAACAATAGGATTTGTTATTTTACCTATCAACAAATCGGTTTTCTGCCTGTCGTCAGAAGATAGTTCCAACATTTCATAACGATTATCAGGGATGTATAAATTATCCCAAGTTCCGATTTTTGACAGCATTTCTCGAATCTCCCCTTCCGTAATTGGATTTGAAGTATTTTCAGGGTCAACAAAATCGGTTATATCCATATTTATAGGTTCTTTTATTCCCTCTAGAATTATTTTGTTCATTATTTGACAAGCACGGCGACAGAATGCTGAACGTCCTAAAATATTTGCTTTCATAGGTTCGATTTTATCTTGTATTTTTATCCCGATAACAGTTTCAATTTCTTTTTTAGTTATTGTTGTATCAAGTTTTATTTCACCCTCTTTATACGCTTTTGCAAGCCAATTAGAATGAATATCGGATATCGCACTATAATCTAAAGCCCATTTATTCCCTTGTATATCAGTAAATCTTAAATTTTTAAGTTTCATTAGCAAAGTAAAAGTAACATTTTCTAAATTATTCGCTTTACAAACATTTCGTTTTGGCAATAATTTACATTTGGCTATTATTCTATTATCAAATCTCGGTATTTTTTGCCCTAAGACACCATAATTATCTTCGCGTCCTTGATTAGATGTTCTAAAAGTTGCATATGCTGCACCATATTGCCCATATAAAAAATATTCAACGGGAAATTTCATCAACTGAGGTAATTGTTTTTGTGCATTTATATACAATTGCCTTAATTCTTTTTCTACAAATGAACGAGGTGCAACGAAACCCGTTGTTCTCACTTTGTTGGCATTAGTCAACGGAATATACCTATTTAACTTTGCAGGATTTTCTTCAGTCCACAACCCCAGACGGTAAGCATCATAATAACAAGGATATTTATATTCATTATTATTAATTAATTCTTTGCCTGTTTCATCTTGTGTATATTTACTGACTCTTTCTTGGTTATCTTTTTCATCAGAGGAAGAAACATTTGCCCACGCAATTTCAGCATCATACCCTCTTCTTTGAATAGCACTATGTATGGCTTTATATATCTGCCAATCTTTAAGAGGAATATTTTGCAAAAGTGCAATTCTTAATAATGCTGAATTATAAATTGTATCATCATCTTTTGTTGAAAATTCGATTTTAAATCGTTTGTCCGTTCTTTCTAATACTGACAACCTACAATCTAACCATAATTTATCAAAAAATTCTTCTCTCTTTTTATGTGCTTCAAGAGTTTTTCTTGTTCTTCTTCTTTCCCTGTTTGAAATTACTTCAGCATGGTCTTTATCTATAATTAAAGACCCAAGTTCTAATATATTAAAGCCTTCCCTTGCACAATACCCAATACTGGCTTTTCCCATATCAAACGCAAAAACTTTTTCCATAAATTTCCATCCTATATTTTCCTATTACAATTTTATCATATTTCATTGATATATCATATTTGGACGTATAAATCATTTACAATATTCAAATCCAAACTAAAAAGCCGGCGGCATGCCGGCTCAATGGTACTTGTATTCCATAACCAAAAAATTCGGATTATTGTTATTCTTCTTATGTCATTTTCCTAAAACGCAAGCACAAAATCCGCATTTTTACTGCGAATTTTGCTAAATCTTTCTCATTAATATCTTACCTTTAACAAGCAAATCTATATATATTATTCCCGATTTCTTTTTTTTATAACACTATTCAGAAAAATATTAAAAATCATTATCTCTGATATATTTCAGATAAGGGTTAAAGCAGGAATAATCAGTATCAAGAGAGGAAATACTCCTCAAAACCTTCTGAAGTTCTTTAAACTTCGGGTGTTCTCGCTTCCAGACCTCCAGCTGTTCATCGGAATTAGCCAGATTACCACCCCAATCTCTGCACATCCAAAAGAGTGCAACCGCATTATTTACCCTCGCAAACTCACAGAATGAAGGAATATCGTGATAATTCTTTGATGAAATCACAAACCCCAAGTAAAGTGCCTTAATTTTGCCCTCTGACTTCAATTCCGACATAAGTTTCAGATTCTCGCACATCTTTTCAAAATTGCCGTTTTTAACGACCTTATCATAGACTTCTTGATTTGATGCGTGAACAGAGAACATTATTCTTCCCATTCTGTCCCAAATTCCTGTCTGCTCACAGTTATATTTGTCGCACAAAATCCCGTTCGTCATTATGTTAAACTTTAATTTCGGATATTTTTCAGAGGCTCTTTTCATCAAAAGCCTTGTATTTCGGCTTCCGAAGGGATCAGAGGTCGTGCTGAGGGTTAATTCCTTTGCGTCCTTTAAAATCGGCAGATACCATTTTTCTATCTTTTCATTAAACTTAGAGAGCTCCTCATCAGACAACCTGGAAAGTGAAGGACGGCACATAATACAGTTTGCATTACACTCCCAGTCAGGTCCAACGCAGACCATCTTCGGATATTTCCTCTGTTTAACCGAAAAATCAATACCCTCTGACGGCATAACCCTTATATGATAATTGGTTTTAACATGGCACTCACGCACAGCACAGTGACTGTAAATCATATTTTTCGCATTTTCTCTTATCAGAACCGCCCGCTCAGAGTTCCAAATCTCGTCAAAAGTCTGCTCGTTCAGATTTCCTATCTGCGCTTCAGGGGACATATAACAGTCGGGGCAAAGAAAAACACGCCCGTCGTAGTAAATATACACCTGCGAAAACGCACCGGGGCAGATAAATTTCTTGTTCTTATTCCCAAAATTAAACAGTTGCGCAAAAAAATTCACTATTGAAACCCTTTTTTATTATTAATCAATTATACCATTTTTCAGCTATAATTATAACAAGTAATAATCGGGATTATGAAGTATGAATACGGAAATTTTTGAACTGCTTGAACAGTATGAAAAAACTAAAGCCAGAGAACTTGACGAGAAAATAAAAACGGCGCTTTCGCCCTATCGGTCAGGCTCAGTTGCTCTGGCGCAGATTAATTCCGTCATCGGTGATTTTAAATACAACGCAAAAAAAATTCTTGATTATGTCAATTTTGCCCAAAATACAGGAGTTGAGCTCGTTATCTTTCCTGAGTATGCCCTATGCGGTTATCCCATCTCTGATTTAGCCGAAAAGCACCCTCAAATAGTCAGCGAATGCGAAAAATATTTAAATGTAATCGCAAGAAAAATCAAAGATACCTCAGTTATACTCGGCTATATTAAAAGAGAAGGAGAGGAAGTCTTTTCAGCGCTTGCACTCCTTCAAAACGGCAAAATAAAAGATGTTTTAAAAAAGCCTTTGCCTTCAACCTATTGCGATTTTAATGTTTGCAGTTGCGCAGAAAACTCTTCAAAAATTTTTGAAATAAATAATACAAAATACTTCGTTTCGCTTTCTCACAACATAAAAAACTCCCTCGGGGCTGATATAATTATCGACTGCGCAATAACTCCAACGAGAACAGAAAAAGAAAAAGAGCTCAAAAAACTCTTCTCATCAAAACTAAACACCCCTCTGATTTTTGTTAATCAGGTCGGAGCAGTCGATAACATCTCATTTGAGGGTGCAAGCAGAATTTATGACGAAAACGGCAGACTTTTTTCAAGGCTCAAAGCCTTTGAGGAACAGTTTTTAATAGTCAATATCGAAAAAAAACTCGGAAAAATATATCCGCTCTACACCGAACAAACAAAGAAAACCTCGTTCTCTCTTGATTATGAGGACGATTTAGAGCGAACTTATAAGACTATTCTTCAGGGAATAAAAGATTATTTCAGGAAGAACGGGTTAGAACGTGCGGTTTTAGGGCTCTCGGGCGGGCTTGATTCCACCGTAAGCGCCGTTTTGCTCACTGATGCTCTCGGGAAAGAAAATGTCACGGGAATAAGCATGCCCTCCGCTATCACAAGCAAAGAGAGTAAATTTGACGGGGAAATTCTGGCGAAAAATCTTGGGATAAATTACTTTGAACTGCCGATAAAGAACATAGTACAGACGATTAGCACTGATTTTTCATCGCTTTTTGACAACATAGAAAAAAACTGGGGGGATTTCAGATACACTCAGTCCTACACTATGGATAACATTCAGGCACGCACAAGAGCAACAATTCTATGGGGGATAAGTAATGAGTTTGGCTCTTGTATTCCTATTGCAACGAGCGACAAGTCTGAACTCTATATGGGTTACGCAACCATCAACGGGGATATGTCGGGCGGGTTTGCACCTATCGCTGATGTAACAAAAACAAAACTCTTTGCACTCGCAAAATGGCTAAATAAGAACAGGGAGCAGAAAAACTCAATTCCCGAAAGTGTTATAAACAAGCGCCCGAGCGCAGAGCTTGCCATAAACCCTGAGACTAACAAAGCACTGCTGGCGGAAGAAGCACTAATGCCTTATGAATTTTTAGATGAAATCATCTGGCGGTTTGAGAATAAAAAAGAGAATTTTGAAGATATGATGGCGTCAGAGTTCATTTACGAGAAGGAACATAAAGTCAGCAGAGAGCAAAAAACTATCTGGCTTGAGAGATTTTATTCAAGAATGACAAAAGCGGCTTATAAACTCTCAATTTTCCCGCCGACAGTTTTGGTTAATTCATACTCAATCAACAAAAACGAATACCGTCAGCCGATTTGCTCATCAAGAGTAAACTATAAACAACTGAGTGAAGAGGAAATTGAGGAGAAAATCAATAACTAGCCCTCACCCTTTATCCCTCTGTTTTGAAATTGCTTTGCGCCCGATAATTATATCCCTACGGATACAACCATCTTCTCTATCGTCTCCCTCTGAGAGAAAAACAATTACAAAAATACTGATGCGTCTGAAATTTCGCTATAATACCACATTTTCAGAAAAAATAACAATGAGATTAAACTTTTTGATTTAATTTCTTATCATGGAGTCCCGGGAATTCGTTTTTGCCTGTTCTTCTTTCGGTGAGCCAATATTGAGCCTTCGGGATAAGAGTTGAGAGGAAGAGTGCGGAAATCAGGAAGCCGACAGCCCAGAAAGCACCGTTTCTGAGTAAATTCTTCTTATCAACAGTCTTTAAAACATCCTCCGTTATCTGCCCGTCTTTTGCACATTTAACGGTTTCATCAACGAAGGTCGAAATCGCATCTCGGAAATTATTAACCTTGTTCATTGAAACAAATTTTGAAGGATTGGTCAGAGCATCGCCAAACTGCGCCTTATGCATATTAAACATAGACTTAAAATCAGTAATTGCGCCGTTTCTCAGGACATCTTCAACCTGTTTTTGAGTTAACACCTTACCCAAATCAGCATGTTCGGGCTGAAGCCCCGTCATCTTCGTTGCTCTTTCAATTATATCGGAATCTTTTATAACCTTCTTCAGTACATCAAGCGAAATTACACCGTCTTTAAACGGAAGAGAGTCCATGATGGCCTTCTTCGAGTCGTCCATAGTGCCTAAAAGAACTTCACTGAACTTATCAGCACTGATAGAGCCGCCATGCTCACTTACTACTCTTGAAAATTCCTTCAAAACACTCTGGGAAGTATCAGAGTTAATGGTTGCGAGCTTGCCGTTCGGAACAACATGTGTAAGAATTTTTCTTGTAACTATGGGGTTAATTGTATAGAAATAGCTTGAAGTTATGTCTCTGAACAAAACTTCTCTTCTCTCGTCAGCATTTCTGGCATTCATTGTTCTGCCGGTCAAAATACCCGCGTCAGAACTTGCAAGTTTAAATATAGCATGGTTTTCGAGGTTATGCGCCAAATTAGCAAGCTTCGTGGGGTTTACACCTTTAAAGGACGGCTGATTCAGTTTTGAACTCGAGTTAAGCGCCGCAGGAACAGTACTTTGACCTGTTACGGAAATCTGCTGCTTAGACTGTTTGGCATTATCCCTCATTATGGCTCTTCTTGTGAGTGCCTGATTAATTTTCGGGAGAACAAAACCTACAAATGCGGTAGAAATCAGGGTGCTGAGTGCAATTTTGGTAAACTTAAATCTTGCGAGCTTCTTTTCGGTTTGTCTGAGATTTTCAGGTGTTATCGCCTGTTCAGCCTTTTCGAGCATTGCTTTTGCGGTGTTTTTTATAGGTGTTCTTAAAGCATCACTTCCGCCATCAAAATTTGCGGGAATATTCAAAAACTTTTCACCTATTTTATCACCGAATTTATTGAGGGCAGTTGCACCGCCAAGCCAGAAAACAGCCGAAACGGCATCTTCCGTAAACCTTTCCCTGAACTCTGTTTTGCCGCCCCTTTTGTATGCCTGAATGGAACGACCGCCCGTAACGGTGGTTTCAAGCAAAATTACAGGGAGCAGATTGCTCGGGTTTGAAAGATGAGTTATTGGTTTTCTTAAACTATCTATTATTTTCGGTGATATTCTGTTAATGTTCATTAGTGTATTTTTATAAATTGTTCCGAATAATTATAACGTCAAAATATAAAAAATTGCCCTATTTAGCTTTAAAATGAACAAATTCGTAAATAAAATTAACATTTTTCTTTACTTTCAAAATTGAAAATATATAATAATTGTACTCACAAATCCTCGAAAGCAGATCCAACCCGAGCAAATTTTGGGGACAAAATTTGCGAGTGGTGCGTAGAAAAGGTGAGCCTTTATGACGGCTCGGATGACGAGGCGGCATAAGGCGACACTAGATTACGAATAATACATCTGTAATTAGAAAGGAAAAATCAAAATGGCAAACATTAAATCAGCAAAGAAAAGAATTTTAACGGCACAGAGAAACTATGAGAAGAACGTTGCATTCCGCTCATCAATCAAAACTGCGCTTAAAAAAGTTCTGACTTGCGCACAAGCCAAAGACCAAGACGGTGTAAAATCAGCAATGAGCGAAGCTTATAAACTTTGCGACAAGGCTGTTTCAAAAGGTATTTTGCATAAAAATACCGCTGCAAGAAAGAAATCAAGACTCACAAAAGCCGTTAATGCTTTAATGGCATAGTCTTGCAGATATAATACCGCAAACAAGAAACTCCCTGACATTGAGGGAGTTTTTGTTGTGTAAGTTTATGATGGTAAATTAACCGACTAACCCGCTGTCGTCGCTTTCTGAGGCTTTAACCATAATAGCGTGTTCAACGGGGTTTTCTTTCTTTATTGAAGAATCAAATCCGACTTCGTCATAACCGAATTCGTCGTGAGATTTTTTTGATTGGTTTTCGTCAACCAGTTTTTTAGCAAGTTCAGCGAGTTCATAAACAAGTTGATAACGGTTTTCGGAATTTTCGTTTAAATCCCATGCTATTTTTATAATTTGATTCATTTTCATTCTCCTGAGTCTTTTATAATTTTATAATACTATGAGGAATTTTTTATATCAACACTTTTGTTTTAAACGGATTTTCTTTCATTAAAGTCTGCTCTCTGTCAGGTCCTACGGATACAATGGTGATAGGTATTCCGACAAGTTCCTCAAGTTTTTTAAGGTAATCTTTAGCCTTCTGAGGCAGTTGCTCAATACTTTTCGCCCCGTTTAAATCCTGTTTCCACCCTTCCATTGTTATATAAACAGGCTCAAGATAGTTGTGAAGATTAATGTTTGTAGGATAATCCTCATAAACTTTCCCGTTTCTTTTGTCTTTATATGCTACGCAGATTTTAAGTTCGTCAAAATCATTCAATACATCTATTTTTGTTATTGCCATTTGGGTTAAACCGCCGACAAGCACACAATATCTTGAAAGAACGGCATCAAACCAGCCGCAGCGTCTTGGTCTGCCTGTTGTTGTACCAAACTCACCGCCTATGTTTCTGATTTTATCCCCTGTTTCATCAAGAAGTTCGGTCATAAAAGGCCCTTCGCCAACTCTTGTTACATAGGCTTTTGTTACGCCTATGACGTTTTTGATGTTTGTAGGACCTACGCCGCTCCCTGTTCCTGCGCCTCCGCCTATCGGATTTGAACTTGTAACATAAGGATAAGTACCGTAATCAATATCAAGCATTATCCCCTGAGCACCCTCAAACAAAATCTTTTTGTCATGTTTGAGTGCGTCAGAAAGAATTTTTACCCAGTCTTCGCAGACATAAGGGCGGAAAATTTCAGCGTATTCCCTGCAATATTTAAGCATTTCCTCTTTTGAATAGGTTTTTGAGTTGAAAACCTTTTCAAGTGCAGCATTTTTAAGAGGAAGAATATCGTCAAGCCTTTTGTTTAAAAACTCTTCATCATATAAATCCTGAATTTTTAAGCCGTAGCGCCCGATTTTATCGGAATAAGTCGGTCCTATACCTTTTTTGGTCGTTCCTATCTTGTTTGTCTTGCCTGAGGTTTCCGAAATACCGTCTATATCAATGTGATAAGGAAGAGTAATCGAAGCAAGCGGACTGATTTTGAGAGAGGAAAGTGAAACACCCCTGTCTAAAAGTTCCTGTGCCTCTTTTTTGAAAGATTCAGGGTGAATAACGGTTCCTGCACCCACGAAACAGATTTTGTCGTTATAAAGCACACCCGAGGGAATAATATGGAATTTATAGGTCTCTCCGTTTACAACAACGGTATGACCTGCGTTGCAACCGCCCTGGTATCTTATAATAATATCGGCATCTTCCGCCAGTAAATCCGTAATCTTTGCTTTACCTTCATCGCCCCACTGAGCGCCGACAACGACTGTATTATTCAATTCTAACCCCTTTCAGTTAATAAAACCATGCCCTGTATGAACATTAATATTATATTATAAATCGCTGGTAATTACAAAAAAGAATAATTGTTGATTATACACTTATAATTATCGTCTAATTCGTGTATTGAGGATATATGCAAAGAATATTATATTAAATTTGAATTAAAGTATTTGGAAGGATTAACACAATGATATTAACAAACATTGAGTCTGTTCCCGGAATGAGAATAACTGCCCACATGGGCTTAGTTTCAGGAAGTACGGTCAGAGCTAAACACGCAGGCAAAGATATTATGGCAGGTGTAAAGAACTTCTTTGGCGGAGAAATCAAAGGCTACACAGAGCTTATGAATGAATCAAGAAAAGAAGCAACACAAAGAATGATCGACCTTGCAACAAAAATGGGGGCAAATGCCATTATCAACGTCAGATATGCAACATCAGCCATCACAGTCGGCGCTTCAGAAGTTTATGCTTATGGTACAGCCGTAAAAGTCGAAAATATTCAACCGAGAGTTCAGGGGTAATATGGATTTACTAATAGTCATTCTCAGCCTTGTTATATGCTTCATAACCGGGAACAGAATTGAAAAAAATCACTATAAAAATATTAAAGAACGTGAAATCAAACTCTATAAATCACCTTGTGTAACTTTTGAAAAAAATGTTTCAAACAGTCCTAAAATCATTCAGAGCGACCTTGTTGCAGAATCTGTTGTCATTGGCTGCGACTACTTCAAATCATTTCTTGCAGGACTGAAAAACCTGTTCGGTGGCAACGTTTCCGCTTATGAATCAGTTCTTGACAGAGGCAGAAGAGAAGCACTTCTCAGAATAAGGGAAGCTGCCGTTAAAAAACATGCCAGTGCCGTTATTAATGTAAAAATTGATACAGTTATGCTCGATCCCATCGGCACAAAAGGGCACCCAAAAGTTTGTATAACAGCATACGGAACGGCAATCAGATATGGAAGATAATTATGATGCCGAAGCGGCAAGAGCAATTATAGAGGCTGAAAACGTAAATGTTACGGAAAAAAATCCGCTCGGAGAACTTTTCAAAATTTTATCCGGACTTGCGGTAACACTTGTCTGTGTTTATACGTTCATTTTTCTGGCTTCGGGAGTTGTTCTGCAAACTCTGAGAGAGGATAAGCGCACTAACCTTGAAGAATATCTTACAAAATCTCACAAACAAATACCCATAGAAATTTCAGCTAAAGACAGAAAAAGAATTGAGAGAGTTAAGAATAAAATACTCACTGCAGACACCGATTTTCCCAAAACATCAAAACTTGAAATCAATGTTATCAAAAACAAAGATTTAAATGCCTTCTGCTATCCCAACGGAAATATCGATATAACAGAACCGCTCTTTAAAGAACTGAAAACAGATGAAGAACTGACTTTTATCATCGCACACGAAATGGGGCACTATAAACATAAAGACCACCTGATGCACCTGAGACGAAATATCTCAAATGCTGCCACAGTAATTCTTTTCAGTGTATTTAATACTAACAGTAATATAAATACCGTTGCTTCAAGCGGTTTTGAGCTCTCTGAATTGTCTTTTTCAAGACAGGATGAAACAAATGCCGATAAATATGCAATAAATATGATGAATAAAATCTATGGGAATGCTGAAGCAGGTATCAGAGTGATGGAAATCCTCAAGGAAAAAAATAAGTTTAATATTGAATTTTTATCTACTCACCCCGACTTGGACAGAAGAATAGAAAATATCAGAAAAATGACAAAATAACTGTAGTCGCTCACCGGACTCGTTCACGTTGTTCACTGCGTCCGTTCGGTTTTTCGCTGTCTTGGATTATTTGCAGTTCAAAATCCTTACACTCCATTTCGTTTTTTGTTATTCACAAAAAACTCCATTCCGGCGGATTTTTCACCCGGACGGCGTTTCGTTCGCATTCGCTCACTTCAGCCTTGCAAAAATCCGCTATGCTCCTGTGGAGTTTTGCGTTGCAAAACTCTTACGTCGCCATTATTGTGCTATTTTGTCGAAAACTCATCGTTTCCGCCAAAATACGCACCGGCTACGCATAAAAAAAAGCCACTCTGTGAGTGGTTTATTTCTGCATCCTAATGGTCTCTTTTGTGTTTATTATTTAGGAGTTTATATGTGTTCGGGGTTGTTATTAATGTTTCGTTTAGTGTATTAGTGTTTTGCTAACACTTAAATCTTATATTAGTATTATGACATATTATCAATTAATGTCAATAGCTATGACAAAAGATTTTTTCAACCATTTGTCCGATATTTGATAAAATGTACTCAAAACACTTATTATTCCTGAAGAAATTAATTGTAAATTTTTATGAATTTCCACACATCAGGGGAATTGACTTTAACTTTTTTAAGAGAAAGATTACCTTCATCCTTGAATTTTCCTATCTTTACGCAGTCACTCCAGACCGATTTGAAAGCGCCAAGATTACCACCATTTTCATAAACCCCGATTAAGAAATCGCTAAGCTCTCTTCCTCCGACAGACAAAACCGCCTGCCAAAAATCCCACTTAGGGCTTGAGCAACGTATTTTTACCCCGATTTTTGTAAGCTCCTTCTGAAGATATGCATATTTTTTCTCTAAACCCTTAATATCCTCATGCTCCTCAGTTTCAAAGGGGGTATGGGCTTTCGGGATAAACGAAGAAAACGAAAAAGTCAAATCGAGAGTTTTGTGCTTTTTCTTAATTTCCTTCCCCAGCTCAACAATAGCAAGGATATCCTCTTTTGTTTCAGTAGGAAGCCCTATCATCATATAGACTTTAATATTATTAATACCGTTTTGGGTTATTGTATCTATGGCTTTAAAAACAGCTTCATCGGATAAGTCTTTGTTGATGTGTTTTCTTAACCTTTCGCTTCCGGCTTCAACTGCTATGGTTGTTGATTTTTGCCCGCACTTAACCAGCGCTTCCACGGTTTTAGGTGAAACACAGTCAGCACGGAGGGAAGAAACCGACATTTCAATGTTTTCGCCCTCATCAACTCTTTTTATAATATAACCGCAAATATCGTCAATGTTCGGATGCGCACAAATTGCAGCGCCGAGAAGTGCAATTTTATTGGTATGTTTTAAGCCAAAATCCAGCGAAGCTATGATTTTATCATAGTCCAGGTATCTTACCGGGTGGTTTAGATAGCTCGTCTGACAGAATTTACACTTCTTCGGACACCCTCTTTCAATTTCAACAACGTAGGTGTTTGAAAAGAAGCTCTCTTCACTCAAAATAGTTGTCGCAAGACAGTTTGGAAGCTCAGCTTTATTACATTTAACAACTGTTTTCTCTGTTTTGAGAGAGGGAATATAGACAAAATCAAACTTTTCATCGAGTTTCTTCAAAAGCTCTTTCTTTGGTAAATCTCTGTTATCCCGTATAAATTCAAATATCGGCTGAACCGCACCGCAACCGTCTCCGAGAGAAATCAAATCGAAAAACTCTGCGTAGGGCTCAGGGTTAGAGGATAAAACAGGACCGCCTCCATAAATAAGCGGGGCATTTTCGTCTCTGTCCGCCGCTTTAAAAGGTATTTTAAATTTTTCCAAAATTTTAAAAATTGACATAAAATCGAGTTCAAACGACATTGAAAACCCGATTACATCAACATCTTTTGAGTGGACAACGGTAGTTTTTGAGTCTGTGAAAACTCTTTCAGCATAGACACCTTCAATGGTATCAATCATTTTAAACACGTTCAGAAAGCCGAGTGATGCCATTCCGAAAGAATATATCCCGGGGAAAGCCATCAGGACATTAATCTTCGGCGGTTGCGATTTATCGTTGCTGTATAAATATTTCTCACTCATTTTTTGCTGCTTGTCTAATCTAGTGTCGCCTTATGCCGCCTCGCCGTCATAATGGCTCACCTTGTCTTGAAAATCCTTTTAGCTCGTTGCTTTCGTTGACTTCGCTCTGCTGCCGTCAACTACGCACCCGCTAACCGAGTTTTACTCGTACGGATTTTCGCTTTCTCACGTGCCACTCGCAAATTTGCTGAACAATTACAGCAAATTTGCTCGGACAAACTGTCTATAACAAAATTATAGCACAACAAAAAATTAAAGACGGTCTAAACCGTCTTTTATATTTTTTACGCAATTCTGTCGAATTTTATTCCCATTTTATTCAAGTTTGTTTCGAGCAAATCAGTCGTACAGGAATTCACGTTTATTTTTACTCCCTCATTTGTATGCTGAGGTTTGTTGTCCGCGTGCAAATTTCCGTCAAGGCTGATTCCGTATCTTCCCGCCATGTATCCGACTTTAAGAATATCCTCATAAGAGGGCTTTTGTCCGTTCTTCTTAGGCGAGTTGGTTCTAATCATATAGTTAACTCTCTGAACTTCCATGCTCATCCCCTGTTAAAATGATATGAAAATTATAGCACATATTTCTTTTAAGAAAATAAAATGTTAAGCATTTAAAACAAGCTGAGGATAATTTTCTCTGAAGAAGGTTTTTACCTTATCCTTATCCAAAACGTCAAGTGACATCGGGCGATGCGAGAAGCCTATTCGCTC
>JAFXYZ010000020.1 GCA_017541465.1 bacterium | reverse complement strand
TTATGTATAATTTCAAAAATAAATTCATTCCTACCCCCCCCCTACAAAATTATTTAAAATATATTTCGCTATGGAAAAACAATATAAAGGGTTTTCCTCCCCTTGATAGGAGAGGTCAGGAAGGGTGTCTGTTTAGAAATAATGGGGTATTCAACCCTCTCCCCAGCCCTCTCCCACAGAGAGGGAACGTGTTGGGTTTCACTCTCGCAGAGGTTTTGATTACACTCGTTATTATAGGTGTAATTGCGGCAATAACCGTTCCGACAGTTATGAATAATGTCAGAGAACAACAATACAAAACGTCTTTCAAAAAAGCCTATCAGGTTGCCAGTGAAGCTTGGAAAAGAGCAGCTTATGATAATTTGGGACAATATACAGAAAAAGGTGGTTGGTCTGGCTGCAATTGGCCTTCAGGGGAAACAGGAGATGTAAATGCTCGAGATGGCAGAGCAGAAGCCTTTAAAAAACAGATGAAGGTTATAAAAACTTGTGTAAATGATGACGGTTGTTGGCCTAAAGAATATGAAAGATATGGCGTTATTCCTGATCAGGAAAATTTACTTGCCCAAAGATATTCTTGGGTAACAGTTGATGGAATATGTTGGTCGGCTTGGGCTATAGGGTTCGATGATGCACATATTTCAGTGGATACAAATTGTGAAAAAGGTCCAAACTTAATTGGTAAAGATATTTTTTCATTTCTATTAGGAGTAGATGGTATTGTTTACTTTGCTATTGATAATAAAAATGAACAAGATAATGCCCTTAAAAGAGGCAAGGTTTGTATTGGTTATGGAGCACCTGTTAATATAAACGGCAGAAAAGTTGATTTTAAAGATTACTTAAAAAAATAAAAAATAGGGTAGACTTTAGTCTACCAAAATAAATAATAAAAAACGAGGTTTTAAACCTCGTTTTTTTGTTTTATACACTCACCTGATCCATAATCTCATCAGGAATATCGAAGTTTGAATAGACGTGCTGGACATCGTCGTGTTCTTCGAGTTTTTCCATTAATCTTAAAATATTAGTTGCGATTTTAACGTCTGTTACTTCAACCGTATTCTCTGCAACCCTTGTGAGTTCTGCCTGTTCATACTTTAACCCTGCTTTTTCAAAGTATTCAACGCAAGCCTGAAAATCTTCGGGAAGAGTTACAACCCTGAAGAAATCATCTTCATCAGTTACGTCCTGAGCATTTGCTTCTATGGACATTTCAAAGAGTTTGTCATAGTCTATCGTATCTTTTGAAAAATCAATAGCGCCGATTTGTTTGAACATCCAGCCTACGCATCCTGTTTCACCGAGGTTGCCGTTGAATTTGGTGAAGAAACTTCTGATGTCGCCTGCGGTTCTGTTGCGGTTGTCAGTCATTGCTTCAATAAAGATAGCACTTCCGCCTGCGCCGTAGCCTTCATAGGTTAATTCTTCATAGCTGTCGGCACTTCCCGAGCCTGCACCTTTTTCAATGGCTCTTTTGATGTTGTCATTCGGAAGCCCTGCCGCTTTGGCTCTGTCTATTGCGGTTCTTAAACGGAAGTTTCCCGCAGGATCAGCTCCGCCCATTTTTGCTGCAACGATTAATTCTCTTGAAAACTTCTGAAAAGTTACTCCTTTTTGAGAATCGACTTTTGCTTTTTTATTCTTGATATTTGCCCATTTTGAATGTCCTGACATAAAATTTTTCCTTTTTTACTTTTCCCTACGGGTTCAACCCTCACCCCAACCCTCTCCCTCGGAGAGGGGGAATAAAAAGTTCGTTTACACTATTATGTTTTTATTATAATATGAATATATGGAAAAACACGATAATAAATTGGAAAATGCTTTAAATTCCTTTAAAAATGGGGATTATAAAGCCGCTGTAAAGGGTTTTGAAGAATTAAACACTGAAGAACCTGATAACCCGGGTATTCTGAACAACCTCGGGTTATGCTATGCTAATCTGGAAGAGAACGATAAGGCTATTGAATACTATTTAAAAGCCCTTCAGCTTGATTCAAAGCTCGTTCAGACCTATATAAACCTCTCGGATGTTTATTATAAAGAGAAGAAAATCATTGAAGCTATTAACATGCTTGAAACGGCAGTAACCCTTATGCCTGAAAACACAGTTTTAAAGAACTGTCTGGCAAGATTTTATATCGAGGATGTCAGATATGATTTGGCTATAACCGAATTGAGCGAAATTCTTGACATGGAGCCCGACAATGTTGATGCTGCCTGGGATTTAGGTAATGTCTTTTTTGAAACGGGCGAATACGAAAACGCAATTGCGCACTATGAGATAGTTTTAGAAAAAATTACAGATAATTCCGTTATGTATTTCCAGACGGCGGCGGCATGTGAGGCGGCGGATGAGCTTGATAAGGCACTTTCCTACCATTTAAAAGCGGTTTCTTATAACCCTAATTTTTATCCCTCCTATAAAAAACTCGGAATTTTATTCTCTGCAAGAGGGGATAAAGAAAGCGCCATTGAAAATTTTGAGGAATATTTAAAATACGACCTTCCGAAGGATGAGGTCGAAACGATTAAGGCAGTTTTAGAAAACTTAAAGAAGTAATCAGTTTGCTTTGTTTTATTTTACTGTATATGAATGCAAGCAGAAGCGGAATCAATGTGCCTGCGAGTACATAAAGTATCCACCACCATTCAGATGTTATTAATGTTGTGAAGGAGGCGAGATAATAATCTGGTTTATCATAAATAATTACTTGTATATAAGTTATAATTTTGAATGCAAGAAAATGAAAAAATAATATGCTGAGAGTGTGCTGTCCTATGTATTCAAATATTTTATTTATTTTATTGATTTTATTTATGTAAAATGAAATGTTGTGAACCCAAT
This sequence comes from bacterium, assembly GCA_017541465.1. GTDB lineage: Bacteria > Cyanobacteriota > Vampirovibrionia > Gastranaerophilales > Gastranaerophilaceae > RGIG6874. The sequence goes on along the minus strand of JAFXYZ010000020.1, from coordinate 45,155 downwards.
AAAATCCTGTTATATTTGCAATTAGATACGTAAAAATATTCTTATATTTATTATCAACGAAGTTATTGAAACCTGCAAAATAGTATAGAACAATTATAAAAACTATTGTGCTTATGATAAGAGTATATTTGTTAATACTTAATTTATCTTTATAGTCTTTGTATGTAATTCCAATAAAATATAGAAAAGAACAAGATAATGTTGTTCCAATCGAATAAAAATTATAATTTAGTTTTTGACATAAATAACCGAGTAAGAATGTAAAAATAAACAAAAGTAAACGAATAGATTTAAAATTTTTTTCATTTTTAATAATTTTTTTTATTATAAAATGAAAAATACAGTTAATTATTAAAATCCAAAATAATACTCTTACAAACCAAGTTCCTCCCCCCATTTGTTCGTTTTGTAAAAATAGCAAAGTATATAATAATTTCTTCAGCATAACACTAAAAGTATAATAATATGCTAATCCCCAATGTGAACCTTCTAAATTAAGAAAATCAGGGTTTGTTGTATAGATATTTATTTTCAAAAAGAAATTATGTAATAGCGTTAGTATTCCGTTGAAAATAATAAAAGGTAGATATAAATGAATAATTTTATTTTTAATGAATTTTTTTACACTTTCTATGCTTTCGTAGCATTTGTCTTTAAAAAAATAGCCTGAACAAATAAAAAATATTCCCATATGAAATAAACCAACATATTGTCCAAAAATGTGTGAAGTGTGTCCGAGTACCATAAGAATAATTGCTATTCCTTTTATTATGTCAAAAGTACTATTCCGTTTTATTTCTTCTGTCATTTTATTAACCCTTTTTTTTTTATTTTGCTAAACAGCGTAAATAATACAAAAGCAAGAGTAATACAAATATAATATTTTGTAAAGCACAATATTATTGTAAAAATCATGAGTTTTACTTGGTTTAATATCTAAGCAAAATGTTAGATAATAACAGTACTATGATTAAGGAATTATTTGGTAAAAGACTTAAAGAAATCAGAAAAGCAAAAAAACTTACTCAGGAACAACTTGCTGAATATATTGGGGTTGATACATCATCTATCAGCAATATTGAAAATGGCAGATATTTCCCGAGCTCAGAGAATATGGATAATATTTTTAAAGTTTTAAATATTACACCTGTTGAGTTTTTCTGTTTTGGACATAATGATGATTATCAGCAATTATTAAATGAAATGGTTACAGAAATGAAAAAAAGTGAGAAATTAACGAGATTAATGTATAAATTTTTTATTTCTGTAAAGTATTAACCACCCGAAATATACATAAGGCTAATATAAACCTTTGTCTGATTTGGTTAATTTTAATATGTAGTCAGACGGAGTAAAAAACTTATGAACAAATATTTTCACTATTTCCATCCTTCCTGTTCAGAGGGAACATCTTCTGTATCTTTTGCTTACGATTCCACTGTTATCCCCTTAAAAGAGCTTTTGATGTTTGAACTTCAGCAAATTGCCTATTATATCTTTAAACTCTCTTCTCTGGGGGTTGACATCAGCGCTAAGAGAGACAGGCTGGTTGATTTTATCACTGTTGTGATAACGAATTTATATCTGAAGCGTGAAAAATTTGAGTTTCTTATAAAAGATTTGGAGGATAATAAGGATAAACTCGAGGAGCTCTATATTTCAGCCTGCGCCGAAAAATCTGTTGAGCCTGAAGTATTGACGGAAAAAGAAATTTCAGGGCTGAAGGCTGGAAAAATCAAAGAAATCGGTTTAGAGGAAAGGCAAAACTATCTCAAAAACTCTGTTTTTCCTCCTTCAAAACGGGTTTTTTATGAAATAATCATGAAACTTGTTCAGAGTGCTTCAATTTTGATAACCGAATTAAAGGAATACGGGATAAACGACACCAAAAGTGCCGATGAGGTCGTTAAAATTCTTGCAAAATGTAATTTTTCGTCTGAGCCGAATGAGGTCTGGGAGAAAACGATTGATGAATTTTCAAAGGTCAATTACCGCTTAAATCTTGCGCTCACAAATGTTTTGTCTCAGACTTACGGACCTGTCAACCGCCATAAAATTCCGACAAATGCGGTGAAGGGTAAAGCTATTCTTGTGACGGGGCATTTTTATAAAGATTTAGAGAAAATTCTTGAAGCAACAAAAGGGCTTGATATTAATGTCTATACCCACGCAGATTTGTTAATGGCGCACTCTTACGAAAAATTTTCAAAGTATCCTCACCTCAAAGGACACTACCAGAGGGCTTATAACAATATTCAGCTTGATTTTGCTTCATTCCCGGGGCCTATTTTGATAACAAGCCACTCTATTCCGCATACCGAGATTATAAGAGGGCAGATTTATACGGTGGATAACTTCTCTGTGTTTGGGCTGGCAAGAATTGAAAATGATGATTTTGAGCCTGTCATTAAGTATGCTCAAAATGCCCAGGGGTTTTTGAAGGACACGCTTGAAACAAGAATAAGTGTCGGGTACGACAGTGAGGAAATAAAAGCAAGAATGGAAGAGCTCGGGGAAAAGGTCAACCGGGGCGAGATTAAACACATTTTTGTTTTAGGAGGGCTCGACAGGTTTCAGGGACAGGATAACTATTTTAAAAATTTTATGGATAAGTGCGGAAAAGACTGTTTTGTGATTTCGTTTTCCTATAACTTCGACAAAGAAAATCTTTTGCATATCAACTCTCACTACGATTTTCAGCTTTTGTGGGGGATGCTTGAAAAATTAAACCGTGAATACGGGCTTAAAAATTACCCGATTTCAGTGTTTCTGACGAGGTGTAATTCAAAGGCGGTTTCAAATATTTTCAATTTAAGGGCGCTCGGGATAAAGGACATCTACCTTCCGCCCTGTTTTCCGAATGTTATGAACCCTAATTTTGTTAAAGGGCTTGTTGATAATTTTGGGGTAAAAATGATTTCTGATAGTGCGAAAGAGGATATAGAAAAAATTCTGAACGGGTGATTTTTTACTCCCTCTCCTTTGGGAGCGGAATTTCGGACGAGTGAAACTCGGGTAGCGAAAGCAAAAGTCCGATGTGGACGAAGTCCAAAAAAGGACGACTGCTTGAGCGTAAAGAAATTTCAAGATAGAGGGCAGGGGTGAGGGTTTGCCCGTAGGGATATTCTGAATTGTCGCAATTTTTTTCGCAATAAATATTATTTTTTTATTAAAACACCTTTAAAAGTTTGCCTAAATGGGTTATAATGATTTAGTACATTTTATGGAGGCAAATACATGCGAATTACAGTCAAAGGACGCAACATTGAAATCACTGACGCTATCAGAAGTTACGCAGAAGAAAAAATCGGAAAGGCACTCAGTTGTTATGACCAAATCCAATCTATTGAAGTAGTTTTGAACGTAACGAAAAACCCGTCAGTTGCCCAGGGGCATACCGCAGAAGTCCTTTGTAAACTGCCGGCAGGCTCTATCCAGGCAGAAGAATCGGCAGAGTCTATGTATGCAAGTATCGATTTGGTTGCAGACAAACTCGTCAGACAGGTTAAAAAGTTTAAGGACAAACAAATGAGCTATTCTAAGTCTGAATCTATCAGAACGGATATGCCGAAGGAAGAAGAGGAAGAAAAAGTATAGTTCTCAGTTTAAATTAAATATTTTTATAATGCGGGTGCGGTTTGTACCCGCATTTTGCATGTTAATGACTTGTATAACTCTTAAAAATTTGGTAGAATAGGCTTGTATTTGGTATAGGAATAAGTAATATGAAAAATGTTATTATCTACGCGGTTGACGGAAAAAGCGACGTTGAAAATATCGTTAAGGCTTGCAGCGATGCTGATGTTCGTGTTAAAGACGTAATCGAAATCAGAGATATGGATAAATACAATCCCTCTGCCGTTATTCTCGATTTACCGGAGGAAAAACTCAGAGAAGTAGCAATGGTTACTAAATTCAAGGTTCCTGCCCTGAGCGTGCTTGATAAAGTTCCTGAACCGCTTATTGTTAGGGGTGATTATTATGATTTTATCCTCAAACCTCTTAACGAGTTTGAACTCAAAACACGTCTGAAAAATATGGATAAAGTTAAGGAACTCAAAGATACAGTCAATATTGTTTCAACAACCGATGAACTCACAGGGCTTCATAACAGAAAATTCTTACAGGAAAGACTTGACGCTGAAATTTCAAGAAGCAAGAGATATGATACAACACTTTCGTGCTTGTTATTTGATATTGACTACTTTAAGGTCGTCAATGATATGTACGGCTATGAATGGGGCGATGTCCTGTTAAAGAAAATTTCTGAAATGCTCTCTGCTTTTGTCAGAAAAGAGGATATTTTAACACGTTACGGCGATGAAGAATTTATGGTTATTCTTCCTAATACTACGGAAGAAAATGCGTTTGTATTTGCTGAAAGATTCAGACGTGACGTTGAAAAAATGGAATTTATCCCTGCAGGCGAGGAAGAAAAACACCCGATTACGATTTCGGGCGGTATTTCATCTTATCCCTGCATGAAGAACGTCAATGAAAATGCAAATACATTAATCAGATACGCAGAACACGCACTCTATAACGCAAAGAAGAGAGGAAAAAATAAAGTCGTTCTCTTCTCTCAGGTTAATTTAGAGATGTAAGATTTTATTAAATATCAAAAAATGAGAGGTTTTCAGACCTCTCATTTTTTATTCTTTTTATATTTGTTGGGCAAGGAATGCCCAACTTACAGATTATCTCAACTGTTGAGCCATTACTCTGTCGAGGCAGCATTTTTTGAACTTTTTACCGCTTCCGCAGGGGCAGGGATCGTTTCTTCCCACATTTGAATAGTCAATTCCCTGTTTATCCTCGTTTTCGACCTTGTCTGTAACGGCTTCCATTACCTTTGAAAAGATTTTAGAAGAGTATAAAACACTCGTTGAAGAGTAGATTTTGTTGTTTAAAGAATCTATTTTATAGTGTTCGAGCAAAGATTTTTCATTGTAATCGCTCTCTAAAATCTTATTTGTTCTTTCCATAAAGTTTTCGTGTTTTTTTGCAACTCTCTCGATAATTGCAGCCGGAAGTTTGTCGTTTTCGAGAAAACTTACCACGCACTCTTTATAACCTTCGATTTTGGTATAGTCCTCAACCTCATAAATCTTGTTAAAGGTTTCATAGAAAGGAATTACAAACAGCCCGAGCTTTTTGTCAAAAATCAGACCGATGTCGTAGGTTGAATTGTGAACGGAAAATCCTGAAAGCGATTTTTCCATAAAGTTATCGTAAGTGTTCTGAAAATCCTCGACAACGAAATATTTGTTTTCCTCAACGGGAACGATATTTTTTTCGATTTCCTCTTTGTCAATTTCCGTATTGTCCTCGCAGTATGCGTTAAAGAGGTTAATCAGGTTATCTGCGCAGTGGTTGTTTGTGATAACTTCATCCTGACCGAAGAATTTTATAAATTTCTTATTAAAATCTTTTATCTGCGCTTCAATTCGTTCAATCTTATCGGGGTTATCAAGATAGGCATCCTCCGGTCTTTCAATGATTTTAGCGACTGCGTATTTATAAATCTCATCTCTCATTATGCTTGACATAACATTTTCGATTTCGAGAAGATAATATTCATCTTTGTATTCAAAAATTCTGCAGATAGCGAACTGACCTGCGTGAACGCCCCTAAAGTTGTTCATTTTGACGAGCGAAACAATTTTATACTTCTTTTCGTTCAAAATACTGTACATATCAAAGCCGTTCGGGTTGACCTTTTCAATCTCAAAAATTGAGGTTATGGCGTTTGAAAGTGAGGAAATAATCTTCTTCTCTTCCCCTTTGACACTCTGGGTTTCCAAAAACAGCCCTATAACAGTTTTATTGTCGGGCAATTTTCTTTCAAAAATGTAGGGTATAACGACCGACTGCATTTTCTCGGGCGGAAGATTTACCGCGCCTACCGTCTTTAAATACTCTTCAAAATCACCTTTTATAACATCATCTGTTGAAACAAAATTTATTAATCTTGTCATCGAGTTTGAAATTGCTGATAATTGTTCAATAACTGACATTTTTATCCCCTTATTTTTAATATACTGCTATGCCGGGCAGTTTTTCCGTTTTCTTTCCTATATGAAAAAAATATATCAGACATACATGAAGTGCAATAGTTTGTTCTATCTATTTTTACAACTCCTGAGCTTTCGATTTGGAATTTGTTTATCTGCTTTAAATCGCAAAAAAACTTCCCATCCTTGATTTTATAAGTGTTTTCAGGGTAATCGGGTTTTATTAACTTATTAAAAACCTCTTCCGAGACCTCAAAACACTCTATCCCTATGGCCGGACCTATCACTGCCGTAAGATTTTTCGGCTCAACATTTAACTCTTTTTCCATTTTTAAAACCGTCTTATAAACGATTTCCTTTTCAGTACCCCTCCAGCCTGCGTGGACAAGTGCCCCTGCGTTATCTTTATAAGAATATAGAATAATCGGGGTACAGTCGGCAAAATTCAGTATCATCGCTGAGTTTTCTATATTTGAAATCAGCGCATCCGTATCGTCATAAAAATCCTGATTCTCTTTTACGATTTGAATATGGTCAGAGTGGGTTTGCTTTGCGGTTTTGAGAGCTTTAATTTTAAATTCTTCGGTTAATTTCTTTCTGTTCTGCTCTGCTTCCTCCTTCAAATCCTCTCTGTCCGCATAAGTCAGAGGAAATTCTCTTGTCGTAAAAAAGTGGTCAATGCCGTCGAGCAGGGTTGATTTAAGAACTTTTTTACCGAGGAAGGAATCAAAATAGAACATTAATCATCCCCGTTTGTCTGTTCTATGATTTCGAGCGAATCTTCGTCAATTTCTATCTTTTGGGGAAGTACCGACCTTGATTTGAGTTCATAGTAACTGTAAATAGTCTTAACGAGTGAGTCATCAATTTTATCCACAACTTCAAGCGCGTCAACCGTATAGTGGCTTGGCTTTAAGAGGTGTTTATGGTCTAAAATCTTTGATTTATCAATAGCCTGACCTAAACCCGTGTACATATTCATAAGCATAATGGAAATATTTTTTGAGGTGTCGTAATAGTTCTGGATACGATACGGCTCTTTTGTTTTGATAATCCCTTCACCCGTTTCCTCTGCCGAAACAGGTGAGAGTTCAAGCGAAACACTTCCGCCGAGCCCGTAAAATTCAACAGTTGCAATTGCGTGTTTTGGAATAGGGAAATTTTTCTTCGTTACAATAAATGAAACAAAAACCTTATTGTCAAAAACCCTTATATCCTGGATATAGCCGATTTCAAGTCCCATAACCCTGACCTGGGAGCCCTTAACAAGCCCGTCAACATCGTTAAAGAACATGTAGTAGGTGTTGTGCGCAATATCGTGTGTCGATTTAACGTAAACGGAAAAAATCGCCAGCCCCACTATCAGAAAGAGCCAGAGTAAAAATTCTATCAGCCATATAAGTTTCTTGTTCATATAATAATTATATGATAACCAAAGTTCCTTGTAAAAAAAAATATAGAAATTAATAAATATGAAATTCAAAGTCAATTTTATACTAAGGTTTGACTTTATATTATTAAGAGGGATAAAAGTATTTTTGTGCATTTTTCTGCCCAAAGGTTTAAATATGCACCAAATTAAGAGAGGATGGGGGACTTATGTCCGAAACAGTTGATAATAATGTAAATAAAGCGCAGGAGCTGTGGAAACAATACGGTGTCGAGAAGGACGAGGACAAGCCAAAAGCGAGTAATTTTGCCTCCGAGGACAGTATTTTTACCGAGTCTGATTATGACCGCACCAAAAGCGGGCGTGAAGCCATAATCAATTATCAGACAAAGCCTGACGATAAAGATTCAAAAGCGACGTATCTTGATATAGACAAATACTATGATGAATACCACGTCACAAATAAAGATACCTATTTTGAGGACGTTTCGCTTCAGTATATGACGGATATTGCGGCATATTTTAACATCGACCTGAATGATGAAAAAGGGCTTGAAAAACTTGCCGATGTTTATGAGCAGATTGCCGACAAAAATAAACTGACAACAAAAAGAGCAAGCTATGACAATGTCGAGGACTACATCGTTGCCTGCAACAATGAAATTGCAAAAAGGTCATGGAACGGCACTCTCGACGATGATTTTATTGATTTATCCGATATTAAAGTAAAAGAAGATGAACCCGACCTCCCCGAAGGCTGGACACTTGACGATGACGGCACGATTACAACAGGTGACGGCAAAACCGTTGAAGCGATTAATCAGGAGGATTTGGAAAAGAACGATTATGTCGTGAGCGAGGACGAAGAGAAAATACTCGATGCTGACGGAAATGAAGTCGGAATAGTCGTAACCACCAAAAAAGATACGGACGGTGACGGCGTTGTTGATGATGTGAAATCTTATTTTAAATACGTTGAAAAGAAGAAGGAAAAAACCGAAATTCCCGAGTCAGTCAAGAATATTATCGATAACGGTATCGCCTGGGTAAACAGCATTATTGAGAATTTGAAAAATTTTGTATAAGCTCTCCCTCTCCAATGGGAGAGGGCTGGGGTGAGGGTTGATAATAAAAAAAGAAAACCCACTCTCTCGAGCAGGTTTTCTTAACTTTTTTATTAATCAGCCGTTATTAGCAGCAGCAGGGCTGTTTTTTGGCTTTTTCTTCAATAACCGCCTGAGCAGCTGCAAGTCTTGCCTGAGGTACTCTGAACGGTGAGCAGGAAACGTAATTCAAACCAATTCTGTGGCAGAATTTGACTGAATCGGGATCTCCGCCGTGTTCACCGCATACACCGCCAACGAGTGCCGAGTTTACGGATTTGCCTTTTTCCATTGACATTTCGATTAACTGTCCGACACCGCTTTGGTCTAAGGTTACAAACGGGTTAGAAGGTAATATCTTTTGTTCAACATAGTTCTTTAAGAATTTGCCTTCCGCATCGTCTCTTGAATAACCAAAGGTCATCTGGGTTAAGTCGTTAGTACCAAATGAGAAGAACTCTGCGTAATCGGCGATTTCGTTTGCAGTCAGTGCTGCGCGCGGAATTTCAATCATTGTACCGAATTTATAGTCAACTTTAACGCCTTTTTCAAGCATTACTTTGTCTGCAACTTTAACAAGGCTCTCTTTTACAACCTTGAGTTCGTTTACGTGTCCGATTAAAGGAACCATAACCCACGGTTTTACCTTATAGCCTTCTTTTGTCAAATCGCAGCATGCTTCAAAGATTGCTCTGACCTGCATTTCGTTGATTTCAGGGTAAGTTAAACCGAGTCTGCAACCTCTGAGGCCCATCATCGGGTTAGATTCAGAGAGGTTTTCAACGATTTCGAGCATCTTTTCTGCTTCAGCATAGTCTTGTTTTAAGGCTTTCTTTGTTGCAACTTCTTCGATTAATTCTATCTTAGAAGGCAAAAATTCGTGAAGCGGAGGATCGAGAAGTCTTACTGTTAAAGGTTTCTCGCCGAGTGCCTTGAACATTGCATAGAAGTCTGAATACTGCATCGGGAGAAGGTGGTCTAAAGCTTCTTTTCTTGCTTCGGGGGTTCCTGCGATAATCATCTTTTGAACCCAGGGAAGTCTGTCAGGATCCATGAACATGTGTTCGGTTCTGCAAAGACCGACACCCTCTGCGCCGAATTTAAGAGCGTTTTCAATATCCTTCGGAGTATCTGCATTTGCTTCAACCTTGAGTTGTTTGATTTCGTTTACCCAGCCGAAGAATTTTTCAAAGTCGGCATCGATACCTGCTTCAACAAGCTCGATAGCGCCTTCCATAACTTCACCTGTTCCGCCGTCAAGAGAGATAATATCATCTTTGTGGAATACAGAGCCGTCTTTACAAGTGATGGTGCCGTCTTTAAGGTTGATAACCAAATCTTCGCAACCTGAAACGCAGGGTTTGCCCATACCTTTTGCAACAACCGCTGCGTGTGATGTAGCACCGCCTCTGAGTGTCAAAACACCCTGAGCAACTGCCATACCGTGAATGTCATCAGGGCAGGTTTCAATTCTGACGAGGATAACTTTTTCGCCTTTTGCTCCTCTTTCTGCTGCTTCTTCGGTATCAAATACGATTTTACCTACTGCAGCACCCGGAGATGCGTTTACACCCTTTGAAATCTTGTGTGCGTGTTTTACTGCTGCAGGATTAAAGCAGGGGAGTAAAACCTGATATACTGAATACGGGTCAACAAGTTTAATTGCCTGTTCTTTTGTTATGATACCCTCTTCAAACATATCAACGGCAATCTTGATAGCCGCTTTTGCCGTTCTCTTACCGTTTCTTGTCTGAAGAATCCAGAGTTTGCCTCTTTCAATTGTAAATTCCATATCCTGAACATCGTGATAGCCGTTTTCAAGTTGTTTTGCAATAGTAACATACTGCTTATAAAGTTCGGGCATATCTGTTTCGAGTTCTGCGATTTGTTTCGGTGTTCTGATACCTGCAACAACGTCTTCGCCCTGTGCATTTACCAGATATTCACCGTAGAATTTGTTTTCGCCTGTTGCAGGGTTTCTTGTGAATGAAACACCTGTTGCACAGTCATCGCCCATATTACCGAATACCATTGTCTGTACGTTTACGGCAGTTCCGTAGTTGTGGTCGATTTTGTTCATGTTTCTGTAAGCAACGGCTCTCGGAATATTCCATGAACGGAATACAGCTTCAATAGCCTCTTCAAGCTGTACATAAGGATCCTGGGGAAATTCTTTTCCGGTAACTTCTTTAATTGTGTTTTTGTAAACAGGAATTAAAGACTTCCAGCCTTCAGCCGAGATTTGAGTATCTTCTTTGACGCCTTCTTTTGCTTTGAGTTTTTCAACTTCCGATTCAAAGTATTTTTGTCTGTCCATTTCCCAGGCAACCGAACCGAACATTGTTAAAAATCTGCGGTAGCTGTCATAGCAGAATCTCGGGTTGTTTGTTAATTTAACCATAGCCTCAACTGTTTCATCGTTTAAACCGAGGTTAAGGATGGTTTCCATCATACCCGGCATTGAAATTCTTGCGCCTGAACGAACTGAAACAAGGAGAGGATTTGTTTTATCGCCAAATTTCTTTCCTGCTTTTTGTTCAACTGATTTGAGTTTTTCTTTTACTTCGTCCATCAAACCTGCGGGCATTTTGTTGCCGTGGTTGATGTAGTCCATACAAGTTTCTGTTGTAATCGTCAATCCGGGAGGAACAGGCAAACCGAGATTTGTCATCTCTGCAAGGTTTGCACCTTTTCCGCCAAGGAGATTACGCATATCGGCATTTCCCTCTTCGAAAAGCCATACTCTTTTTTCTGTCATAATTTCTCCTAACTTTCTAATTAACTCTACTGAGTAACCTATGCCAAAAGACTACCATGAACATGTTTTGAACTCAACAGAGTTTTAAAAGTATTAAGAAAGTATATTCCCGCCCTGGACGGGGCGGGTTAGGGTGGGGTGAAATAAATTTTAAATTCTAAAAACAGTTTTTAAATAATCGTAAACACCCTCAATATTATTATCAATTTCATTATTCTTAAATCTTATTACTGTATATCCTAATGAATTTAAATATATAGTTCTTTTTTTATCATATTCAATATCTGATGGTTGAAGGTGTTGAGAACCATCTAATTCAATAATAATTTTTTGTTCTCTGCATACAAAATCGACAATATACGGTTCAATAATAAATTGACGTCTGAAATAATGACCATAAAATTGTCTGTTCCTTAATATAGTCCATAGTTTTCGTTCTTGAGGTGTAGTGTTTTTTCTAAGTTTTTGTGCTTTTTGTTTTAAATTATTCATAATTATGTATTGTAGCATTTCTCTTAAAGAAAATCACCCCACCCCTGCCCGCCCCGTCCAGGGCGGGAGAATGAATACTAATAATTTATCGCACCTTCGCGAAGAACTTTGCAGGTACAAATACTTCCAGCAGATGTTTCACAATTTGCACTGGGTTCACATCCCATAGGAACTAAAGAATTCTTTTTTAGAGCAAAACCAAAATAATCTCTTCCCATTGTATTTGGTTTTTTTGCTCCATTTATATCAATAAAAATTTTTGCACAATATTGAGGATTCTCTGTATAACCAAAATTAATATTGCATAAATTTGTTGCATCACTAAAAATAATTTGAACACCATCTGATAATACAAGTTTATGGTATGCTTCAGAACTAACATTATATGTATCTATATCACCATTTAATTTCTTATAAAAACCACCCTGTGGTAAACATTCTGAACTCGTTCCGCAAACTTTAGCATTTACTAATTTTTTTTGGTATAGATTAAAAACATTACTTCGAGATGTTGCCCATTCTGTAGCTGGACCTTCTTCCGCAATAATCAAGTTAGTTGCCTGTGCAAGAGTTGAGTATGCTTTTTTTAATTTTGATACATATTCCTGATTATTAGTCTTATTAATTAAAGTAGGAACAGTTATTGCTGCAATTACTCCGATGATGACAAGAGTTATCAAAACCTCTGCAAGAGTGAAACCATTACTTTTACCATCACAATGATTTAGTAAATTATTGATAGAACTTGAAAAACTACGAAAGTTTTCTTGCCTACTTCTTTTGTAAAAGAAGTAGGGGGGGGGTAGGAACTGATTTGTTTTTTATATTAAACATAAAAATATCCTCTCTTCTCTATTATTTTAATATATTATCAAATATTCCCGATTTTGACAATTTATAACATTTATTTTTCGGTAGACTAAAGTCTACCCTACGGGGCTTACATTTGACATAGATAATAATTAATCAATTTTCACTCTTGATAAAGAAATAATTTCCTTGAAGTCTGGATGTTTTTCGCTGAGTGCTTCAAATGTTCCTATATCAACTATATTTCCATCTTTCAGATATATGATTTTATCGCAGTTTACAAGTGTGCTTATTCTGTGAGCAATAGCAATAATTGTCTTTTTGCCCTTCAAATCAGTCATAATCTGGGTTAATTCGTTTTCGATTTTGACATCGAGGTTTGAAGTTGCCTCATCAAGAATGATAATCTCAGGTTCTCTATACAGTGCTCTTGCGATGCCTATTCTCTGCTTTTGTCCCTGCGATAAACCTGTTCCATCCTCTCTTATCGGGGTATGTATTCCCTCTTTTTCTTCTAAAATTTCATAAATCTGGGCGGTTTTGAGGCTTTCGATAACCCTTTCTTCATCTATCTCCTCTCTTTTTACACCCCAGGCGACGTTATCGGCAACATCACCTCCGATTGTATGTATTTCCTGTGCTACATAGCCTATAATATTCTGGAATTTTCTTGTATTTTGGTTATCCAGCTTTACCCCGTCAACCAAAATTTCACCCTGATACCCGAGTAAGCCTAAAAGACAATCGACCAGAGTGCTTTTTCCTGCTCCTGAAAGCCCTATAATTCCGACAAATTCACCCTTCTTAATTTCAAAATTTATATCCTTCAGTATCTGAGCGGAAGTATTATAGGAATAATTCAAATTCCGAACAATGACAGAATCATTAAAGCTCATCTTTTCTTTTGTCGGTGTCTGCATTTCGTCTATGTGTCTCCGGTATTCTTCATACACCTCAAACAGATCATCTACTCTGTCCTTATAAAATTCCATATAGTTCATACAAACCTGGCTCTTATAAATCTGAGGAGCCATTCTGTAAATTGAAATCGCAACGATAGTCAGTGTTAGTGCAACGCTGGTTGAGTCCGTTCCGTATTGCAAAAATACCCCCGCACCGAAGATAACCATTGTAAAAATAAAGATTAATTCAATGACATGTTGTGGAATAATCGGAATAAGGTTCAATTTCTCATCAAGAGGAATGATTTTTTCGGATATTTTTCTGTAAACATAAAAGAAAAATTCCTGGCATCCGTTGATTTTGATGTCTTTGACGTGTCCCATACTTTCCATAACAGAGTTATATTCGCCAGCAACAAGTTCATATTTCTTATCCGCAATTTTCCTGCCCCAGTTTTTGAAGAATTTATTCTGAAGCGATGAGGCAACGGTAAAGAATACAATAGCTATAACGGTATAAACAGGCATCAGCCAGACAAGAAGCGCAAAGATTATTGCTACAACTATTGTGTTTGAGGTCAGAATAATGACTTTAAACACGAAGAAATCAAAGACTTTGTCGATATTATCGGTGATTTTTTGTATAAAATCAGTTTTTGCCTTCTTTAAATCAAGTTCATAAGGGGAATAGAGAAAGAATTTCATTATCTGATTTTTAACGGATAAGCACCATTTATGAATAATTCTGTTTTGCCAGTAGAGAATTGTTATGCTGAAAATGTTTTTGAGGATAATAAGAGTGATAAACGTGCAGGCAATTATGATTAAAATGTCTTTATTCATACTGTCGGAGCTGATGGAAAATTTCAGATGCTCCGCTATATATTGTCCGAAAATACTGTGGATAAACTGTCCCGGGTTTACAAGCATAATGATGAACGGGAAAACCAGTACGATGCTTATAAATTCAAGAAAACTTGTGAAAAACGCAAAAATGAGCATCTTTACAAGTTCTATTTTATATCCCGCTCCGAAATATTTTATAAATTTGAAAAATCGTTTGTAATTCTGAAACATAACTCTGCCTTATTCATCTTCGATTATATCATAAATTCCAAAAAAAAAGGAAAGCCGATTATTTCAGCTTCCCTGTTTTGTTTTGCTTGTGTGTATGAAGAATTAGTAGTAATTAATTTTAATTATTCGATTTTGCGTTCATATCCGGAATCATCGAATCGAGTACACTGGAGGTGTCGTTTTCAACTCCGTCAGAGTAAAAAAGACTTGCACTTGTTGCCTTATAACTGTGATACTTCTGCTCCATTCTGAAGCGGTCGCATTTGTAGTTAAAGGCGGTAATCTCTGCGCTTGTTACTTTTCCGTCACCATTTGTGTCAATCTGGTTAAAGTATTCAAGCACTGTGTTATACAGGGTGGAATTTCCCGAATTGGAGCACAATTGCTGAATTTCATTATAAGTCAGCCCCTGAGACTGTATATTATCAAGGGTTGTATCCATATCCTTTGAGGTGATTTCCCCGTCTCCGTCAACATCAAGAGCGGAAAAATTATTTTTGAGATAACTCAGAAAAACATTGTTAGTTCCGAGAGCAGTGAGTGTTGAGGGAGTCAGTGTGCCCGATAAATCGGATAGAGTAAGTCCTTTCCCTGATTTACTCATTGTCGATAACAATGTGGAATATGTCGCGCTCAGATTTGAACCGACACCCGTAAATAGTGTTTGACCATTTATTAAACCCATACTTACCTCCGTTTGCACTTACCTTTTTAATAATGATTCTTTCTCAAAAGTAAACATTTTAACTTTACTTTTTCTCAAATCGGCAGATTTTTTATTTTCTTTATGTTTTTTCTCTCTTAATATGTAGTTTTGTAACGAAAATTCCCCGAATTTCTTTTTATATATATTTGTTATTATTAATAATTACCATTTTTAATTCGCTTTTGGTAAAATACATGTTAAAAGGTTTATTTTGAGGGATGTGTAATGAAAAAATATAATTATGGTTTAGTGAAAGTAATGGTTATGGTTGTGCTCGGACTCTTCTGCTTTGCGCCTTTGATTTCTTACGGTGTAGGTAGTCCGAACAATTATGGCGATACCTATATTGATGAGGTTTATACAAAATATAAGCAGATAGTCAGCTGGAAAAAGAACTATATTTTGGTTTATATCCCGCAGGATGCCAGAGAGCAGTTTGTCTGGAGCCAGTTTAAGATTTGGGAAAACGTGCTTGGCGGAAATATTATTTTTGAAAAGGTTGCGATAGAAAGAAACGCAGATATTTATGTCCACTATGAAAATCAGTATCTGGGCAAAAAATCAGGGTTTACAAGACTGTCCTTTAAAGATGGCGAAATCAGACGCGCCGATTTATTCCTTTATGATGATATTCTGACAAACCCCTTAAAGAATTTTGCGGTGCTTCATGAGGTCGGGCATGCTCTCGGGATAACAAATCACAGCCCTAACCCCGCAGATATTATGTATGCAACAAAAACCGCACGTCAGAACGGACTTTCCCAAAGGGATAAAAATACGATAAAACTCATCTATGACACCGATGTAACAACGAAAACAAAGACTTCTTCAATAGATACAACCTCTTCAAACAGAAGTGCAGAGCTTCAGAGAGCTGATATGATGCTCGCAAATATGCAGTATGAACCTGCGCTTGAGCTCTATAAAAAAGTTCTCTCAACAGGTTTAGAGCAGGGTGATGCATATTTCGGTATGGCAAAATGCTATTATTCCCTCGGCAACGGCAAAGAGGCTTATAAATATGTTAAAAAAGCGCTTGCCACCGATGAAACTAACAAAGCCTTCCTCTACGGCTATATCTCTATTGCGCTTGATACAAATCACGATAAAGAACTTTATAAATATTTAGATAAATATATTATTGAACACGATGATGCAATTATGGACAGAGCAATTCAGTCCGCATTAATCACTGTTCAGGGGAATTTAGACGGCAAAAAGAAAAAATAAACGGACAGAAAAATGAAAATTTGTGTAATAGGCACAGGATACGTCGGATTAGTTGCAGGCACCTGCCTTGCGGATATGGGAAACGAGGTTATCTGTGTTGACAGTGACGAAAAGAAAATTGAACAGCTGAAAAATGCGGTTGTTCCCATTTATGAGCCCGGGCTCGAGGAATTAATCAAAATAAATACCTCCGAAAAACGGCTTATTTTCTCAACCGATATAAAAAGTGCGGTGGAAAAATCTCTGGTTTGCTTCATCGCGGTCGGCACTCCCCAGGGTGATGACGGCTCATGTGATTTGAGCGCGGTATATTCCGTAGCTGATGAAATTGCAAAAAGTATCAACGGCTATAAATTAATCATAGTAAAATCAACAGTTCCCGTAGGAACGGGCGAAACCATCGTTGAGAGAATAAAATCACAAACTAAGTTTGATTTTGATGTTGTTTCCAACCCCGAGTTCTTAAAACAGGGCAGTGCGGTTGACGATTTCCTTTACCCCGACAGAGTTATAATAGGCGCTGAGTCCCCGAGAGCCATAGAGTTGCTTCAGGAAATATATTCCACCTTCTTCAGAACCGGCAACAGAGTGGTTATTATGGATGTTAAATCGGCAGAAATGACTAAATATACAGCAAATGCTTTTCTTGCAACAAAAATTTCGTTTATGAACGAGATTTCAAATATGTGCGAAAAAATCGGTGCTGATGTTGAAAAAGTCAGGATAGGTGTTACGACTGATCCGAGGATAGGCAACAAGTTTATGTTCCCGGGTATCGGCTACGGCGGAAGCTGTTTTCCTAAAGATGTCAGCGCACTTATTGCACTTGCAGAAGAGTACGGGTGCGGTAATGACATCTTAAAAGCCGTTCAAAAAACCAATCATTCCCAGATAAACGTATTTTTAAACAAAATTTATTCTCACTTTTCGGGTGATATAAAAGGGAAGGTTTTTGCTGTATGGGGTTTATCGTTTAAGCCCAAAACGAACGATATGAGAGAAGCTCCTTCAATAAAAATTATTGAAAAACTTCTTGAAAAAGGGGCAATCATTAAGGCTTATGATCCAAAAGCGATGGAAGGTGCAAAGAGGATATTTAAAGACAGAATTGAATATATGCCCTCCTCCTACAGCGCAGTTGAAGGTGTTGACGCGCTTTTACTGCTTACGGAGTGGAACGAATTCAGACGTCCCGACTATGAGCGGATAAAAAATTCCATGAAAACCGCCGTTATCTTTGACGGAAGAAACCAGTATGATGAAAACCGCCTTAAACAGTACGGAATTAAGTATTACAGAATGGGCTATCATACCGAGAATCTGGTAAATGTGAAATGACATATTTCCTGAAAGGCGCAATACACATTCATACCACCTGCTCTGACGGAAGCGGTGATATAAATGAAATCTCAAGATCGGCAAAAAGAGCGGGGCTCGACTGGCTGATTATCACCGACCATAACAAGATGGAGGTGAAAGAGGGAATATATAACGGTGTGTATGTACTTGTCGGAGAAGAAATTTCACCATCTTCCGATACCAACCACTGTATGGCCTTAGGGCTTAGAAGTAATATTGACAACACTGAAAACCCCGAGGAGTATCTTTTTGAAATAAAAAAACAGAGTGCAATGAGCTGTATCTGTCACCCCCACGAGAGTATGAACAGGAAAAACCCCTATAAACCGATAAGGTGGGAGTATGATGACCTCAGGCTCGTTGACGGGGTTGAAATCTGGAACTATTTTTCAAACTGGACCGATTTATATTGCGATAAAAACGTTATGTCCCAGGCTTTTTATTATCTCTTCGGCAATTTTTTAAAGAATGAGCCTAAAAAAGATACACTTGCCCTCTGGGACAGAATGAATATTTCCTCTGAAAATATAAAATTTGCAATAGGCGGACTTGATGCTCATAAGATAATGTTTAAAAAGTTTCTTTTTAAATTTCCCGTTTACCCCTACTACATTATGTTTAAAACCGTTGTCAACGTAATTCCTTCAAAAGAAAAGTTAAGTGAAAATTTTGAGGAAGCAAAAAGGTTTATTTTAAACTCCATAAAAACAGGCAGGCACTATATTATTGATTTAAGAAGGGGAACCTTCGGGGCGGAATTTTCTGCCCATAATAAAGATTATGCCTGCCTCTTCGGGGAAGCTCTCGAGCTCGATGATGACTGCGCAATTACAGTCAGCCTTCCTGAAAAAGCCGATATAAGACTTATAAAGGATGGTCTTCCCTGGCTTTGCGAAAGGAAAAAGAACCGCGCGGTTTTCAGGATAAAATATCCCGGGAAATACAGAGTTGAAGTTTATTTAAAATCAAAAGGCTGGATTTTTACCAACCCCATCAGATTTACGGAAAAAGGAGAAGCAAAATGGATATAAGAAAATATCTCATAGTTTTTGTATTGTTTTTAATCGTAACCTGTCTTGCGGTCGGATTTCCGAGTGTTACAAGGCTTGATATTTCGATAATCGCCAATGTTCAGAGTGCGATGGCAGATTTTTCAAAGCAAATTCCTATCACAGTAAGTGATTTGACCTATGGTGCAAAATACTGGATTCCCATTTTGATTGTTGCGCTTATTCTTGTAATTAAAAGGAAATATGCTTCTGTTGTGCTTATGTTAATTACCATACAGACGGCATATCTGACCTCTGATATTCTGAAAACCATAATAGGGCGCGTTCGTCCTCCTATGGAAATGAGGGTTATTCCTCTTGATAATCCGTCCTTTCCTTCGGGGCATTCGCTTATGGCTATGTGCTTCTGGGGTATTTGTATTTATCTTTTGAACCGATATATTAAAAATGATGCCTTAAAATGGACACTGATAGTGCTTTGCGCGCTTATGATACCCTTTACGGGCTTTACCCGTTTGTGGCTCGGGGTACATTACCCTACAGACCTTCTCGGGGGATATTTAATCGGATTTATTTTCGTTATGCTTTTTGCGGACATTCAGAACAGAATTGAAAAAGAATAATTTTTATACAGCCGAATCTGACATACCCTTGCTTTAGAATAAAATTGTTAGCAGATAATGAAAGAGAATTAAACATGGCAGTTATTGAAATTAAACCAAACGAACAACAGCAAAAGTGTATCGAAAAAGTTCAGGGCCCCGTTGTTGCACTTGCAGGCCCGGGTACAGGCAAGACGTTTACTCTTGTTGAACGTATTGATTATATGGTAAATCACCTCGGTATTTCGCCCGAGAGAATACTCTGTATGTCTTTTTCCAATACGGCATCGGATATTATGGTGAAGAAAATTTCCGAAAAAATCGGGGACGAAAAAGCCTCAAAGATGACCATAACGAACTATCACAGTTTTTGTAACGAAATCAGAAACGAATTCCCCGACAGATTTTCTTCAAACAAAAAAACAATAGGAAGCGTTACCCAAAAAATGCTTATCAAAAGAGCGTTTGAAGAGGTAAACCCTGAGTTTCTGAAAATAGGTGATGCGATTGAAACCTGTATCAAACAAACAAAACTCGAGCGCCTCACCCCCGAAAAATACCTTGAAAGATGGAATAAACAACGGTCTGAAATTTTAAAATTCAAAATTAGTCTTGATGAAATAATCGAAGCGCACGAGAAAAAAATTGCAGAAGTCAATAATGCTCCGGCAGGCGGCAAGAAAGATTTAATTTCCCAAAGAAGTGCGCTGAAGGCACAAAGGGAAGATTATCAAAAGACTTATGATAAGTTCGTTCAGAAGGAAAAACAGGGTAAATCCTTCCTGGAGGTTTACAAAAGATATATTGAGCTTATGGACGAAGAGGGCTACATCGACTTTGAGGATATGATAAATTCCGTCATTGATGAGTTTGAAAAAGACAAACAATTCCTTGCTGAAATTGCGGGAAGGTATGATTATTACTTTGTTGATGAATACCAGGACACGAACAATGTCCAAAATACCCTGATTTTCCTGCTTGTTGACAGTACAGAGGAAAAGAATATCTTTGTTGTCGGCGATGACGACCAGCTTTTGTTCAGATTTCAGGGTGCAAAGAAGGATACCTTTAAAAAATTCATTTCAAAGTATTCTCCCGAGGTTATTCCGTTATATGAAAACATGCGCTCGAGCCAGCCTGTACTTGATTTAGCTAATATTGAAATCGATAAAGACGATTTCAGGCTTATTCACGACAAAGATTTTTCTTCAAAATACAGTATCAGCAAGAAATTAAAATCCATGAACGAAACGTATAAGGATGTTAAGGATAAGGTTGTTTTAACGCAGTATAAAGACGGTGAGCAGGAAAGAAATGCGGTTATTTCCAAAATTCTTGATATTGTAAATTCCAAAGAAATAAAGGACAAAAACGGCGAAGTCAGATACAATGAAATTGCCATCATCTCAAAATCAAACTCCGAGTGTGATGAGTACGCGAAAATTCTGGCTCGAAAGGGAATACCCTATGAATACCGCTACGGGAAAGATATTTTTAAGGTAAAATCTTCGCTTGTACTCTATTTTTACCTGCTTTTTGTCGTCGATGCACTCCAAAACTTTGACAAAATGCTTATGCTGATGATTAACCCGCCCTTTAACTTCTCGATGAGCGATTATGAATATTTTCTGTATTATAAAAACGATTTGAAGAAGTGTTTTTCAGAGTATCTCTCAGGCGGAAACCTTGTTCAGATAGTAAAAGAAAAGTTTAAGGACAACTGGGATAAGTTCCAGAACAAAGAAGTTATTGAAAAATTCTTCGGGAATTATGCCAAAATAAAAAGGACCATAAGCGATAAGACTGATTTAGCAGAGATTGTTCTTACAATAGCCAACTATTCGGGGATAATTGACTACTACATTAAGGATAATCCCGATAAGCTCGAAAACATTCTAGTTATAAAGCAAATTATAAAGGAAGCGGGCGAGCTTTTCGAAGAAAAGCCAGAAAGCACTTTGGGTGATTTTGCGTATTATCTCAATTTTGCTTCAAAGCTGAATGACAGCGAAAGTATTAAAACACCTGTCTCAGAGGCTTCTCTGAATGCCGTTCAGCTCGTAACGGTACACTCTTCAAAGGGTAATGAGTATGAACATGTATTCCTTCCGAAGCTCACTCCTTCCTCCTGGGAAAGCAACCATTTCCCTTATGATGATTCGTTTATCCCGAAGGATGAAATAATTCTCGAGTCTGAGTATAAGGATTTAAAATACTCCGAGCAGGCAAAATATCTCTTTGTTGCACTCACAAGGGCGAAGAGGTATTTGTATCTGTCCTGTACCACCACCAAAAAAGGCGAAGCAGATCTGACAAATCTTCTTGATTTTGTCAACAACGACAAAAACGCACCCGAAGAGTCGAGAGTGTTTGAACACTATGAC
Organism: bacterium; assembly: GCA_017541465.1. Lineage (GTDB taxonomy): Bacteria > Cyanobacteriota > Vampirovibrionia > Gastranaerophilales > Gastranaerophilaceae > RGIG6874. Next base: position 23,318 of record JAFXYZ010000020.1, on the reverse strand, counting down.
TTTTCAAACCCCGGCAATAACGAAAATGCAGAGGTGGCAGTACAAAACGAGGTAAATGCCCTTACCATGGTTTCTTATGATGAGGCGGAAAGTATCTATAAAAAAGAGTTTGATGACTACCTCAACCGCAAAATAGAAGGAATTGAGTTCAGTGTTTCACAGATGAATAAATATATCACCTGTCCGAAAAACTACATGTTCGGCTATATTTGGGGCTTATGGGTTAATTCTTCCAGCCTGAACAATATGGACAGTGCATCTTACGGTAATGCCGTTCACTATGCCTGCCAGAAGCTTGCGGAAAAAACGGCTGAACAGAAAGAGCCGAAAGCCTTCCCCTCGTGCGGGGAATTTCTCTCTGATTTTGAGTATTCCGTCACGAAAGAGGAAAAATTCTCTTCTTCTCTCGTTATGGAAAATATGCTTGAGAACGGGAAAAGAGACCTGCCCTCCTTCTATTCAAAATTTACGAAGAAGTTTGAACCTTCAAATATCGTCAGCGCTGAGCTTCCGTTTGAAATCTATATCAACCCGAAAACCTCAGAAGTCTTTGAGGAAAAAGAGCTGAGAGAGGACGACAAAAAGAATTATATCTGCGTAACTGGTAAAATTGACCTTGTTGTTAAAAATAATGACGGTTCAAATACTTATACCATATATGATTACAAGACAGGCAACAGGAAAAAGCCAAGCGACATTAAAAAAGGCGCTTCTCACGAGGATTATTTCAACCAGCTCAGAATTTATAAACTTGCGTTTGAAAAACTCAGCGGTTTTAAATCTGAGGTCACAAAGGTTGCCATAATCTGCCCTGACGTTGATGATGAGGACGAACTCTGTGTTTGTAACGTCACTCCGAATTTGTCCCCGGATTCTAATAAGGAAATAATCTCTGATTTTCTTGCGGTCTATGAACAGATAAGAAAGAAAGAGTTTAAGACGGATTATGCGCTCAAAAACAGGACTTCTTTCTTCTGCCAGAAGTATTGCCCGTATCAGATGTACTGCAAAAATAAATTTGATGAGGCGATTTATTCATAAATTAAAAGAGGTGATTTTTAATCACCTCTTTTAAGGTTATAACGTTTTTAAAACCGAGTCGATGTAGCTCTTATATTCATCTTTTAATTCTTTTGGCTTAATGATTTTGACGTTATCGCCCCAGGTGAAAAGATGCCAGATGATTTCTCTTTTTCCGCCTGCCGTAAACTGAACTTTAATTGAGCCGTCTTTTTGCTTTATGAATTTTTGGGAAGGGTGAAATTTATAGCATTCAACATCTTCTGCAACGGCTTTGCTGAACAGAAGCTCAACGTTCATCGGGTTATCGTCCTGCCAAACCCCGAACGACCTGTTGGAATACTCTTTTAAGTCAAATCCTTTTCTGTCAAACTGCTGAATTGTGACGTGAACATCAGAAATTTTGTGAAGGGAATAGGTCGCTATTTTGTCCTCGGCATCGCCGTCTTTTCTTGCTATCAGGTAGGTTTTATCCTTTGAAACAAGCCCTAAGGGAAGAAGGGTGCGTTGAGTGGTTACCCCTTTTTTCGTGTATTTGAGTTTTGTTTTGTAAGAACCCCTTATCCCTTCTATTAGCCGTTTTAAGACCACTGCATCGACCTTATAGTTCGCTTTTTGTTTGTTTACAACAAATTCCGTTCTTAAAATATCCTCAATTTCATCATCTGCGGACTGCTTTTTCGATTTACAAATTGCTTCAAGTTTTGAAATGGTGTCTTTAAGAAGGAGTTTGTCCGCCTGAGAGACCTTTTTACTTGCTTTTTTTACGTTTGCAACATCTTCTGCGGTAATTCTGATAAAGTTTCTGCTCTGAGCATCAATGGAACTAAAACCCCAGCGCTTTTCCAGACTTCCTGTTGCAGGGGGAAGCTCTGTTATCCCTAAATCGCATTTTCTAAGACAATCTCTTCTGCGCTCGGCGGTGCTTCTTGAACAGTTGCCATAGAATTTCTGAATTTCATTGAGTGTCATTCCCTGACTTCTTTTCATTAACTCAACGGCAAGATTGATGATTTCACCGACACCTGCGTATCTGTCACCTTTTTCCATTTTTTTTACTTCCTATTCTGATGTATTCCGATTTGTATTATAGCAATATTAACAAAAAATTTCCACAGAAAAATAATTTTATGTGTCCGAAGGTGATGTATAGAGGGTGTAAATTATAAATATAGAGCAACAGGAGATAAGAAAAATGGACAGAGAATATTTTGGTGTTTTTATGAATAACTCCTTCAGACAAGATTGCAGGGTGGTGCTCGATAATGATACTATAAGCCTTTATTTGTCGGGCAAAAACGGAGTTAAGTTCAGAGAATTTAAAGCAGAGAGCATATTTTCGTTTGAAGATGAAAGATTAATCAAAATAAATAAGCCCGTTAATCTTTCTCTTGAGGTGATTTTATCCTTTTGTGGAAGCCTTCTTCTTCCGTTTAATTTCTTTTTGGGGTTAACAATTATAGGACTTTCATTTTTGAGTGCGCTCAGAAAACCCTCAAAATCTTATGTTTTGCTCTGTAAACCGATTTCCAAACAAAAAGCTCAGCTCAGATTACTCAAAATTTCGGGTATAAAATCAAAACCGAAAAAGACTATCTTTAAAGCTGCGTAGTACTCTAACAGAAAACGGACAGATTTTTCTGTCCGTTGTTTTCCTGTGTTAATTTTTTGTTTATTGATATAAAATTATCTTATCTCAAACGTTACTTTAACAACTGCGGAAACTTTCTTTTCGAGTGTTTCGGTGTCGTTCATACCGCCATCTGATACCATTGTTGAATCAGGTGCGGTGATTTGGAAAACTCCCGTTTTAACATTCAGAATCTTTCCCGTTCTGTTGCCGTTGACCTTCAGCGCTGCATCTGCTCTTGCTTTTGCGTCAATAGCCGCTTTTTCGATTAACTGTACTTTTAAATCCGCAAGTTTTGAATACTGATATTCAGGTTTTCTTGAAGAGAGGTCAACACCCTGTTCAATGAGTTTTTGAATATCCGTTGAAAGCGCTTTGATTTTATCAACGTCATTAGAGCTTACTTTTATATTCTGGGTATAAACATAAGCCCCTATTTCGTTTGTATAGTTTCCGTTAGGAAGAGTTTTGTTTTTTGTCCAGTAGTTTAGCGGTTCAACATCAATGTCACTTTCATTTATTCCGTTATCCTTCAGAAATTTCTGAACAATGGGAAGCTGGCGCTGAATGGACTGATACCCTTCCGCTCTTGTCGGTCTTTCTGTTTCAATGGAAATTGTCCAGGTAGCATTGTCGGCTCTTACTATCTCTTCACTTGAGCCTGTCATAAAAATACCTTCCTGTCTGATATTTCCCGTTGTAATAACGGCAGCCGCAACAATTGCAATACCGAGGATAATCCCAAAAAGAAACAGCTGGTATTCTTTTAATTTTTCACATAAAAAACACATAATAAATCCTTTCTCAAAATCTTTCTCTTCAGATTATATCACAACAAAAAAATGGAGCGATAAATTTATCACTCCAAAATTATTCTTTTTCGTTAGGTTATTATCATTTCTTTGTAGGGTTATATGGCAGCTTAATTTCACTGTCCTTTTGGGTTTTTATACTTACTTCTTTTAATTTATGCTTTGATTAATGAACATAAAGGTTTTAAATTTACTTTAAACATGAAAAATTTAACAATGTTTTACAAAAATATTTCAGAGGTTTAATTCTCTGAAGTAATTGCCCCGGTTAATATTTTGGGATAATATAAAAGAAAAAATATCAGAGAGGTAAATTATGAAAAAAATAGTTATCGGGTTCTTTTGTTTTGTCCTGGGCCTGTTTGGAATATCAAACGCGGGAACTCTTTATTCCCAGCCGTATTCTCAGGTACACGCAGGGCATATTCTTGTTGACAGTGAACAGGAAGCAAAGGAATTAAAGACTAAAATTGATAACGGTGAGAGTTTTGAAGCGCTTGCAAAAAAATATTCCAAATGCCCTTCCAAAAGCAACGGAGGTGATTTGGGGTACTTTGGCAAACGACAGATGGTGAAGCCGTTTGAAGTTGCCGCGTTTTCAACTAAGACGGGTGAAGTCTCAGAGCCTGTTCAGACGCAGTTCGGCTGGCATCTGATTAAGGTTTACGATAAAAGATAGTTTTAAAAACAACATCACCCGACTTTTTTTGGTCGGGTGATGCTTTGATGTATTATATTATATTTCCACAGGGTAATCTTTTTAGTAGGTTCCGCTGACTCCTGCGTGAACTTTATTTTTTGTTGATTTGTGAGTGGTTGATTGTTTGTGGTATTTAGCCCAGACATATTCATCGATAGTGCTGTCTAATGAGTAGATGTTATCGTTTCCGAAGAGGCCCCAGCCGCCGTCTGCTTTACCGATTTTGCTTCTTTCAGCTCTGATTGTATCTGAACCGGTATTACCATATATTCTGGAAACTGCACTGTCATAAACTTCTATATTGTCACTGCCCCAGTATCCGACGATTTCTTCAATTTCGCTTTCGTGAACTTCAAAGTTGTCATCGCCTCTGCCGCCGTCCATTTTTCTGACTTTAGCACCTTCCTGAGTGTAGAAGAGGTCGTTATCCTGAGCTCCGTGCATATAGTCAACACTTCCGCCGCTTGCGAAGAGGTAATCGTTTCCTCTGTTACCTTCCATTTTCTTTACATCGGAATTGAAGGATATTAAATAATCATTTCCTTTTCCGCCATACATTTCATTTATTTTTGTATCTGTAACTTCGATGTAATCATCACCGTTGTTACCTGAAATTTTGTTTACCTGACTGTTTTCAACAATGATGGTGTCATCGTGGTTTGAACCGTCAATGTAAGTATTTTCCATACAGTCAACATAAACATATCCGTTTTCATCTTCAAAAACAGAACCGTTATTACCTGAAACAGTTACCCCTGATTCTGAAGTATAATAATCTCTGCCGGTAAAAATATGTTTAATCCAGTTACCGAAACCTTTGTTTGCTTCAAGTTCTGTATAAGTACCCATTTCTAACCTACCTTTAAATAAACTAATTAACCTACCTGATATAATAAAAACAATTTGATTTTTAAAATTGACTTTTTAAAAAATAAAGTTTAAGGAATGTTAAGAAATTCTTTGAAAAAAAATATGTTTATTATATGATTTAACTGAAACGGAAAATAGAACGCAAAAATAAAGAGCGTTCTATAAATTTCTAATGTTAAGAAAAGCCACACAAGTCAATCAGAAAAGGTGCAAAATGGGAATCAAAGGAAAAAACGATAAAATGGTAGTTCTCGCTTGCGACGAATGCAAAAGAAGAAACTATACCACAACAAAAAACAAGAAAACATTAAAAGAAAGAATGGAACTCAATAAATATTGTCCGTTCTGCAAACAACATACGACACACAAAGAAACAAAATAATTCTTAAAGTGCGTCCTTAGTTCAGTTGGTAGAACGTCGGTCTCCAAAACCGAATGTCGTGGGTTCAAGTCCTTCAGGGCGCGATTTTAAGGAATTTTAAAGGAAATATCAGTGGATAAAGACAAATCAATATCATTTAAAGACAGTATAATTCAATACTTTAAAGGTGTCCGTTTGGAATGGGGTAAGATAACCTGGCCTGAAAAGAATCAAATCGTTTCTCAGACAATCGCGGTTGTCGTCATTGTTACGATTTTTACTATCTTCACCTACGGGTTAGACAAGTTCTTCCTCTGGATTATCGATGTATTGAAATTAAGCAGATAGGAAATATAAAGAATGGCTAAAAAAGATAACGAGATTATTGAACATTTATCTTCAATGGACTTAGGTTCTACAGGTGAGCCTGTTTCCGAGAGCGAAGCTCCTAAAGAAGAAGTCAGCGAAGCTCCCAAAGCGGAAGAAACCGTTAAAGATTCAAAAGCACCTCAAAAGAAATGGTATATTGTTCACACCTATTCAGGTCACGAAAATAAGGTTAAAGTAAATCTTGAAAAACGTATTGAATACATGAATATGGCTGACAAAATCTTCAGAGTTGAAGTTCCCCAAAAAACTATTACCAAAATCAAAGACGGTAAGAAGCAGGACAGAGAAGAAAAAATCTTCCCGGGTTATGTTCTTGTTGAAATGATTATGGACGATGACAGCTGGTATGTAGTAAGACATACTGCAGGGGTAACAAAATTTGTCGGCTCAGCCAAGAAACCTATTCCTGCAAAAGACAGCGAAATCAAAAGAATTATCCACAGAACTCAGAGCCAGTCTAACAAAATTGAGCTTGATGTTAAAGTGGGTGATAAAGTCAGAATCGTTTCAGGTCCGTTCTCTGACTTTCCGGGTGATATTATTGAAGTATATCCGGATAAATCAAAACTCAGAGCGATGGTTTCCATCTTCGGTCGTGAAACCCCCGTTGAGCTTGAATATAAACAAATTCAGAAACTGTAATTAATAAAAACCAATAAAATGTGGAAGGAATGAAAATTCCGCCCGTACCACGAAAGGAGAAATAAAAAATGGCAAAAAAATTGGTAGGCAAAATTAAGCTTCAGATTGAAGCAGGCAAAGCAAATCCGTCACCTCCGGTTGGTCCTGCATTAGGTCAGCACGGTGTCAACATAATGGACTTTTGCAAACAGTTCAATGCAAGAACCGAATCACAGGCAGGATACATCATTCCTGTTGTTATTGATGTATTTGAGGACAGGTCGTTTACTTTCGTTACAAAAACACCTCCCGCAGCCGTATTGATTAAAAAAGCAATTAATCTTCCCAAAGGTTCTGCTACTCCCAACAAGACCAAAGTAGGTCAAATTACTATGGCTCAGGTTGAAGAAATCGCCAAAACAAAAATGGCAGACCTTAATGCAACTTCCGTTGAAGCTGCCGTTAAGATGATTAAAGGCTCTTGCAGAGCAATGGGTGTTACTGTTGTTGAATAACAACACCCAAAGGTTACATTAATTGTGGAAGCCGAAAAGCGTTATTACCACAGAAGGAGAATAAAATGTCTAAACAAACTAAAAAACAACAAAAAATAGAACAGTTAATGGAAGGCTTTGTGCAGCCCGCAAGCGCTAAAGATGCTATTGCAAAATTGCAGGAAGTCGCTAAAGAAACAAGCAAATTCAATGAAACAGTTGAATGCCACCTGAGATTAGGTATCGATGTCAGACACGCTGACCAGCAGATTCGTTCCACCACAGTTCTTCCTGCAGGTCTCGGTAAGACAGTCAGAGTCTGCGTTATCGCTAAAGGTGCAAAGGTTACCGAAGCTAAAGAAGCAGGTGCTGATGAAGCAGGTACTGAAGATATTATCGACAAAATCGCAGGCGGTTGGTTTGAATTTGATACTTTGATTGCAACACCTGATTGTATGGGTATGCTCGGTAAACTCGGTAGAGTTTTAGGACCTAAAGGCTTGATGCCGAACCCGAAAACAGGTACCGTTACACTCGAAGTCGGTAAAGCAGTCAAAGATGCCAAAGCAGGTAAAGTTGAATTCAGAGCCGATAAACAGGGTATGATTCACGTTCCTATCGGTAAAATTCAGTTCACTCAGGAAGATTTGATGAAGAACTATTCAACTTTAATCGATGCTATTTTAAGAGCAAAACCGTCAAGTTCAAAAGGTACTTTCTTAAAATCAGTATTTCTCACCACCACTATGGGACCGGGAATTAAACTTGATTCCAAGAACGTTGCCGCTGAAGTAAAAGAATACTTGGGTTAATAAATTAATAGATAAAGAAGAGCCGCCATTAACTATAGACGGCTCTTTTTTATTAAGGATTTTAGATGGATTTTAAGGTAGATTTTTTAAGTTTTCTTGTAAAGGCTTTTTTTAAGATAGAAGAGCAGTTTGCGTGGTTTAAAAATATAAATTATCCCTCTCAGAAGCAGGTTATTTTTGCACTCTGGCATGCCCACCAGTGTGCGCTTTATTGCTGCGAGGATAAAGATAAACTCAATGTTTTGATTAGTAAATCAAGAGACGGTGAGATTATCACAAGAGCAACAAAATTTATGGGGATAAATGTCGTCAGGGGCTCTCAAAACAGAGGCGGGGCGAGGGCTTCCATTGAACTCATTCAGAAACTTGAACAGGGTGAAAACATCGCAATAACGATAGATGGACCGAAGGGACCGAGAAGGAAGGTTAAAGAAGGGATAATCGTTATCGCAAAACAAACTCAGGTGCCCATTGTTCCTTTGGTGTGGTATTCCCCTGAGAAGAATTTTCTAAATATAAAATCTTCTTGGGATGGTCTGAGAGTGCCTATCGGGTTTATAAAAATTCTTGTCAGCTTTGGTGAACCGATGTATGTTCCCTCAGATGCAACAAAAGAGCAGATAGAAGAGTATCGGCTTAAACTTGAAGAAGATATGCAAAAACTCTATGACGACTTAAAACAGAATTTTGATGAGTATTTGAAGAAATAATGGGGTAAATCCAAATGTCGGGTATTGCCTGACATTTACATATATTTTACAGAACTTTCTCTGATTATTCTGCAAGTGCAACCGAATCCTGCTCCTGGACAAGTATTGTTATTTTGACAGCCTGCAGGAAGAAGACCTTTTTCTGTTAAAATAAACATGAATGTATCTTTTCCAACCGTATTTGGCTTTTTACTTCCATTTGTATCTACAACAATTATTTGACAAACATTGTTATCTCCCGATATTGCGACATTTAAGTCACAACTTGACTTAAACTCAGTATTATCGCCACCGAAACCTATAATTACTCCATCAGATAGAACTAAATTATAAAAATCTTGTCTAGTACTCCAATTAGAAGTATTGGAACCACTTGGATATTTATATGGTCCGCTAAAACAACCAGAACTTGATCCACATTCTTTTGCATTGAATAATTTTTTTTTGTATAGATTAAATATATTATCAGCAGATGTAGTCCAGGTTTTTACAGGACCTTCTTCTGAAATAATCAGGTTTGTTGCCTGAGCCATTGTAGAATAGGCTTTCTTGAGCCTTGATATTGTTTCCTAATTATTTGTTTTATTGATTAAACTCGGAATGGTTATTGCAGCAATAACACCGATGATAACGAGAGTTATAAGAACCTCTGCGAGAGTGAAGCCCAACACGTTCCCTCTCCTGGGGAGAGGGCTAGGGAGAGGGTTGAATAAACAATTATTTCTGAATCGACACCCCTCCTGACCTCTCCTATCAAGGGGAGGAAAATCCTTTATATTGTTTTTCCATAGCGAAATATATTTTAAATAATTTTGTAGGGGGGGGGTAGGAACAAGTTTATTTTTGAAATTAAACATACTAAAAACCTCTCTTAATTCTCTGATTAATATTTATATTATCAAATATTCCCGTTTTTGTAAATTTATAACATTTTTTGTTGGGCAGGAATGCCCAACTTACAAATTTTTTCAATAATTTTAATACACCAAAAGCTGCAGTCTGTTTTTAATTGTATCGGAGTCGATTTTAGAGAGCTGGTTAAAGAAATTTATTTTAAAAGTTCCTGTATCGAGGTCATTTGCCAGGTTTTCGGCAGCTAGTTCGCCTGCTAAACTAACCATCGCCGTTGCTGCGGTTGAAGCTGTTAAGAAATTCCTTGAAATTCCGCAGTAGGCAGCCGCGAGTGTTCCGACCATATCCCCCGAGCAAAAGAGCTTCTGGAGCATAGGTGTTCCGTTATATATTTTAATTACATCTGTTGAGTCTGCTACAATATCCGTCTGGCTTGTCAGGATGACCGTACAGGAGTATTTATCGGCGAGCTTGAGTGCAACATTGACGCAGTCATACTCATCTGCTTCAAAGGTATCGAGCCCTTTTGAGCTGACATTTTCACCTGCCAGGAAGGCTATTTCGGAATAGTTTCCTTTTATAATCGAAACCTTGATTTTATTGAGTATTTTTAATATCTGCTGGGCTCTGTATTTAGAGAAGGAAACACCGACAGGATCAAAAACGATGGGAATGTTCGCATCATTTGCCATTGTACCTGCTAAAATCATCGATTCAACCTGTCCGTCGTTGATAGTGCCTGTATTCATAGAGATAGAATTTGCTCTGTAGGCGACCTGTTCTGCCTCCTGAACGGAGGCGGTGATGATGGGTGAAGCTCCGACTGCGATAACACCATCAGCGCATTCGTTTGCACTGACGTAGTTGTGAATCATCTGCACAATCGGGCTGATTTCCTTCAGAGCATCGTGTATATTTGCAACCTGGTTTATCATCAGAACCTAAAGTCTCTTTCTCCGTTTTTTATTTTTTCCAGATTATTTAATAATACAGATTTTACCTCACTGTTGTCAATCATCTGAAGTTCGTGTTTTATCATTTCTTCCCCTGCGGCTTTTGTGTCGGGTTTTGCGTAGTCCTCCAAGTATTCTTTTAAAGTTAAAAGTGCGTTAGGGTGGCAGCAGTCGTGGATTTTGAGGTTTTTACAAATTGACATAAACCTGTCCCCCGTTCTGCCTTCACGATAGCACGCAGTACAGAAGCTCGGGATATATTTAAGGTCAATGAGCCATTTGATAACTTCATCGAGGGTTCTGTTATCAACAACATCAAACTGGCTGGAGTCCTCGTCCTCTTTTTCCGGTTCATAATATCCGCCCACACTGGTTTTTGAACCTCCGCTGATTTGAGAAACACCTAAGTTCAGAAGGGTTTCTCTCGATTTTTTGCTTTCTCTTGTTGAAATAATCATGCCCGTATATGGAACGGCAATTCTTATGCAGGCAACGATTTTTGCCATTGTGTCGTCATCTATCGCATTTTTAAACGCATCGGGATCAATATCATCGGCTTTTCTGATACGTGGAACACTAATTGTGTGAGGTCCGACACCGTGTACTGCCTCTAAGTGTTCGGCGTGCATTAAAAGTGCTGCAAATTCATAGTCGTATTCGGATAAACCGAAGAGAACTCCTAAGCCGACATCGTCAATTCCGCCCTCCATAGCTCTGTCCATAGCTTCGGTGTGGTAGGCATAATTATGCTTCGGCCCTGTCGGGTGGAGCATTTCATAGTTTTCTTTGTTATAGGTTTCCTGGAAGAGGATGTAAGTTCCTATTCCTGCCTCTTTTAATTTTCTGTAGTTTTCAACCGTAGTTGCGGCAATATTAACGTTCACACGTCTTATACTTCCGTTTTTGTGTTTAATTGAATAAATTGTTTTTATGCACTCTAAAATGTACTCAATCGGGTTGTTTACGGGATCTTCGCCTGATTCTATGGCAAGTCTTTTGTGTCCCATATCCTGAAGGGCAATAACCTCGCGCTTTACCTCCTCCTGAGTCATCTTTTTTCTCGGGATATGTTTGTTTTTTGCGTGGTAAGGGCAGTAAACACAGCCGTTAATACAGTAATTTGAAAGATAAAGCGGTGCAAACAGAACTATTCTGTTTCCGTAATAATCTTTCTTTATCTGTTTTGCAAGTTTAAAAATTTCTTCGTTTCTGCTTTTATCTTCGCAGGCAAGAAGAAGGGAGGCTTCTCGGTGGTTCAGACCTTTTCTGAGCTTGGCTTTTTCTATAACTTCATCGATGAGTTCAAGGTTGTTTTTGTTCTCTTTTGCCCATCTGACACTCTCTAAAACTTCCCTGTGGTCGATAAATTCTTCGGCCTTTTGTGATTTAACATTATACATAATTTTTATCCCGATTTTCTGTTCAATTCAGTTATACTCCAAAAATAAAAGAGAATAAATATATTTTCATGATAAAATAAGATTAATTTTAAAAAGGAGTTTTGAAATGTACAATGTGAAGAAGATACAGGACGATTTGTTCTGGGTTGGGGTAAACGAAAGAAGGCTTGCGCTTTTTGAAAATGTCTATCCTGTCCCTAAAGGTGTTTCATATAATTCTTACGTTTTGTTTGACGAAAAAACAGTGTTGTTTGATACCGTTGAGCGCTCTGAAGCCGCTCAGTTTATTGAAAACCTCAGGCATGTTTTGGGGAACAAAAAGCTTGATTACGTTGTCGTTAATCACATGGAGCCCGATCACTGCGCTACTCTTGAAGAAATCGTAAGGCTCTACCCTGAAGTTAAGGTGGTTTGTAATATTAAAACCATCAATATGATTAAACAGTTCTTCAGTTTTGATATTGACACTAAAAAACATCTTGTAAAAACGGGTGATGTGCTTGAAGTCGGCAGACACAAACTGACTTTTGTTGAAGCTCCTATGGTGCACTGGCCCGAGGTTATGGTTACTTATGACCTGACCGATAAAATTCTGTTTTCTGCTGATGCCTTTGGTACTTTTGGCGCGGTTGACGGTAATTTGTTCGCCGATGAGGTCGATTTTGACCTTGATTATATGGACGAAGCCAGAAGATACTATACAAACATTGTCGGGAAGTATGGCCCTCAGGTTCAAAACCTTCTGACAAAAGCCTCTGAGCTTGAAATAAAAATGGTTTGCCCTCTCCACGGCTTTGTCTGGAGGAAAAATATAAACCATTTTGTTGATAAATATGTTAAATGGGCAACTTATACCCCCGAAGAAAACTCTGTTTTGATTATTTATGGCTCTGTATATGGCGGAACGAGAACAGCAGCCGAGATTTTGGCAACAAAACTTTCTGAAAAAGGGGTTAAAAACATCAGAATGTTTGATGTTTCGGTTACTCATTTCTCTTATTTAATCGCGGAAGCCTTCAGATGTTCTCACATTGTCTTTGCTTCAACCACTTATAACGCAGGCATTTTCGTTAATATGGAAAACTTTATAAATGCTTATGCCGCGCACTCAATAAAGAACAGAACGGTTGCGTTTATTGAAAACGGAACGTGGATGCCGACCAGCGCAAAACTTATGAAGGAAACAGTAGGCTCTCTGCCGAATACGACAGTAATTGAGAATACTCTGACAATAAAATCAGCCTTAAAAGAAAATCAAACGGAAACTATAGAGGCTCTTGCCGAGGCGATTTATAATTCACTTCCGAAGCCAAAACCCATTGATGAGAGCAAAACAGATAATACCGCCTTTTACAATATTGTCTATGGTATTTTTGTACTCAGTGCAAAAGACGGAAATAAGGATAATGCCTGCATCATTAACACTCTTCAGCAGGTAACGGACAGTCCTAAGCGAGTTTCGGTAACGGTTAATAAAGCAAACTATACCCACGACCTTATTATGAAAACAAAAGAGTTCAATGTTTCAATTCTCACAAAAGAAACCGACTTTTCGCTCATTAAACGCTTTGGTTTTGCCTGCGGAAAAGATACGGATAAATTCAGCGGGTTTGAGAATGCTAAGAGAAGCGAGAACGGAATTTATTATATCGACGAAACGACAAATGCGTTTATTTCGGGAAAGGTTATTTCAACTGTTGATTTGGGTACTCATACCCTCTTTATCGCAGACGTTACCGAAACAAAGGTCCTGGGAACGGCTGAAGCTCTGACCTACAGTTATTATTTAAACAATATCAAACCAAAACCCTCTGTTGCCGCAGCAAAGAAAAAAGGTTATGTCTGCAAGATATGCGGTTTCGTTTATGAGGGCGACACTCTGCCTGATGATTACATTTGCCCGATTTGTAAACACGGTGTTGAGGCATTTGAAAAGATTGAGTAAACAGAAAAAGGAAGTTTTTAAACTTCCTTTTTTAATGTTTTTTTGCATCTCTGATTAATTTTTTGAAATTTTGCTCCTCAAGAAAAAAGGTATAATTTTCATTATCATAGTCAAAATGGCATTTATCGTAAAATCCGTAGGCATCAGGAAGTGCTGTCGGAACAAGAAGTTCGGGATATTTCCCTTTTATATCTTTTGCTATCCCTGCAAGAAGAACACGTCCAAGTCCTTTATATCGTGGGTTTTGCGTGGTTCCTATTGTGTCTAAAATGAGTTCTCCTTTTTTATCTCTGCACTCTGCCATTCCCAAAATTTTACCGTTGCTTTTCTTTTCAACAACATAGTCAAATTCATCCCATTTAGGTTGTTTTGAGATGAAAAAATTTCGCATATTTATATTTTTTAAATTTTGGTAGGTAAAGCAGTCCGAATAATCTTCCTTGTCAAGTCTGACAACCTGAACCGGAATATTTGTGCTTTTTCCGTCAGAGTCTGTTCTTTTTACTTTAAATTTCCCTACGACTTTTTTGCCGAAGGATAAGGCAGAATTAATTGTGTTCATAGCAATTGTTAAAAAACGTCTGAAAATATTTTTTGATAATTTTTTTTACTTTTAATCAATTTTTATTTGTTATAATCTTTTTTATTATATATGAATAAGATTAGCGAAATACAATTTACTCACTTGCCGAAAAAGGTTCAACTTAAAAAAACGACTTCTGAACAAAAAGAAGTTGTTTCACGTTATGATGTGATGAAAATGTATTCCGATTCAAAAACGGCTGAAATCAGGTCAGGGATAAATATTTCAGAGGATAAAAAGGCGTTTAAAGAATTGATTGAATATAATACTTTAATCAGGCAAAAGCCAAAGAAAATAACTCTGGACAGAAACCCGATTTTTATGTGCGATATTCCTTATCAGCCAAACAGTTTTTATCGGATGATAGGTGAAGGCGGATACAGGGATTTCCTTGAAACAGGAACGGTGCGTCCAAAACAAAATACCAAAGAGAATTATTCAGTTATTTATTTTGAAAAAGGACGTGCAAATAATCTTTATTCGGGCGGCTCAGAATATATAGTTGAAAGTCAGGCAAAAAGAATTGAAGAAGGCGATGCCCATTATCCAAAAGCCGATATGCTTGAAAAGGACAAGGACACTTTCAGAATTTGGCACAGAACCCAAAGTGGCAGTTATGAAATTGTTTACGATACAATGAATGATGTTCTTTCACGCCATAAAGATTTCAGATTTTCCGAATCCTCAGTTGCCTAGCCTGACAGAGAAAAGATGTTGTAAATTTCTTCATCGGTCAGTTCTGTTATGTTCTTTTCACCTTCAAAGACGGCAAGGTTTACGAGCTCTTTTTTCGTCTTAATCATCTCGTCTATCTTTTCTTCAAAGGTTCCGATAGTGACAAGTCTGTGTACCATAACGTTTTTGGTCTGACCGATACGGTAGCTTCTGTCTGTTGCCTGGTCCTCAACGGCGGGGTTCCACCATAAATCGTAATGGATAACGTTTGTTGCGCCGGTCAGGTTTAAACCCGTTCCCCCTGCTTTCAGAGAAAGAAGCATAATTTTTGAATTATTATCTGTTTCAAACTGATTGAGCATATTCTGTCTCTGAACGGGGTTCAGTGAGCCGTGGAAGAAGAGTGGCTCAACTCCGAGCTCGTTTTTGATTATGGTCTCTAAAATATGTCCCATTTCCTTATACTGAGTGAAGGCAATAACTTTTTCGTTGTTGTCCATAATCTGAGAGAGAAGTGAAATAAATTTTTCGGTTTTTCCCGAAATATCCTTCGACATATCCCCGTATTTTAAATACTGGTACGGGTGGTTACATATCTGTTTCAGAGCTGTAATCAGTTTAAAAATGATACCACGTCTGTTTATACCCGAGGCACTGTGCATCTCATCCATAATAGTATTGAGGGTTTTCTCATATAAAGCCGCCTGAGGGTTAGTCAGATAGCAATAATCATCGATAACGAGTTTTTCGGGAAGGTCGTTGATGATTGATTTATCAGTCTTTAAACGTCTTAATAAGAAGGGGGATATTGACAGTTTAAGTTTATCCGCCCTGTTATACTGCTTAAACCGTTCAATAGGAATAGCATAGCTCTTCTGGAACTCTCTTATCGTTCCTAAATAGCCTTTGTTGATGAAATCAAAAATACTCCAGAGCTCTGTGAGTTTGTTTTCAACGGGAGTACCCGTCATAGCGATTTTTGTATCCGCCTTTAACTCTTTTACCGCAAGTGTTTGGGAAGTATCCGGGTTTTTAATGTTCTGCGCTTCATCAATAACGACAAGTCCCCAGGTGTTTTTCTTTATCTCTTCAATGTCTATTCTCAAAATCGCGTAAGTCGTGATAATTATATCCGATTCTAAATCGAGTTTTCTGTCAGGTCCGTGGTAAACCGAGGCTTTGAGAGAGGGCGCAAATGCCTGAAGCTCTTTGAGCCAGTTTCCCATAAGTGTTGTCGGACATACAACGATGACGGGGTGCTTTAACTTCTTTTCTTCTTTTAATTTTAAGATTAAACTGATAACCTGAACAGTTTTACCAAGCCCCATATCGTCTGCTATACATGAGCCGAAACCTTTTGTGGTGTTTGTATAGAGCCATTTTAACCCGTTGAACTGGTATGGCCTTAATTCTCCGTTGAGGGTTTCAGGAACTTTTATTTCTACTGTTTTTGTGAGGTCTTTTATGATGTTCGTGAAGGCTGCATCGTAGTCAAATTCGTATTCTTCAAGATTCCCCGAGAGCGCCGCGTGGAGCATCTGCATCTTTGTAACCTTGTCGATTTTCGGGTTTTTGACCTTGTCTATAATTTTCTTAATTTCTGTTTCGTCAATGAGAATGTATTTATCCTTAAACGCAACAATTCCTTTTGCGTTATGGACGAGTTTTTCAAACTCCTCAACCGAAATCATTTCGTTTCCTATAGCGATTTTATATGAAAAATCAAAGATGTTTGATAAACTTATACTTCCCGAGTTGCCGTTCAGGAACTCAACGAGCTCTGCCTGTCTTGAAGTCTTGACTTTTGCGTTGATAGAAGCTCTCGGGACAACGATATTGCCGAAGTTTGGCGGGAAGCTGATGTCAATTCCCGCTTTGTTTAAGTAATATGCCGTTTGTGCCATGAGTTTATAAACCTCATTAAGGTTCATATTGAGCTTTAAATTGTCCTCATCCTCAAACAACGGCTCCATTTCGGGATAGTAACGAAGGGCATAATTGAGTTGTTTTTCGATTATATTAACGACATAATCACCGTTTAAATCGAAGATTTTATCACGTTTATAGATTTCACCGAACGGGATTGTTTCCTGTTCTTCTAAAGGTTTTTTGTCATTTCTTCTGACACTTATTGTTAAAATAAAATCATCTTCCGTTATTTTTTCAATATCAAACCTCGGAAGAACGGGGTATTTGCCGATATAAATCTCGTCAAGCCACTCTTCTATTGCTTCTGCGACATCAAGCGAGCGGTAATATCTTTTTGCTTCACCGCGTTTGATGAAATAAATGCCCGCCATAAGCTCTTTAAACCTTGAGGCCTTGTGCCCGAGGAACTGGAAAAGCTGATAATTAAGGTAATTTTCGATTAAAACATCAACGGGATGGTCAACCGACACGAAGTTTTTGAAGTCGAGAGAGTATAATCTTCCTAAAATATCGAGCATTTCGTCTGTTGAAGAATAGAGCTCATAGGAAACTGAAAAGGTGTTTTGTTTTTTGGTTACCTTCGGCATGAAATAGAGCTTAGCTATTGCTTTTTTGACAAACTGAGTTAAAATATTCAGAAGTTTAAAAGAATCGCTTGCGTATTCAACATCAATCGTGGACTCAAATCCTGCAAAGTATTCCCAGATAATCTCAACGGGAACAATATATCCTATCTCATCTCTGCCGTTAACTTCTTTTGTAGTCGAGGAAAAACGGTAGAGAGAACCTTTTGATTTAACAAAGAAATCAAAGTTGTTTGTGGGGGTAACAAAGACCGAAAGTTTGCCGTTTTGGTCGAAAATATAGAAATCAGTGTTTCTCAAAACCTTGTTTGCGGTAACGAAATAGGGCTCAAACTCATCCTCTACCACCTGATAGAGTGTGCTTAAAGTCAGTCTGAAATCTTTTTTCTCTAACCCTAAAGGGTTTTCAGTCAGGTTGTGAAAGAGTTCATCTAAGTTATTTTTCTTGAATGAAAACGTAAAATCTTTATAGTCAATGTCTGTCTGAGTCATAAATACTTTTTCCAAATTTCCTCTTATTTGTTCATTATACCAAAAAAATATTTTTCAAAATGAACAATTTTAGATTTCTTATTTAACTTTCTTTTACCGACAAAATACGGAATCAAAATGTAAAATGTAAGTTGGGCATTCCTGCCCAACAAAAAATGTTATAAATTTACAAAATTGGGAATATTTGATAATATATTATTAAATACTTTAGAGAAAGAGAGATAGTTATGTTTACAAGAAAAAATGACTTAGTTCCTACCCCCCCCCTATGAAATAAATGATTATGTAATTAATACTAAAGTCCTCTCTATGGGAGAGGATTTAGGAGAGGGTTCTGCCCGTAGGGTTAAAATAAATGAAAGTACAACCCTCTCCCCCAGCCCCTCTCCCTCGGAGAGGGTAGCAAACGCCTTCACCCTCGCAGAAGTTTTGATAACTCTTGTTATCATTGGCGTTATTGCAGCGATAACTGTTCCGACTATGATTCAACAATATCGAAATGAGGCTTTTGCAACTGCCTTTAAAAAGAATTATTCTGTTATTTCTCAGGCTATGCAAAAAAGTCAAATGGATAACGGTCCGGTTGATACATGGGATTTTTCTTCTGCTACTACAAATGAAACAAGAGAAATTTTTATAAAAAAGTATATTTTGCCATATTTACAAATTTCAAAAAATTGTGGTTATAGTACAGGTGAAGGTTGTTTTCCTAAAAATACAAAATATAAAAAGATTAATGGTGTTGAGGGAGCTATTTATGATAATGTATCAAACAATTATTATAAAATTGTATTGAATGATGGTTCATTAATGTATATTGAATTATTTGATCAATGTATAGAAAATAAAACTCGTTGTATTTGTTTTGATATTGATGTAAATGGACATAGAAAGCCTAATCAAATTGGTAGAGATTTATTTTCAATTAATTTATTTCCTTTTACGAATAATGTAATGCCGGATGGGACATATATTGCTGGAGGTGAATATAACACTGCAAGTAAAAGTTGGCCTTATGAAACAAAAGAAACAGTTGATGAACAGTGTGATCCTAATGGAACAAGCAGTGGTTGGACTTGTGCCGGAAAGATTATGCGTGAAGGCTGGAAAATGAATTATTAAAAGTTTTTAGTTTGTAGATTATGTGATAAAAGTCAGTCAGTAGGGTAGACTTTAGTCTACCAATATTAAAAATAAATTTAATGCTCTTTTTTGAACAAAAAAAGAGCGTTTGTGTTATGATTTTTTATAGATTAGTTTACACAAACCAAAAGGGTAAAATATTATGGCAACAGTTGATATAGACAGTATTCCGGCAGTTTATGATGCAAAGAATACAGAGGAAGAAATTTATAAGTTGTGGGAAAGTGAGGACGCATTTAAGGCTGATTCCTCCTCTCAAAAACCACCGTATTCAATAGTTATTCCCCCTCCGAATGTTACGGGTGTTCTTCACATGGGGCATGCTCTTGACGGTACTTTGCAGGATATTCTTGTCCGCTACCACAGAATGTCAGGTTATGAAACCCTTTGGGTTCCGGGAACAGACCACGCCGGAATTGCCACTCAGAACGTTGTTGAAAAGAATTTGAGAATGGAAGGCAAAACAAGATTTGACCTTGGCAGAGAAAAATTTGTTGAAAAAACATGGGTTTGGGCAAACGAGCATAAAAGCTCTATTTTAAACCAGTTTAAGAGACTGGGCGCTTCTTTTGACCGTTCAAGAGAAAGATTTACTCTGGATAAAGGCTGCTCTGACGCGGTAAAAGAGGTTTTTGTCAGATTATATGAAAAGGGTTTAATCTATAAAGGTGCATATATTGTAAACTGGTGTCCCCGTTGCCAGAGCGCTATTTCAGACATCGAAACGGACTATGAAACAGAAAAGAGCAACCTCTGGGAAATCAGCTACCCCTTAAAAGATGAACCCGGCGCTATTGTTGTTGCAACAACAAGACCTGAAACAATTTATGGTGATGTTGCGATAGCAGTAAACCCGACAGACTACAAATATAAAGATTTGGTCGGAAAGACAGTCTGCATACCTCTGACGGGCAGAGAAATTCCGATTATTGCAGATGATTATGTAGATAAGAGTTTTGGAACGGGCGCACTCAAAATTACACCCGCACACGATCCTAACGACTATGAAGTAGGCAAAAGACACGGGCTTAAACCTATCTGGGTTATTGATGAACAGGGCAAAATGAAAACCTGCGAAGAAGTACACCCTGATGTTCAGGGCTTAGACAGATTTGAAGCAAGAGAAAAGACAGTCGGGCTTTTAAAATTAAACAATTCATTGATAAGAATTGTACCTATTGAACACAATGTAGGCAAGTGCCAGAGATGTAATACAACAATAGAACCGCTTTTATCCGAACAGTGGTTTGTCAAAATGGAACCGCTTGCAAAAGCCGCTATTGAAGCTATTGATAAGGGCGAACTCAGGTTTGTTCCCGAAAGGTGGACAAAGAATTATCTCGGGTGGATGACAAATATCCGCGACTGGTGTATTTCCCGTCAGTTGTGGTGGGGACATCAGATTCCCGCATACTACCACAAGACGACAGGGGAAATGGTGGTTGCAAAAGAAAACCCTGATCCCGAGAATTACGTTCAGGATTCAGACGTTATGGATACCTGGTTTTCATCGGGCTTATGGCCTCTATCCACACTCGGCTGGCCGAATACGGAAAATCCCGATTTTAAGAAATTCTATCCGACAAGTGTTTTGGTTACGGGATTTGATATTATCTTCTTCTGGGTGGCCAGAATGATAGTCAGCGGTTATGAGTTTTCGGGCAAAGCTCCCTTCTCAACCGTTTATATCCACGGGCTTATCAGAGATGAACTCGGGCAGAAGATGTCAAAATCAAAAGGAAACACTATTGATCCTGTCGGAATTATTGATAAATACGGCTGTGATGCTCTGAGATTTACCTTAACTTCTCTCTGTACTTACGGCGGACAGGATATTAAAATCAGCGATGAGCGGTTTGAGTACGGAAGAAACTTCGCAAACAAAATCTGGAATGCTTCAAGATTTGTTATGATTAACCTTGATGGTGTTGATAACAAGCCGATAGATTTTGGCAGTCTGACTATTGCGGACAAATGGATTCTCGATAAACTCAACAAGACTGCAAAAGAAATAAATGAGAACATCGAAAACTACAGAATAGGCGAAACCGCGCATACTCTCTATGAATTTTTCTGGAATTCATACTGCGATTGGTATGTTGAAATCGCCAAAATTCAGCTGAACGATGAAAAACTAAAAGCAAATACCCAGAGAGTATTGTTATATGTACTTGATCAGACTTTAAGACTTCTTCATCCGATTATGCCGCATATTACAGAGGCTATCTGGCAAAAACTTCCGCTTCAGAAAGATGAAAAATTGTTAATGAAGTCTAAGTTTCCGACCTACAGTGAAAAACTCTCTTTTGAAACGGAAGCGAGAGAGATGGAGTTTGTCTTTGAGACTATTAAATCTCTGAGAAACGTAAGACAGGCGTTCAACATCCCTGTTTCTTTAAAGATGAATATAGAAATTATTTCGGAGGGTAAAGAAGAGGAAATATTTAAGGATATTGAAGCCTATATCAAGCGTTTGGCGAGGGTTGAAGGAATAAAATACATTGATGCGAAAGAAGGTGAAGGCATTAAACAGTCTGCCTCCGCCATTGTCGGCAATTCCAAGATTATTATTCCGCTTAAAGACCTTATCGATATTAACTCTGAGATAGAAAGACAAAATAAAAAACTCGAAAAAATTCTTAATGAGAAAAAGTCGCTTCTTGGCAGGGTAAATAATCCGAAGTTTGTTGCAAACGCACCTGTTGAGCTTGTTAATCAGACAAAGGAAAGAATTGAGGAGCTCGAACAAACTCAAAAGGCGATAGAAGAACTTGTTGAGTCATTAAAAATATAAAGTTGATTAATTATATAAAATTTGGTATTTTATATATATTATGGAGGCAAGATAGTGGACAGCGAAAAATATACATTACTGACGAGAAGTAATTTTGACGGGCTTGTCAGTGCGGCATTATTAAAAGAAGCGGGAATAGTCGAGGAGATTGAATTTGTTCATCCCCAGGACGTTCAGGATGGGCTTGTTGAGGTTACCGATAAGCACATTACAACAGGTTTGCCGTATTGTAAGAATGTTTATTTGGCGTTCGACCACCATGCCAGCGGCAAATACAGGGCTGATGAACCTAAGGATAACCTTATTCTTGAGACCAGCGCGCCTTCTTCTTCAAGGCTTGTTTATGAATATCTTGGCGGTGAGGAAAAATTCGGGGATAAGTTTGTTGAATTGATCGATGCTGTTGACAGAGCCGATACAACAAGTTATACAAAAGAAGATATACTGAACCCTAAAGGATGGGTATTGCTTAATTATATTGTTGATCCCCGTACAGGGCTTGGAAGATATAAAAACTTCAGTGTTTCAAACTATGTTTTGATGCATAATTTTGTTGATTATTTAAGAACTATGACTCTTGATGAAATTCTCGACCAGCAGGATATTATCGAGAGAATTAAGATGTATAAGAGAGAAGAATATTCCTTCAAAAAGCAGATAAAACAGTGTTCAAGAGTAAAAGACAATGTAGTTATTGTTGATATAAGAGATGAAAACATCATTTATGCAGGCAACAGGTTTATGGTTTATGCGCTTTTCCCTCATTGTAATATTTCTATATACTGTATGAAGGGGCATAACGACAAAACCACCTTTGCGGTCGGTAAGTCAATTGTTAACCGTTCGGCTGATGTTGATATTGCCGAGATAATGAACGAATACGGCGGCGGAGGTCATTCAAACTCGGGTTCATGCCAGATAGAAAACTACAGGGCAACCGATGTTTTGAATGAATTAATTGACAGATTCAGAGTTTAAAAATAAAAGGGTTCTGTTGAACCCTTTTAATCGTTTAATGTCAGCATCTTTGGTTTGATAATCTGCGGTGTTTCAACCCATATTTGGCAGGTCGGATGTCTTTTTGCAAGTACTTTTGCCTCCTTTTTTATCACCATATATTCCATATCAAATATGGTGGGGGAGGGCAGTTCTTCAATATAGAACCTATTTGAACCGCAGTTGTGGCAGAAGGTGTCCTCCGCGATTATTTCTTCCCCCCTGAGCAGCCCTTTTCTTTTGATGTTGCAGCACGAACACCTGACAAGATAAAACTTGTTTTCGATATACGCACCGCAGTCGGGACAGTAAGAACTTTTTACCAGATAGCTGACCTTCTCATGCTTACACTCATTAAACATTTTCATTAAATTAAACATATTTTTTATATAAGAATTTTTTCAGAGTTGTCAATAATTATCATAAAATGTAGGTCAGGCATTGCCTGACAAAAATAAAAAAGCAGATAGGTCGTGTTGTAAAACACGACAATCAGAGTTCACAGGGTAGACTTTAGTCTACCGATTATAAAAACGTAAGTTGGGCATTCCT
>JAFXYZ010000019.1 GCA_017541465.1 bacterium | reverse complement strand
CTTGACTGGTTTTTAGGCTTATTCGGGCTGTTTTTGTCAAACATCTGCCACCTGGATTTGAACTGTATCGGGATTGATTTAAATTCGCTTTCAATAAAAATGCTCTTCGGCAAACTGTTTTCGGTCTTTGCACTTTTAATGGGTGTTGATTTATCTCAGATAACGGAGGTCGGGGCACTTTTGGGTTCAAAATTTGTATTAAATGAAGCCATTGCATTTACCGATTTAGTCAGAGTTCAGGATTTACTCAACGAAAAGAGTTATGTAATTGCGGTTTTTGCGCTTTCAGGGTTTGCAAACATTTCCTCTGTTGCTATTCAGATTTCAGGTATCGGTGAAATTGCACCGAACCAGAGAAAGAACTTAGCGAGAATGGGAATAAGAGCACTGATAGGCGGAACAATTACCTCTTATATTTCAGCCTGCATGGCAGGAATGCTGATTTAGTGGTATAATAAATTCAAAATTAGAAGCGAGGTTTATTATGGCAAAAAGACTTTACAAAGTAGAAAATGACAAAAAATTACTGGGTGTTTGCGGTGGTCTTGCAGAATATTTTAATACCGACCCGACCATCGTCAGAGTTGCATGGGCAATATTTACCGTTTTGAGTTTCGGTACCGCCATTCTTATTTATATCCTCTGTGCTCTGATTTTCCCGAGCAAATCGGAAGTAGAACCGTCAGAAAATAAATCAGAAGAACAACAGTAATAATGCAGGGTAAACTTTAGATTTTAATCCATCGTAATTTTAGGGGATTATTTGCTTTTACCGATTAACTTTTGAGCAACTTTTAATATACTGTAATAACTTTCTAATTCTTCCGGGGAGTCTGCAGTATTTAAAATTTTAAGAGATTTTTGGTAATACTTGTGTTTTGAAAGAGGTTCTACCTTTTGAGTGTTGTCAATATTGCAGAAATTAAATTCTAATACTTTTGATAACTTACTAAGGGTAATATAACTTGGGGAATGTCCTCCGTTTTCAATTTTTGATAAATTCTTTGCATCTATATCTACAAGCTCTGCAAGGCGTTCCTGAGTATATCCCATATTTGTTCTTAACTCTTTTATTTTCTTACCTAAATTATTTTCTGCACTCATGACAACCTCTTTTTTAGTATTTTCCGTAAAAGTAAACTCTCAATACACATACAAACAGACAAGAAAACTTAAAATAAAACTTGTCTATATAGACAAGTTAAATAAATTTGTGCTATAATGATTTCGTAAAACTTTACAAGTAAAAAGTATGAAAGGTGAGAGTTTATGGGAAGAATCTTAAAAATTGAAAATGACATTGTTACCGTAGGAAATGATGATGGTTCTTTGTCAGAAGTAAGAATTGATGATTGCAACTTTAACCCGAATGTCGGTGATGAGGTTAATATATATGTTTCAGAAACTAAGACTGTTTGCGTAAAAGCAGAAGCAAAGAAAGAAGAAGTAAAATCTGATATGGCAGATATGCTTAAGAATGGTGGTATAAACATTAATCTTAGTCAAAATCAAGGAAGTAATAATATAGGAACACCTGAAGGTGTATATTATAATGTTGGTGGAAAACATGCAGTAAATAAATTACCTTATGTTTTGTTCGCAATTTTACTTGGGAATATTGGAGTACACAAATTTTATGCAGGCAAAACGGGTCAGGGAATTTTATATTTGTTATTCTGCTGGACTGCTATTCCTTGGTTAATAGGGATAATAGAGGGTATTATTGCTGCGTGCCAAAAAGAAGATAGTAACGGCAGAATATTAGTATAAAACGAGTATGTAGGGTAGACTTTAGTCTACCGACAAAACAACCGAGCAAAACTACAAACTCTCATAAAAATCTTTTAAAATTTTTGTATCGGTTTCTATATTCGGGCTTTCGCAGACGACAATTCCTTTTGCGCTGTGATTTTTCAAGGCTCTTAACAAGTCCTGATAATTCATATCGCTTTCAGAGAAAATAAGGTGGTTTTTCTCGCCTTTTGCGGTGTATGCAATACCGGCAACGTGAATGTGCATATTATTCAGAGCCTCAGCACCAAGTTCATTTCCGACAAAATCAAGCATCTGAGAAAACTCATCATAGGTATTATAAATTCCGTTGTATCTTGCGTGCAGGTGAGAAAAATCTATGCAGGGCAAAACCGTTTCAAACTCTTTTGAGAGTCTGACTATTTCCTCTAAATTCCCCCACTGGCTCATTTTTCCGGTTGTTTCAGGGCGTATCCAGATTTTATTGTTTTGTTTATTAAGTTCCTCTGTAATTTTTGAAATTCCTTTTTTGACTGTCTGATAAACATCTTCCTCACTCATTCCCATATAAAACGCAGCGTGAAAGGTTATGCTGTACCCCCCGACCTCGTTTGTTACCATTGCAGTTTCAATAATTCTCTGAATACTTGCCTCAATTTTTTCCTCTTCTTTTGAATTAAGGTTAATATAAAAAGGAGCGTGAGCGCTCAAAACGATTTCACATTTTGAAGTTAAGCCTTTTAAAAACTCTTTCGATTCATCTTTTATTCTGACACCGTGAACAAATTCCATTTCTAAACCGTCAAGGTTCATTTCTTTTAATATTCTTATCCCCTCTTCATAGCCCTTATTCTCGCTCGCAAGCGGCAGCCCTGCCGTCAGAAAATGCAGTTTATCCATTATTAAATTTATCTCCTTTTTTTATCCCCGACCTTTTTATGAAGTCAGAGGCATCAGAAACAAAATAAGAGCCGTATTGCAAAGAGGTGATGTGAATATAACCTCCTTTGACGGCAACTTTTACTGTGTCTTTTATTGCGCAGACTGTTCCAAACTCGTCATTATGCCATTTTTTCTCGATTTTAACAGAGTTTATTCTCAAGAACTCCTGATTATATCTTGTATATGCCCCGATAAACGGATTCAGCGCCCGAACGAACCTGTCAATTTCCTCGGGTGTTTTTGACCAGTCGATATAAACATTTGAGAGGGAAATATCGTAGTTTTTTGCGTACTTAAACTCGCCCGAAGGTTGTTTATGGGTTTCAAACCTTTCAACCGTTTCAAATTTTTTCAGAAGCTCAATAAGACAGGAAGCTGAGATTTCATTAAGTTTCGCGAAAATCGTGCCCATTGTTTCATCTTTGTCGATGCTGATTTTAGCATGGGCAACGACATCTCCCGTGTCAAAGTGCTCATCCATATAGTGAAAAGTAACCCCTGTTTCCTTTTCGTTGTTGATGATTACGTTTGAATAAGGGTTCGGACCTCTGTAATCGGGAAGAAGCGAAGGATGAACATTAATAAACCCGCCTTTGACGGCGGAGAGGAGTTCAGGTGGAAATTTATGGTTATAAGAGCAGACGACACCCAAATCAGCATCAAGTTCTTTAATCTGACTGATAAAATCAGGTTCGCTGAGATCTTCTTTAAAATCTATAATCGGAATTTTATAGTAAGAAGCAAAATTCATAAATTCGCTGTAGGTTTTATCCGTTCTTTTCGGGGGAATAATTCCGACAATATTAACCCCTGCATTAACAAGCCTGTCAAGGCAAATCAGCCCCATATCCGGCATGCCTGCATATACTATTTTTTTCGTTAATTTTTCCAACATCTCTCCTTTTGTATGTAAATATTATACAATTTTTCTCTTCTTTTACAAACTTAAATATTTCTCTTTAAAATAAATTGTGTTTTGGTTAGAATAGTTGTGTCTGTGTATTGTCATTCTGAGGCACAGCCGAAGAATCTCATAAACATTTATTAACCTTGAGATGTTTCGCTTTCGCTCAACATGACATTTGCACAATAACAATTATTGTGAGAGGTAGAGAAATGTTAGATATCAGATTAATAAGAGAAAATCCCGAAAAAGTAAATGAACTTTTAAAACGCAGAAACCCCGAATTATCGGTTGATGCGGTTATTGAAATAGATTCTCAACGCAGAAAAGTACAGACTCAGGCTGATGAACTCAGAGCAAAGAGAAAGAATTTATCCCAGCAAATCGGTCAGATGAAAGCAAAGGGCGAAAACACCGATTCCATTCAGGCCGAAGTCCGTGAAATGGGTGATGAAATAAAGGCTTGCGAAGAAAAAGAGCAGCAACTTGACGCAGAGCAAAAGAAACTCTTATTAAACATTCCGAATATCCCTGATGAAACAACCCCAATAGGCAGCAGCGATGCTGATAATGTTGAAGTTAAAAGATTTTTGGAACCTACAAGAAAAAGTTTCCCTCTAAAACCACACTGGGATATATGTGTTGAAAAAGATTTAGTAGATTTTGAAAGAGGGGTTAAACTCTCACAGTCAAGATTTTCACTCTACAAAGGAAAAGGCGCTCAACTTGAAAGGGCAATTATTAACTTCTTCTTAGATTTACACACCTCAAAACACGGATATACGGAATTTATTCCGCCTGTTTTGGTTAACTCGGGCGCAATGACGGGAACGGGACAATTACCGAAATTTGCAAACGATATGTATAAGTGTGAAAACGAGGATTTATATTTAATTCCGACCGCTGAAGTTCCTATCACAAACATCTATCAGGGCGAAATATTAAACGAAGAAGATTTACCGAAGTATATGACGGCATACACGGCATGCTTCAGACGTGAGGCAGGCTCGGCAGGAAAAGATACGAGAGGTCTTATCCGTCAGCACCAATTTAACAAGGTTGAACTCGTAAAACTCTGCACACCCGAAACAAGCAAAGAAGAACACGAAAAACTCACAAGAGACGCAGAAGAAGTTCTTGAACTGCTTGAACTTCCGTACAGAAGAGTTGCTCTCTCAACAGGCGACATCGGTTTCTCGGCTAATAAATGCTACGACCTTGAAGTTTGGCTTCCTTCTTATGATTCTTTTAAGGAAATTTCAAGCTGCTCAAACTTCGGCGATTTCCAGGCAAGAAGAGCGAATATCCGCTACCGTTCAAAAGCAACGGGCAAACCGACATTAGTTCACACACTTAACGGTTCAGGTCTTGCTGTCGGCAGAACTTTTGCGGCAATTCTTGAAAACTTCCAGAATGAGGACGGTTCAATTTCGATACCTAAAGTGCTTCAAAAATACACAGGATGGGACAGAATAGAATAATGCAAAAAAAAGGGCTCTTCATCACATTTGAAGGAACTGACGGCTGCGGAAAAACAACCCAGCTCAATATGGCTGCCGAATTTCTGAAGTCAAAAGGGTATGAAGTGGTTATCACAAGAGAACCCGGTGCACTTGAAACGGGAAAGAAAATAAGGCAGATACTTCTTCACAGCGAAGAAAAACTCTCGGATTACTGCGAGATGTTTTTATTCTTAGCAGACAGGGCGCAGCACGTTGAAGCGCTTATAAAACCGGCTGTTGAACAGGGTAAAATCGTACTTTGCGACCGTCATAAAGACTCTCACATAGCATATCAGGGTTACGGCAGAGAGAAAAATGCGCAGTTAATCAAAGAATTAAACCAGATAGCAGTAAACGGTATTGAACCCGATTTGACACTTTTATACTGCGTATCCCCCGAAGTTGCTATGAAAAGGTTATCGGGAGCCCCCGACAGAATAGAGGCGGAAGGAACAAAGTTCCAGGAAAGAGTATTAGAAGGATACAAGAAAATCGCAAAAGAAAATCCCGAAAGAATAAAGGTCATCAATGCCGACAATTCCGTTGAAACTGTTTACAACGACACAAAAAATACTATAATAGAATTAATAGAGAAAAAATTTGAGGTGTAATATGTCAGACACAAGAAGATGGTACGACAATGATCCTATTTTGAGCGAAGCTATGGAGTTATTAAGACTTCAGCCCGGGGAAAAGCAGTCGAGCGCGGCTGATTTTATCATTAATCTTCAAAATGAAGTTGCTGCAGATGTTATCGAAAGCGTTTACCAGATGGTGCTTAAATACAAGGAAAACGGGAAAAGATGGTACGACCACGATCCTGTTATGCTTAAAGCAATAGAGCTTCTTCGTGTTGCACCGCCCAAGACACAGAGATTAGCAGCATTAAAGTTGTTAATCGCTATCGAAAAGAATGACATGGACTTTTCAGAGGATGAATAATACAAAACAGCTAAAAGATGTTCAAAGTCAGGAAGACATTAGGGATGTGGAAATTCAAAGAGTCGGAGTAAACGGAGTCGAAGTTCCGCTTATTATCCAGCGCAAAAACGAGGAAAATCAATACGTTAATGCGCTGGCAAGGGTATCTGTTTCACTGCCGAAGAACTATCGTGGCACTCACATGTCCCGTTTTATTGAGGTTTTGGCAACATACAGAAACAAAAACCTTTTGGGTGTTGACATAAAAGGGTTTCTAAAAGATGTTTGCAGAGAACTTGAAGCAAAAAGTGCTTATGTCAAATTCGATTTCAGGTATTTAATAGACAAAAAAGCCCCCGTTACAAACAACAAATTCCCCGTTTTTTACCCATGCTCTTTTGAGGGTACACTTGACGGGGACGATTACAAATTTATTTTAGGGGTAAAAGTGCCCGTTACAACACTTTGCCCCTGTTCAAAGGAAATCTCCGATAATTCTGCCCATAACCAGAGGACAAATGTTAAACTGAAGGTTTCCTATGAAGAAAAGGATATGATTTGGATAGAGGACCTGATAGAACTGGTTGAAAGCTGTGCTTCAAGCCCTGTTTATACACTTTTAAAGCGCAGTGACGAAAAATTCGTAACGGAAGCAGCATACAACAACCCGAAATTCGTCGAAGATGTTTTGCGGGATTTAATTTGTTTATTGAGAAAAGACGACAGAATAACATTTTTTGAAGCCGAAGTTGAAGCTCAGGAGAGCATCCACAACCACAATGCGTGGGCGTGGCAGAGGGAAGAAAAAGTCAAGGAGTAAGAGATGAAAGAACTTTTGAATGACTATGTACAAAATCTTGATACATATATTATGTTTAAAATAAAACAACAGATGCTTGAGCTCACACCTGAGCTGACTTCAAAAGGAAGAGCTCCCGTAAACCTTTCAATGGGTGCACCTGCAACACCTCCGCCTGATTTTGTATATGAAAAACTCCTGGAATCACTTCACATGCCGATGTTTCACTCTTATACAACACCAAAAGGTGAAAATTTTCTGATAGAAGCAATAGCAGAGAGGATGAAAAGAAGGTTCGGGGTTGATTTAAACCCGAAAACAGAAATATTTTCGCTTATAGGCTCAAAAGAAGGTATTGCGAACTTTATCAGACTTATCATAAACCCGACAACAGTTGAAAAAGACAAAGATATCATAATGGTGCCCGATCCCGGGTATGCTTCTTACAGCCAGATGATTAAGGTTTCGGGCGGTTTAGGGTACTCAATTCCTTTATTAAAAGAAAACAACTACATGCCTGATATGGAAAAAGTACTGGCTGATTTAGAGAAAGAAGGTTTAAACCCGAAGAAAGTCAAGGCGGTAGTGCTTAATTACCCGAATAACCCGCTCGGCGCAGTTGCTACAAGAGAATATTTAAAGAGTGTGGTTGATTTTTGCAGAAAACATAATATCATTCTTATTTCAGACGCTGCTTACGTTGATATGACCTTCCCGGGCCAGGAAAAATGCGCAAGTATTTTTGAGTTTGAAGGAGCAAAGGATATTGCAATAGAATTTCACAGCTTCTCAAAGCCTTACGCGATGACAGGCTGGAGGGTAGGCTGGTGCTGCGGCAATGAAACTCTGGTTTCCTTCCTCGGCAAATTAAAATCAACCATAGATACAGGGGTATTTAAGCCTATCCAGTATGCTGCGGCTAAAGTACTCAATTCAAAAGAGGGCGATGACTATATCATCTGGTCAAACTGCCAGTATGAGAAGAAGCAAAAGATTATTCTCGACGGCTTTTCTGAGCTCGGCTGGGATATAGAGGCAATTAACCCTCCGAAAGCCACATTCTATCTCTGGCTCCCGATACCTAAGAAGTACACCTCCTCGGTTGATTTTTCTCAGGATGCACTCAAAAAATCTGGTGTTGTGCTTGTTCCCGGTGTTGCCTTCGGTAAATACGGCGAGGGCAGTGTCAGAATGTCTATTGTTGACAGCGAAGAAAAAATGCACGAGGTCGTTTCAAGATTTAAGAAAGACGGTTTTTACTTTGACAGATAAGATTACAATAATTGACTATAACTCAGGCAATTTAAAAAGCGTATGTAATATGCTCGACAGCCTGTGCCTTGATTATTGTGTATCAGATAAAAAAGATGAAATTTTGAAAGCGAAACAACTGATTTTCCCGGGGCAGGGACATTTTGGTCAGGCGATGAAGAATTTATCCTCAAAAGGGCTTAATAAATTAATTCCCGAGATGATAGAAAACGGCGCTAAATTCTTAGGCATCTGTATAGGGCTTCAGATACTCTTTGAAAAGAGCGAGGAAGCGCCCGAGGAACAGGGGCTCGGGGTTATAAAAGGGGAAGCTTTAAGATACAAAAAAGGCAAAATTCCCCAAATCGGCTGGAATAAGATAAAAACGACAAAAAATAATCTTTATCTTTCTGATGATTACTACTATTTCGTCAATTCCTATTACGTAAGACCGGAGAAGGAAGATTTTATTTCTTCCGTGTGCGATTATGAAGGAGTAGAGTTTTGCTCATCGGTAAACTACAAAAACTTGACTGCAGTACAGTTTCACCCCGAAAAAAGCGCCGAAGCGGGCAGATTATTTTTTGAAAAATGGGCGGCAGAATAATGGCAATATTTGACAGAATAAAAAAACTTTTTCATAAACAACCGAAGATGCGCAAATACCTGAGCTGCGAATACATCGAGCACGGGATGAATATTGATTACGATGAAAATGTGAAACTGTGCTGTTTTAATACCCATGAAGGCGGCGGACGGCAAATTTTAATAAAAGATTATAAAGGCGGGCCGATTAACTGGAGTAAATTTTTTAAAGAAAAAAAGAAAATGAGAGAACTCTGCGCACAAGGCCAAATTCCCGAAAGGTGCAGGGGATGTTTTTTCTTAAAAGAAAAAGAGTGGGACAGTGAAGATTATTTAAGCTGGATTGTTTTTAACCACTGGACACAGTGCAATTCCAAGTGCATTTATTGTTACACCAACGGAAACAATGATTATTACAATACAAAAAAATGTTTTGATATGCTCCCTCAGATTCAGGATTTAGCGAAAAGAAAGAAGCTGAGAGGGGGCGGAGAAATCGGTTTTGGAGGCGGTGAGCCCACAATTTTAAAGGAATTTGAACCGCTTGTAAATACACTTCTCGATAACGGCTGCGATAATATAAGAGTTCATTCCTCGGGAATAAAATACTCAAAAGCAATAGAGAGAGGGGTAAGAGAGGGAAAGCTTATTGTTGTTATATCCATTGACTCCTCATCAAAAGAAACCTATGAAAAAATAAAAAATGTTCCATGCTATGATGCGGTCTGGAAGAATATAAGAGCCTATGCGGCAGCCCAGGAGGTCAATAAATACAAGGCAAAAACAAAATACATCATAATACCCGGCATCAATGACAATATGGAGGAATACAAAAGATGGCTCGATATGTCCTTTGAAGCAGGAGTAAGAAGTGTTATTATTGATATAGAAGGCGGTTGGTACTGCGGACATAAGAATAATATCCCGGAGCACATTTTTGAAATGCTTGATTTCGGGCAAAGTTACGCAGAATCACTCGGCATGAAAGATATTGAACTGTACGACAGAGCAAGAGATGCGTTGGTGCACAGAGATGAACAAACGAAATAGTATTATAGCGATATTGTTATTAATAGTCATATTTCTTGTAAATCAGGCACTTGCCCCGATTTATATAGAAGAAAGTGTCTTAACCGAGGACAAAATAAATATTAAATATAATGCCTACAGAAGCTCGAAAGACACTGCCCTGTTTATTGTGCCCGGGTGGTTTATGACAAAAGACTCCAAAGCCTTCAGAAGTATTGCTGAGGATTTTGCAAAGTATTATGATGTATATGCAATAGACCTCAGGGGGCACGGCAAAAGCTCAGGGTTATATACTTTTACCACGAATGAAGTTAAAGATATAAGAGCCGTCATTGAAAAGACAAGAGCAGAGAGAAACTACAGAAGATACCTTCTCTTGGGCTTTTCCTTAGGAGGCGCTCTGGTTATCAATTATACGGCAAAATATAAAGACGTTGACAGTGTCATCGCGGTCTCTGCCCCGACTTCGTTTGACAACATTGAAAACCATTTTTGGTCAAAAGAAGCGGTCATTCCGACCTTTAAGAAGTTTGAATTTGACAGATGGATAAGTATAAGACCGTCACTGCTCATCAAAAGCAAGGTTAATTCAATAGATGTTATCTCGGAAATCTCACCTATTCCCGTTTACCTTATCGCAGGGCAGAATGACAAAACCGTATTTCCGTGGCATGCCTTCAGGCTCTACCACGCAGCAAAAGAGCCAAAGAAGGTTTATGTTTTCCAGGACACAATACATGCGGAGGACATTTATCTCTCTTCACCTCAAACTTTTGTAAATAGTTGTTATAATTGGTATGAACTTGGAATATAATGTTATATAATAGGGAAAAGAGCTTAACAGAAAAGGGTGTTTATGGGAGATTTAAAATATAAAAGAATTTTACTGAAGATTAGCGGCGAAGGTCTGATGGGAGAGCAGGAGTTCGGTATCGACCAAAGAGCCGTTCAGATGATAGCAAATGAAATCAAAATAGCCCACGATGCAGGCGCACAGATAGCCATTGTTGTCGGGGGCGGAAATATATTCAGGGGTATGAAAAACAGCGCTAAATACGGAATGGACCAGGCTTCCGGTGATTATGTCGGTATGCTGGCTACCGTTATGAACGCAATAGCACTTCAGAGCGCCCTTAGGACGTTAGATGTATCGTGCAGGGTTCAGTCCGCAATAGATATGAACAAAATAGCAGAGCCCTATGTCAGATTTAAAGCAATAAGACACCTTGAGAAATCTAGAGTTGTCATTTTTGCTGCAGGTACAGGCAACCCCTTCTTCACAACCGATACGGCGGCAGCCCTGAGAGCCTCGGAAATAGACGCAGAAATTATGCTTATGGCGAAAAACGGGGTTGACGGGGTTTATACCGATGATCCGAGAACGAACCCTGAAGCAACAAAATACGATTATATTTCTTATGATGATATTATTCATAAAGGTCTCAAGGTTATGGATACTGCCTCCTGCGCATTATGTAAGCAAAATTCAATACCGATTGTCGTATTTGATTTTGCGGCAAAGGGCAGTATAATAAAGATTTTAAACGGCGAAAAAATAGGTACTTATGTAGGAGGTTAAAAATGTCTGAGGCATTAGACGAATTATTTTTAGACGGCGAAGACAGAATGGAAAAGGCAATTAGCCAGTTAAAGAAGGAATTTGCATCCATAAGAACGGGAAGAGCAAACCCTTTAATTCTTGATAAAGTGAGTGTTGAATACTATGGTGTTCCGACACCGCTGAGACAGATTTCTCAGGTAAGCGTTCAGGAGGGAACAACTCTTGTTATTGCGCCTTACGATAAAACAATAATTAAAGACATCGAAAAGGCTCTTGCAAAAGCAGACCTCGGAATTACTCCAAACTCTGACGGTATTGTTATAAGACTTCAGTTCCCGCCCCTGACAGAGGACAAGAGAAAAGAAATAACAAAAGACGTCAAAAAGGTTTGCGAAGATACAAAAGTTGCAATAAGAAATGTCAGACGTGATATGACAGATGACATAAAGAAGCTCGAAAAGAGCGAAAATCTGCCTGAAGATTTGGTAAAAGACAAACAAAACGAAGTTCAGAAGCTGACGGATAAATATATCGGCATCGCAGAAGCGCTCGAGGGCGAGAAAGAAAAAGAAGTTTTGACGGTTTAATCAGGTAAAAAAATGACACAGGACGGAAAAACCAGATTTTGTACGGGATTTTTATTGGGGCTTGTTGTATTCCTGTCCCTGATTTTCGGCGGTTTCTGGTTTTTTGCGGTTGTGTCAGCGTGCATACTTCTCGGATTAAGAGAGTATATAAGAATTTTAAACAATAAAGGGTTCTATCCCTTTTACAGACTGACTATCGTAACTGTCCTGCTTCTTATGTGCTGTTCTTATTTCGGGTTTACACGATATATTCCTGCTATAATTGCGGCAGGAGTCATTTCTTCATTTCTTGCGGTTTTGTTTAAAGGAAGACAGCCTTATATTGCAAACGTAGCAACAACGGTGCTCGCTTTTTTGTTTACCTGGCTTCCCTTCTATATTGTTGTAATAAGAGAACTGGGGCCAACGGTTTCTTTATTTAATATTGAATTCAAAAGCGGGTTATATTATACCCTTTTGGTGTTCTTCACAATTTTAATTACAGATATTGCGGCATATTTCTTCGGGAAAAGGTTTGGCAAAACAAAACTTGCACCTGTTATCAGCCCGAAAAAGACTGTCGAGGGCGCTGCATTCGGCTCTGCGTTTGCAATTCTGACCTCAATGTTCATAGGATTTTTAATCGGGCTTGAATGGTATCATTCACTGTTGCTCGGGGTTTTGGTAACACTCTTTGCTCAGCTCGGTGATTTATCTGAATCTTTAATCAAAAGAGATGCAGGAGTAAAGGACTCAGGGGATTCACTTCCCGGACATGGCGGTATCCTGGACAGAGCCGACAGCTATCTTTTCTCTGCCCCTATTGCTTATCTTTATATCAAATATTGTATTCTTTCTTCTCCTGTTGAACAAATAACGGCTATATGGAGCAGTGTAAGAAATGTTATCGGCTTCTAGGAAAGAAGATTTAAAAAAGTTTATTTCATCAATAGGACTTGACGAAATTGATTTTGACCTGCTTGATGAAGCGCTGACGCATCCTTCTTATGCTTACGAACATCAGACGGAAGATTTTAAACACTACGAAAGACTTGAGTTTTTGGGAGATTCTTATTTAAAGAACATAACGGCAGAGTTTTTGTTCGATAAATTTCCCTCTTACCACGAGGGAAAACTCACAAAACTTTTAACCTTTATGGTCAGCGACTATTTTCTTTCTTATCTGGCTGACGAAATTAACCTTCCCCCGTATATAAAAGTCGGACAATCTGAGGTTCAGTCTGACGGGGTGCATAAAGAATCCATAAAAGCATGCGCCTTTGAAGCCCTGCTTGCAGCTCTTGCGAAATCAGGAAAAACTGAATTTTTAAAAGATTTTTTGGCTGATTTATATTTAAAAAATAAGGAATATATTCAAACGAGCCTTTCAACCTACAATTCAAAAGCGATTTTACAGGAATACACACAGGGGCAGGACAACACTCT
>JAFXYZ010000018.1 GCA_017541465.1 bacterium | reverse complement strand
TTTCTATGATTATTTTCACCCTGCGTTTTTGTATGAATCTCTCTGTTCTCTGATAATACTTATTATTCTTCTCTGTCTGAGGTTCCGGTTTAAGGAAATAAAATCGGGAACAATATTTTTCCTCTATCTTGTGCTCTCTTCGTGTGTGAGAATTGTTATTGAGACAATAAGACTTGACAGCGTGCTGTCCTTCGGACCTTTCCACATCGCCCATATCGTTGGCGGTGTTTTGGTTTTGACGGGAATTATCGGGCTTGTTTTCGTCAGCAGAAAAGAAAATTGTTAACATTTCGCCCAAATTTTATATTTATTGTAAAATTCAAATATGAGTAAGTTTAACATCATATTCAGGGAAACCGCGACCTACAGGTTCTATAAACTCTTTATCAAACAGATGAGAGAGTTTTTGGAAACCGTCGGTAATATTGCTCTTCGTCTGCTTGAATCTTTAAAGTATATTTTTACTTTACAGTTTAAACTCTCAGAGGTAATCGAGCAGTCAAAACGATTTGCGATAGACTCTCTTCCCATTACCCTAACAATCGTTGCGATGACGGCGGTCATTGTTTCCATTCAGGTTGCCCCCGAACTCGTCAAACAGGGCGGAAAAGATTATATCGGCTTGCTTGTTGCTCTTACTATGGTGAGAGAAATCGGAACAATAATGTCGGGCTTTGCAATTATTTCTATGATAGGCTCTGCCTTTGCATCTGAAATTGCCACTATGAAAGTAACGGACCAGATAGATGCCCTCAGAGTGCTTCAGGTATCCCCGATAAAATACCTTTTTGTTCCGAGAATTCTTGCAGGAACGATTATGATGCCATTTATAGTCGTTATTGCTTCTGTTGTCGGAATAATTTTTGGCGGTCTGACCGCTCAGATGACTTCACACGAGGTCAGCGGACTTTGTTATTACACGTCAGTCTGGCATGGCTTATACGTTCGTGATATTAATATTGCACTTTTTAAGGCTTCGTGCTTTGGCGGAGCAATAGCGCTTGTGAGCTCAAGCTGCGGCTATGAAGCAAAAAACGGCGCAAAGGGTGTCGGTCTTGCGACCACAAAAGCAGTTGTGTGGTCGTTTGTAACCATTGTTATTATTGACTACTGCTTTGCACTGTTCTTCTATTTTTAAACGAGGTTAAAATGACAATTAAAATCAATAATTTAACTAAATTATATGACGACAGGAAGGTACTCGACGACATTTCCTTTGAGGTTAAAGACGGCGAGGTGCTTGCCGTAATCGGTTTCTCGGGCTCAGGGAAAAGTACTATATTAAAATTAATCTCTGGGCTTATTGAAGCTGACGGCGGGGAAATAAAGGTGGATGATGGCGATATTGCTATGGTTTTTCAGTATTCCGCCCTGTTCGATTCTCTGAATGTCTTTGATAATATCTCTTTTGCACTCCACGAGAGGAAAGAATTCAGAAAAAAATATACCCCCGAGCAAATAAAATTTATGGTGGCAAAGTGCCTTGAAATTGTCGGTCTCCCGGGAATTGAGGAAAAATTCCCTCACGAACTCTCAGGCGGTATGCAGAAAAGAGTAAGTTTAGCCAGGGCGATTATCACAAACCCCAAGTATATTCTCTATGACGAACCTACGGCAGGGCTTGATCCTATTGCTTCAACGGTTATTGAGAATTATATTCTTCGTCTGAGCCAGGATATACACGCAACTTCTGTTTTGGTTACGCACCAGATGTCCACTATAAAACGTTGTGCTAACAGGGTTATAATGCTCTATAACGGCAAAATAGTCTTTGAAGGTACACCGGATGACCTCATAAAGCAGGATAATCCTTATACACGGCAATTCGTTACGGGGGCGATAGACGGCCCGATGAAAATTACCGCTTCTAGTTTTTAGGTTTTTGTTGTAGAATGAAATAAAAAAGGTGATATATGAAATTTTCTTCATCATTCAAAGTCGGTTTATTAGCATTATTTGCGATTATAATATTGATTTTTACGGTTATGTGGGTAAAAGGAAGAACTTTATCGACCAGCGAGCGTCTGACTGTTGATTTTCGCGATATTAATGGTATGAGAACAGGAAGCGGAGTACAGATGATGGGTGTCCGCATCGGTCAGGTTGAAGAACTGATACCGATTATGGACGGAGTAAACAGCAGAGTTTCCGTTAAATTCGTTATCACCGAGCCTAATATCACCATTCCGAAGGCTTCCACCATTTCAATTCAGCAGTCGGGAATTATAGGCGAACAGTTCCTTGAAATTACACCGCCAAAAGAAAAGGTTATGTACCTTCCCGTTCAGCCTAATTCTCTTGTGCTTCACGCAAATGATAAGGTTCAGATGCTTCTTGATAAACAGTATTTCGATGTTGGTAATGTCAAAGATGTTGAGATTGTTGAAAAAGCATCACTTCCAAAACTCATAAAAGAAAATATTAATACCAAAATGGCATATAAAATAACCTATATTATAGATTTGCCCGGGTTAATCGTTCCCGAGAGAATAAAGGGCAAAATCGTTAAGGATGATAATAACGAAAAATTCAGAATTTCGCCCGTTGAGGATATTGAAATTCCTTATCCTATAACAACTTCGGACTTTACGGTTATTGAACCTTTAAGAATAGCTGACTTTATGGAAATTCAGTATAAATCGGCCTCTTCTCTTGTTGAAACCAACGAAAGACTTTCTCTTTTGTTGTCTGATGACGTTATAGCTGACCTTCAGCAGACGGCAGTTAATATAAACGAACTCACAGAACGCGCGAACGTCACTATTTCAAAGGCTGAAGAACTTATTGACGTTTCAAAAGAAGAGCTGATAAGTCTTTCAAATGACGCAAGTGTTTTAGCCGACAAGTTGATGACTTTAACGGATAATCTTAATAAAATTACGGGTGATGAGGACTTCATCAAGAGTATTTCCAAGACTGCAAACTCTGTTGAAAAACTTGCTACCGATGTTACGGACCTTATTGACAGTGATGAAACAAAGGCTACACTTAAAAATATCAATATAACGGCTAAAAATATCGCTGAGTTATCAAGCTATGTCAATGATATGTCAAAGGATGTCGGTCTTAAAACTGCTATAAAACAGTCGGTTGAAAAGCTCAATACAGCGCTTGATAAACTCGCTGTAACTCTTGACACAGTCAACTATGCTACAAGCGATGAAGAACAGTTAAAGAAAACACTTGAAGATGTCAGTGTTGCTTCTGAAAATATCAAAAAATTCTCGCAAAAATTGAATAAGAGATTCTTGTTATTCAGACTGATGTTCTAGGGTGATAATGAAACTTTTTATCTCAAAACTGCATTATACTTTAAAAAAAGACAGGAATATTGCACAAAATCTTGTGCTTGCATGTCTTTTGGCTTTGAGTGTATTCTATCGGCTTGTTGTGTGGCTCAGAAACAGGCTTTATGATTTTAAGATTTTAAGGAGTTATAAATCAGAGGCTCTTGTTGTTTCGGTCGGAAATTTAACCACGGGGGGTGTCGGAAAAACCCCTGTTGTCTCTGAAATTGCTAATTATTATTCGAGAAAGGGGAAAAAGACGGCAATTTTGTCGAGGGGCTACGGGGGAAGTCTTGATAACAAACTGGTTAATCTCATCTCGGACGGCTCAGGTCCTTTGGTTTCAGCACAAGAATCAGGCGATGAACCCTTCTGGCTTGCCGAAAACTCGCTTTCATCTTTTGTTCTGACCTCAAGAAACAGGATTCTTGCAGCAAAAGACGCAAAAAATCTTTATGGCGCTGAGGTTTTGGTCTTAGATGACGGTTTTCAGTACCGAAAACTCTCTCGAAACCTCAACTGTATTCTCGTCGATGCCAAAAATAAATTCGGAAACGAACACCTTCTTCCCGCAGGGCCTTTGAGAGAAGGGTTTAACGAGGTCAGACGTGCGGACAGAATTATTGTTGTAAATAAATCGTCTGATGATAAAGAGGCGCTTAAATACTGTGATGAACTAAAAACCAGGTTTAAAAAGCCCGTGTATCTGTGCAAAATGATGCCCGAGGTGGTATATAATTTAACCGATAAAAATATTCTGCAAAAAGGCTCAAGAATAATTGCGTTTTCAGCTATTGGTCAGCCCAAAGATTTTTATTCGTTTCTTCAGAAAGACTATAAACTTACGGCAGTGGTTGATTTTGAGGACCACCACGACTATACTCTCTCTGATATTGAAAGACTTGTCAGAATAGCGAGGAAGGAAAAGATTTCAAATCTTGTTACAACAGAAAAAGATGCCGTTAAGATAGCCTCTCTTGTTGATTTTTCGTCTGTTCCAGTCAGCTTTTATGCATTAAAACTCAGAGCGGTTCTTGATTTAGAGGATATTTTAAATGGCTGAGAAGATTTTGGTTGTAAGGTACAGATTCATAGGTGATATGATTTTGACGGTTCCTTTTTTGAGAAACCTCAGAAACAATTTCCCTGACGCTCAAATCGATATGCTGGTTGCCCCAAACTCTTATGAGGTCATCTCTGAGTGCCCTTATGTCAATAATTTTATTATTTTTGATACTAAAAACAAACACAGATATGAGACCTCGGGGAATAAAAAGAAGTCCTTTTTCTCTTATGTTAAAGAATTAAAAGAGAATAAATATTCAAGAGCCTACGTTTTAAAAAGGTCTTTATCCAGCGCGCTTTTGTGTTTTTTGGCTAAAATTCCCTACAGAATCGGTTTTGATACAGAAGGAAGAGGGCTTTTGCTCTCAAAAAGAGTGAAATATGACACTCAAAAACACGAATCCCGGTGTTTTCTTGATGTTTTGAGGGCTGAAGGGAAAAAGGTCGATGACGGGCATCTTGAAAATTGGGTGAGTGATGATTTACTCAGTAAAATCGATAATCTTCTCAGCGAAAATGATATTTCAAAAGAAGAGAAAAAGGTTGTGGTGCACGCAACGGCAACGAACCCCAAAAAGCTCTGGAGTTCTGATAACTTTGCCCATCTTATTAAAATGCTCGATGAGAGGAATATAAGAATTATCCACGTTGGTGCGCCGTCCGACAGAGCTGCTTATGAAGAAATTTATAAGAAAACGGGCGAATTAAAGAAAAAACCTCTTAATTTGTGCGGAAAACTGACTTTGCGGGAAAGTCTTGCGCTCATTAAAAGGGCTGATTTAATTGTGGGAAATGACTCGGGGAATCTTCACATGGCCTCTTCCGTAGGAACAAAAGTGGTCGGGATATACGGCGCTATGCCTGTTTCAAAGTGGGGCGCGCTCGGGGAAGGTAATAAACTTTTGACGTCAAACGTACCCTGTGCCCCCTGCAACAAAAGAGGAAAGTGCACCCATAACCTCGAATGCCTGTCAGCGATTACTCCTCAGATGGTTATGAGCGCAATAGAGGAAATTTTGAAAATATGAGTATAAAAAACAGTTTTTTAAAAAATGTGTATTCGAGAATTATAAACAGAATTTTTAATCCGTTTTTCGGTATTAATTTAAAGCCCATGCCGTTTTGCTTAAATGATAATGATAAATGTCTTGTACTTGCACCACATCCTGATGATGAGAGTATAGGAATGGGCGGGGTTTTGAACCTTTACCCCCATAATTTTGATGTTGTCTGTCTTACGTCTCCTTCAAAAGAAAGAATACTGGAATTTGAAGAGGCGATGAAGTTTGCAGGAATTAAAAACTTTAAAATGCTTGATTTAGAGGATAAACATATAATAAATGGGTTTGAAAAGTTCAAAAATATTGATGTTTCGCTCTTTGATTATATCTTTATTCCTTATATTTTCGACCAGCACAAAGACCATAAGGCTGTAAGCCTTTTACTAAAAAGACTTTTAAAAAAATCAGAGCATAAAAACACTCTGAAAATCGTTTATTATGAGGTTTGGTCGGCGATGAGCCTTCCTAATTATTTTGTCGATATATCCTCTGTCAGTTCAAAAAAGGCTGAAATGATTAATTTTCATAAGTCTCAGATAGCGACAAAAGACTACGCACAAAAGATTTTGGGGCTAAATTCATATCGGGGGCTTCTCAGAAGTCTTGATTATGTTGAAGCTTTTTCCGTTATGACCAAAAACGAGTTTTTTAAGGTGGTCGATGCCCTCGAATTTGGCGATTAATATTAAAAAATGTAACAAAATTAAAAAATTTATCATTTTTTAGCCGAAATTTGAAAAAAGACTTGAAGTAAAATTTTGTTTTTCTTATGATGAAATAACGTAAGACACAAAAAAGTAAGGAATGAATCATGAAGCCTATTATAGATGAACTTGATAAACAGCATATGAACAAAGAATTGCCGGATTTAGTTCCAGGTGATACAGTCAGAGTATTTGTCAGAATCGTTGAAGGCAACAAAGAAAGAACACAGGCTTTTGAAGGTACTATCCTTAAAAAACGCGGTTCAGGTGTCGGCAAAACGATTACTGTCAGAAAAGTATTCCAGGGTGTCGGTGTTGAAAGGGTTTTCCCCGTATTCTCACCGCGTATTGAAAAAATTACCGTAGTCAGAAAAGGTGATGTTAAGAGAGCTAAACTCTATTACCTCAGAGAAAGAATCGGTAAAGCAACCCGTATCAAAGAAAAGATTACAAAAACAGAAAAGTAGATCAGGGATATTTAAAATAAACAAAAGACTCAACCCACAGGTTGAGTTTTTTGGTAAAAAGGAAAGAAAATGGAATATATTCACTGGTACCCCGGGCATATTGCCAAGGCAGAGAGAAAATTAAAAGAGCTTTTGAACCTCGTCGATGTAGTTGTCGAGGTCAGAGATGCCCGTATTCCTTCTTCTTCCGCTTATCCCGATATTAAAAGGCTTATAGGGGAAAAGCCCAGGCTCATTATTTTAAATAAATCAGATTTGACGGACAGTGATTTAACAAAAAAATGGGCGCAGAAGATTTCAAAAGAAACCTCCTGCCAGGTTATTATGACCTGCGCTTCTGCGCAAAATGATTTAAAGAAAATTACGGATAAAGCCTCTGCGCTTGCTCAGGAAAAGATTGCAAAGCTCGTTCAAAAAGGGCTCTTGCCAAGACCTGCAAGAGTGATGATAGTCGGGATGCCAAATGTAGGGAAATCAAGTATAATTAATAAACTCATTAAACGAACCAAAACAAAAACAGGCGCTAAAGCAGGTGTGACAAGAACTCAGCAATGAGTGAGAATAAACCCGAAAATCGATTTACTCGATACCCCGGGGATAATTCCCTTTAAACAGGATAATCAGGAAAGCGCATGCCGTCTTGCTTACGTTAATTCAATAGGCGAAAATGCTTATGATGTCGAAGGTGTTGCGGGAAAGTTTATTTTAGATGTTGAAAAAAATTACCCTGATTTAATCAGAAACCATTATAATTTAGATGAGAATGAGGAAATAACTCTTGAAAATATAGCGCTGAAGCGAAACTGGATAGTTAGAAACCAAGAGCCTGACGTCAAGAGGTGCGCTGCAAATATTTTGCTCGATTTTCGCTCGGGAAGATTAGGAAAGATTACGATAGACAGTTATGAAGAATAATTTGGTTTTGTTTGACGAACGCGAAAAAGGGAGTTTTGATTATTTAATCGGAACGGATGAGGCAGGCAGGGGCCCCGGAGCAGGGAGTGTATATGCTGCCGCCGTATGCTTTGTTGACTGTGATAAAGAGTTAATTGAGGAACTAAACAGGGTTAACGATTCAAAACAATTATCAGAACAGACAAGAGAAGAACTCTATGAGGTCATAAAGCAAAACTGTATTTATTCTGTCCGCTTTGGAACGGTTGAAGATATTGAAAAGTATAATATTTTAAGAACCTCTTTGAATACAATGAAACTTGCGTGTGAGGATGTGATTTCGCAGCTAAAGTCTTTATATACTTCTCCCTCTCCTTTGGGAGAGGGACGGGGTGAGGGTTTGCCCGTAGGGACTAATGTAAAGGTTATAATTGACGGAAATAAACTCATTCCGATGTTTAAATACCCTCAAAAGTATATTATCAAAGGGGATGCAAACTCTTTTTCGATAGCGGCG
The DNA here is from genome assembly GCA_017541465.1 of bacterium. Classification (GTDB taxonomy): domain Bacteria; phylum Cyanobacteriota; class Vampirovibrionia; order Gastranaerophilales; family Gastranaerophilaceae; genus RGIG6874. The sequence continues at coordinate 13,894 of JAFXYZ010000018.1, read as the reverse complement.
GCAAGTATTTTGGCGAAGGTTGAGAGGGATAGGGAAATGACAAGGCTCTCAAAAGAGTTCCCCGAATATCTTTGGGATAAAAATAAGGGTTATCTCACAAAAGAACATCTTGACGCTATCGACAAATACGGCTTAACAAAATGGCACAGAAAATCTTTTCTCCAAAAACACTTTGAAAAATGCGAGCAACTGAGTTTGTTTTAAATTATTATGCGATTACAGGGGCGAGTTCGGGTATATTAAAAGCTACACAAGAAAACAGGATATACAAATACAACATTCTTCCCATGAAAAATTCCCTTTCACTTATTCGCAGTTGTTATAATGTATTCATTTTAAATTTTTTGCTAATTTAAGAAAAAAAATATATAAAATTTAACAAAAAAGATGCGCCAAATTTAGCGCATCTTTTCTGTTGTTTAAAAATAAACTATTTGATTTGGCTCATAACTTCTTCTGCGAAGTTGTCCTGTCTCTTTTCGAGACCTTCACCCAAAGTCCATCTGATGAATTTTTTGAGTTCAACTTTACCTGCGCAAAGTGCTTCGATAGTCTGGTCGGGGTTCTTTACGAACGGTTGTTCGAGCAGACATCTTTGAGCCATAAGTTTGTTAACTCTGCCTTCAACGATTTTTTCTCTGATGTTTTCGGGCTTTTTGGCTAAATCTTCTTTACCCATTTCAATTCTCTTTTCTTCTTCGATAACGGAAGCGGGAATTTCGCTTCTTGAAACGAATTCGGGAGCTGATGAAGCGATGTGGAGACATACATCCTTCAGCATAGTTTCATCATTCCCTTTTGCCTGAAGAAGAACGCCAATTTTGCCGTTGTGAACATAAGAAGCCATATCGCCTTCGAGGATTTCAAATCTTCTGATGCTGATTTTTTCGCCGATTGTAGCGATTTTTTCTTTAACCAAATCTTCGATTTTTCTTCCGCATTTTTGGCATACAGAAGCGTTGAGTTCATCAAGGTTAGCAGGTTTTACACTAACAATGTGTTTTGCTAAGTTATTTACAAATTCCTGGAAATCAGAGTTCTTTGCAACAAAGTCTGTTTCGCAGTTGACTTCAACAATAGCACCAACTCCGTTTTCGATGTATGTTGCAACCAAGCCTTCTGCTGCAATTCTGTTCATTTTCTTGTCAGCTGATGCGATACCTTTTTGTCTTAAAAATTCAATAGCCTTTTCAATATCGCCATCATTTTGTTCTAAAGCTTTTTTGGAATCCAAAAAGCCTGCGCCTGTTTTATCTCTCAGTTCTTTAACAAGTGCTGCACTTATATTCATTTTTTAGTCCTTTCGTTTAATTTTAAATTTTATTTACCCCTCACCCTAACCCTCTCCCCATAGGGGCGAGGGAATATAAAAGGGGATTTGTAAGTTGGGCATTCCTGCCCAACAAGATAAACTATTCAGCTTTTTCTTCTTCGCTTACGCCAGCATCTTCAGCCTTAATTGCTTCGACTTTTTTGTTGTTGGCTGCTTTGTTTTCTCTCAAAGTCTTACCTTCAAGAACAGCATCAGCAAGTTTGCCTGCAATAAGTCTGATAGAGCGGATAGCATCATCGTTTCCGGGGATAATATAGTTAATTCCGTCCGGATCAGCGTTTGTATCGGCAAGGCAGATAACAGGAATGTTTAATTTGTTGGCTTCTGCAATTGCAATATCTTCTTTTGTCTGGTCAACGATGAAAAGTAAGTCGGGCATACCTCTCATTTCTTTGATACCGCTTAAAGTCTTGCTTAATTTAGAATATTTCTTCATTAACTGAGCAACTTCCTTCTTCGGTAATTTTTCCATTTGACCTGACTGCATAAACTCTTCGATTTCTCTTAACTTGTTGACTCTTCCTCTGATAGTTTCAAAGTTAGTCAACATACCTCCGAGCCATCTTCTGTTTACATAGTAAGCGCCTGCTCTTGTTGCTTCTTCCGCAACAACGTCAACGGCCTGTTTCTTAGTACCTACGAAAACAACATTCTTGCCTTTTGCTGCATAATCTCTTACGACTTCATAGGCTTTGTCCAGTAATTCTGTTGTTTTTCTGAGGTCAATAACGTAAATTCCGTTTCTTGCACCGAAAATATAAGGTTTCATTTTCGGATTCCATCTTTGTGTCTGATGTCCAAAGTGTACACCTGCGTCAAGCAGTTCAATCATTGATGCTACCGGCATCTCTTTCTCCTTTTCTTGTTAATTATTACATCTCAGGATTGTTTCCCATCCTTTTTCAAGGACTAAGCACCTTCTAACGGTAAATATTAAGCCTATCGGAACTTTTCAATCCTAAGATTATTGTATTTGCTGATAACAAAAAGTCAATATTCTTCTTTTTCAAAAGAAGAAGGCAGGAAAACTTTATTTATGTCCTTTATTTAAAACACTGACAACGATTTGTTTCATTATATCCATTTCCTTTGGGTTGCTCTCGGCGATTAAAAGAGTGAGAGTAAACAGTGTTGCACTGTCGATAATCGGAAGATTGTTTTTATACAGCATATTGTTTTTGTCGAGAAAATACAGAAAACAACTTGCAGCTATTCGTTTGTTACCATCAGAAAACGAATGATTTTTTGTTATTAGATATAAAAGCATAGCGGCTTTTTCTTCCAGTGTCGGATAACAGTCCTGTCCGCCAAAGGTCTGATAAATCTGGTTTATTGAGCTTGAAAAACTTTTATCTTTCGGGTTTGCAAAAACATCACTGTTAAACTCGGATTTCATTTTGTCTATGACCGATAAATACTCTTCTTTAGATATTATAACTGCTTCTTTTATTGTTGAACCCTTTGTATCAAGCATTTTATGGTCAAAATCGTCAAGTAAATCAAGACCTTGTGAAAAACTTTCAAGAATTTTTGCAGTATTCTGAGCTTCATCAAAAGTTTTAATCTGATTTTTCATACTTCTTGAAATCAAAGATATCGCCTGCTTTAAATTTTCAGTCTTTTCCTTTTGTTTTTCAAGCATTTTGTTGTTAATAGAATATCCCTTTGTGAGATACTCTTTTAAAACATTTGTTGCCCAGATTCTGAATTTTGTAGCAGTTTTTGATTTAATTCTGTAACCGACTGATAAAATCATATCGAGATTATAATGGGTGATATTTCTTGAAACTGTTCTGCTACCTTCATTTTGAACTATTAAGAATTTCTTAATAGTTCGATTTTCTTCCAGTTCCTGTTCTTCATAAATATTCTTTATGTGCATATTAATATTTGGCACAGTTGTTTCAAACAATTTAGCCATCATATCCTGCGTCAGCCAAATTGTTTCATTTTCAAGTTTTGTATCAAGCGAAACTGTCCCGTCTTCGCTTGTATAGATTATTATTTCACCTTTTTGAAACTCGTTTTTCATAGTTTTGATTATATCATTTGTATTTTTCTTAATCAATGAAATTAAAAACTTAATATTTAGACCTTTTTAATAAATCGTTGTATTATATATTGTAGAATTATATATAATTTTCTCGGAGATTTTATTAAAAATGGCGGAAAACCACGATAATAATGAGATTGAATACATGACAAACAACGAGGATATAAGTTATCCTCAGGATATTGACGTCATTTTTAATGAAGATGACGAAGATGATAATGTCAAATTGATTATACCTGATTACAACGATATGAAAGATTTTGAGAATAATTCGCAGGATGATTTCATATCCGATGACGATTTGGACTTTGTTGATTCGGTAGATTCCTCTTCCCACGACCTCGATGTCGTTTTTGAAGAGGGGGATGAGGAAGAAATTGACGATAACCCGATTGTAGAGATGAAAACTGACGAAACAGAAGAAAAAGAGGTAATCAATTTTGATGAAGAACCTGTGCCTGTTTCTTCAGAGCCTGTTCTGAACCTTGATGAAGCGCTGGAAGCCCCTGAACAAGAGCCCGAGGCCGATTCTATCAGGTTTGAAGAGCCTGAAACTCTGCCTGAAGAGCAGGAGGAAGAGATAGCTAATATTGAACCTGAAGAGTCTTCAGAGCTTCAGGATGTCATTGTTATTGAACATGAAACCAAAAACGAGGATATAGAAATTATTTCCCCCGAGCCTCAGGTGGAAGAGGTCATTCCCCCTGAGCCCGAAATAACTATTGAAGAACCTCAAAACATTGTTTTGACTGAAGAACCAAAGGAAGAACAGCCCGAAGAGGTTGTGGTTGTCGAAGAAGAAGATGCTGATGCTCTTATCTCAGAGCCTTCTTATGAAGAGCCTGTTGTTATAGAGGATAAAAAGCCTGAAGAGGAGGAAGTCTTTGTTGAAACAAGGGTTGAAACAGAGCTTGTAGATAATGCGCTCAATGAACTCAACAACTCCTCCGATTTTGAGATAATTGAAGAGCCCGAGACAAACGACCTTCCTTTAACTCTTGATACCTCTGTTCCCGAAAAATCGGAAGAAAAGCCGGTTGTTATTGATGAAGAAGCTCATAACTTCACAATTTCCGCAGAGCCCGATGTCGTTACCTCTGAGCCTGCTTCAGATGACGCGATTATTAAGTCAATTTTGGCTGAGAATAAAGAGGAAGTGCCCGAAGAAAAGAGCGAAGAAGAGGAAGTTCTTGAGGAAAATGTATTCTCTGTCTGCAATATTGATGAGAGAAGAGGTTTCTATTTCGCTAAAAATGAACAGACGGTTGCTCTCTTTGGGTATATTGATGACGAAATATTCCTGCTGAAAGATTTTCAGGAGCTCTATGATAAGTCTTTGGGCATCAGACTTGAAGAGAGAAAATTCTATTCTGAGACCTATCTTGTCAGAGTAAATTCTCATAAATTCCTTGTCGAGGTCGATGAAACCGCGATGAGAATTGCGATGGAATTATAGTTGATGAAAAAGTTTAAATTCTTTTTTCTTTTAAGTGTTTTTGCGCTTCTTTTATGCTGTGGATGTAATAAAACCGCAGGTTCTGATGAACTGACTTTTATGACCTGGGGCAGTGAGAGCGAAATAAACATAATAAAAGAGGTGATTTCAGATTATGAAAAACTTTACCCCGAAAGGAAAAAGGTCAAATTAATTCATACCCCGCAAAATTATTTTCAGAAACTTCACCTCTATTTTGCCTCGGATATTGCGCCTGACGTGGTGTTTTTGAATAATATTTATTCCGGAATATATATAAATTCAGGGCTTTTGGAAGATTTAACCCCATATTTTGAAGAAGAATTAAAGAATAACACCTTCTATAAATCTTCAACAGACAGTTTTATTTCTGAAGGCAGGCTCTATGCCGTTCCTCGAGATATTTCGGACCTTGTTATATACATAAACAAAGACATTTTTAATAAGACAAATACTCCTGTACCAAAGAAATTTGATACTTTAGATGACTTGTATTCCGTTGTTTCCAGGATAAAAACAGAGAATAATTTTTCGGTAAACGTTGAGCCTATGCCTATTTACTGGCTTAATTTCCTTATCCTGAACGGCGGAGGACTTCTCTCCGATGACTTAAAAGAGGTCATTATCACAACTCCTGAGAGTACAGAAGCCCTGCAAAAATATGTCGATTTATCTTGTAAACACCATTTTGCACCTACAAAAACCGAAATTGCGAGCAAAACCACCGCGCAGATGTTCATTAACGGCGAGCTTGCTATGTATATAAGCGGAAGGTGGATGGTGCCAAAATTCCGCTCTACAATAAAGAATTTTGACTGGGATGTCGCTTCTTTTCCCGTCTCAAAAGAAAACAAAATAGCCGTTGATACTTCGGGCTGGGCGGTTTCAAAGAGTTCAAAAAATAAAGATGATGCGGTTAATTTTATCAAATATATGTCAGGCAGAGAAGTCATCAAAAAAATCACAAAGCAGGGTTTAATTGTGCCTGCAAGAGTTGATGTTGCGACCTCTGAAAATTTTCTTGATACCCAAAAACCTTTAAACTCGGGAGCTTTTATTGATATACTTGAATTTTCAAAACCGACACCCGTAAACGAAAACTACCAGTTTATCAATGATATTCTCTCTGAAACACTGGAAGATGTTTTTTCGGGGCACAGGCAGGCTAAAGAAGTTTTGGACGAAAAGTTTAAAAAGAAACTGGAGACTCTTTTATAATGTCGAATTTTTTCGGGCTTGAAAAATCAGAGTATAAAACGGAAATTCTCGCGGGGCTCACGACTTTTTTCACGATGTCCTATATTATAATTCTTATCCCTCAGCTTCTCTCGCAGGCGGGAATGCCTGCTGCCGCAGTATTTACGGCATCTTTGTTGCTTATCGGAATTGTCAATATTTTTATGGGCTTGTTTTCAAATCTTCCCTTTGCGCTTGCGCCCTATATGGGGGATATAATTCTTATCGTCTATACCCTGGTTCCGATGGGATACAGCTGGAGAGAAATTTCTGCGATTTATCTTATAATGGGCTTTGCCCTTATTTTAATGACTGTCTTTAAGTTCAGATTAAACTTTATGGACTCACTCCCTGAATCCTTCAAACTTGCTTTTACGGGCGGACTTGGAATTTGTCTTTTGTTCTCGGGGCTCAAAAACTGCGGTATTATTGACTATAAAGATAATCTTCTCTCTCTTTCTCTCTTAAACCTTAATGATTACCATATCTGGCTCGGGGTTATCGGGCTTGGGTTTATTCTGCTTCTCGACCGCCTGAAGGTAAAAATGTCAATTATTATCGGTCTTGTTGTTTTGACTGTTCTTGGCGTTTTAATAAAAGACACTGATTTCCCCTCTCAGATTTTAAGCCTGCCTCCTTCTTTGTCGCCTGTTCTTTTTAAATGTGATTTTTTAGATATCTTTTCACAAAAGATGATAACTCTCTTTTTTATGCTGTTTTTGCTTGTAAACACGGAACTCCACGGCTCTATAGTTTCTGTTATGATGAAATTCAGGGCGGATGATTTTTTTAAACTCCAAAAATCTATAAACAGAACTCTTTATGTCGATTCTTTTTCAACAACGGCTGCGGCTTCAGTGGGGATACCCGCAACGGGGGTTTATGTCGATTCCGTAACAGGTATTATGTCGGGCGGTAAAACGGGGCTGACCTCGGTTGTTGTCGGGGTTATGTTCCTTCTTTCTCTCCTCATTTCGCCCCTGTTTTCGATAGTTCCTTCTTATGCCTATGCTTCGCTTCTTTTATATATCGGCTCTCTGCTCCTTCGCACCGTAAAAGAGATGAAATACCACGATGTAACCGAATACCTCCCGTTCCTGCTCACTCTTGCCGTTATTTTATTTACCTTAAATCTTGGCTTTTCTATGGCATGTGCGTTTATTCTCTACCCTCTCACAAAACTTGTTTTCAGGCGCGCAAATGAAGTTCCGAAAGAGTTTTGGCTGTTTACCGTACTCTCTCTTGTTTTCTTTATTATTAAATAATTTCCCTCTTTAAAGACAGAATTTTTTCAACCGAAAAATCAATGAGTTTTTCGTCTATTTCTTTATTCCTGATGGCGGTTTCAATTTCTTCGGTTAAATCTAAAATGTTTTTATCAGTGTTTCTGTAAATAAACATATTTACCCCTGCTTCTATTCCCTTTTTGCAGGCTTCAAAGGGTGTATAAGCCTTCACTCCGCCCATAACCATATCGTCTGAAATGACAACACCATTAAATTTAAGTTCTTTCCTCAGCAGATTTTGTATAACTTTTTCCGACAGTGAAGCGGGAATTTTGTCTTTTTCTATTGCAGGATAAAAAACATGGGCGACCATAATTGCACTCAAACCCATATCAATAGCCGATTTAAACGGTTTTATATGCTTTTCTTTTAACTCTGAAAAAGGAATATCTATCTCGGGCAAAGTCAGGTGGGAATCTTTTTTTGCGGCTCCATGGCCCGGGAAATGCTTACCGACAGGGATAATCTTATGCTTCTTATATTCGCTGAGTACGATTTGCGCTGACTTTATAACCTCTTCAGTATTGTCTGAATACGCTCTTTCCCCGATTATAGGGTTTTCAGGCTCTGTATTGACGTCAAGAACCGGGGCAAAGTTCATATTGATGCCGTAATCTTCTAATTCTTTGAGCATTTGAGAGGTCTGCTCTCTTAAAAACTCTTCCCCTTTTTCTCTGGCGAATTTTGCGCTTAAATATTTTGCACCCCCGTGGATATTCCGGGTTCTTTCAACCCGTCCGCCCTCCTGGTCTATCGAAAAGAAGAGAGGGACAGAGGACAATTCTTTCATCTTTCTGATTTCAGACTTAAACTGCTCTTTATTTTTAATATTCTGAGTGAAAAAGATAACACCGCCGAGCCCCTGCTTCAGTAAAGACACAAACTCGGGGCAAACAGTAAAGTCAAAACCCTGATAGCCTGTAATAAACATTTGGGCTATTTTTTGCTTTAAGTCCATTTTTATCTCGTTACTTTAAATATCCGAAATTCGCTCGGTTCGAGTTTTTCAAACCTGAGCTCAGTGTCGTTTGTTTCGATTTGCTTTTCTTCAAACTGTTTGGTGTCGTTATTATAGATAAATTCCGAAACCACTTTGTAATCGCAGGGAAGAACGACTTTTCTGTTCTCAACGGGGTTGCCTTCTTTATAGGTGTATTCCATCGTTCCGTCTGCCTGCTGAATGGAAACCTTTTCCTCCTCCGCCATATAGTTTGCGACGACCAAAATCGACTCTTTGAGAGGATCTTTTGAAATCATCCAGCTTATAAACCCTTCAGTATCCGTGTTTATAACCCTGCTATCCCCGCCGAGTGTCTGGTCGAGCGAAAGAGCAAGCCTTCTTATTGCATTAAATTTGTTGAAAAATTCCATATTTTTTGATCTCGGAAGAGAAACCTCAGCAACGATAGTTCCTTCAATACCTTTCGGGGTATAAGATTCATCGCCGTCAACGTATAAAACAGGGCGCTGAGCCAGACTGCCGGAGGGAAGGAACTTTAATTTAAACCACTTAAACAAAGCACCTGACTCGCCGAGAAGCGCAGGATACTGGTCTATTGCTCTGAACTCGCCATCCTGGTTGTTATAAGTCTTTAAAATAGAGAGTTTGTTTGGCGATTCAACAGTTGAGTTATAGTTACTCAGGTCGTTATTATCCGAAATGATTTTTTCGGGTGTTTTTTCGTGCTGGTTGATGATGTCACTGCCCCAGAGAACGTCAAAGCCCATATCCTTATGGTATTCGCTGTAGTATCTTCCGCCCAGCATATATTCTGCGACTGTTGCGAAGGTCGGATATTCCGCCTTCAGTGTCTTATTCATCTTCCTTAAAAGTGCTCTGGGTGCGCGGTAGCTGATAGGTATCATATTTTGTTCGGACAGGTCATCAACAACGTGGTCGATGTGGTCTATTCTGATACCGTCAAAGTTGTAGGTTTTCTTCAGCTTGAGTACTTCATTAACGAAGAAATCCATAACGGCATTGTTATATTCGCCCGATTCAAGATAGACAAAATAAAACGGTGTCTGGCAATCAAGGTTTGCAAGGTTTGTAACGTCCTCGCCCTTGTAGTTATAGTGTTTGAAGATAGGATAGCTTCCGCACTCCGACATTTTATCAAAAACGGGAGTTCCTGCAGAACACCACGCACCGCCCGGGGAGGGCCAGAGCCCTGCTTCGATTAAGTTCTGAATGGTTTCGCCCTGTTTTGTTATGTTGTCCTCGGTAAAAGATTTATTAGGGTTGAGCCCGTTTGTTTTTGCGATAATCTGTTTTGCTCTTGCCTGAATTTTAATCTGCTCGTTTTTCTTGAGCATATCCTCGGAAATAACTTTTTTATAGTCCTTTAATTCCTCGTTAAATCTGTCATAGAGCGCTTTATAGTTCTCGCTTATGTCGTCTGAACCGCTTCTGAGGGTGTTTTTATAGACGGTTTTGATGATAACAATATCGTCCTCGTCAAATTCTTTTCTCAGTTTTATAGCTATCTCATCAAGCGCATCGGTTATCTGGTTAATGAGGTTGTTTACGTCAAACCACCTTGCGATAGAGGGTTTTGCAAGCACCATTTTTGAATATCTTGCTACCTGAGGAAGAACATCATAAATAACGGGGTGTCCTGCAAGCTGGGCAAGCTGAACGAAAAGTTTAATCTGGTCGGTGCCTTTTATTCCGTGTTCTTTGAGTGTCTTATCCTCTAGCATCTCGCTTATACCTGAACTTGTCGGAAGATAAGCACATCCAAAATCTCTTGAGTGGAAGGGAAGGAGGTAAATTGTTGTTGAAAGCACTCCCTTTTCTGTGTTTCCGCTCGGAAGAATTAAAACCTGCCTGAGCCAGTCGATAAATGCGCCGACCTCGTGGGTTTTGTTGCCGTCACCGAGAGCAGAGAGGTTGATGAGCTTAATTTCGTGCTGTTCTGTCTTTATCCAGTCGGTGTTTTTGAACTTTGCGCGCGCAACAGGGCTTTGCATATCATCTTCAAACTTAAATTTTCCATCCCTGAAAACGCCGTTTAATTCCCATTTTTTCTCTAACCCGAAAAGCACCTCGGAGGGTGTTAATTCTTCAAGCGCCTTAATATAAGGGTAAGGAAGGTAGCCAAACTCTTTGATTAGGTTTGAAAGGTAAGTTTTTCGCTCTTCTGAAACTTCTTCGGGGTGATAAATCGCTTTTAGTTTTGAATAAGTTTGTTCAAGCACCTGTGAAACCGGTGTTTGCTTTTTTTTGAAGAGAAACGATAACATGCCTTTTTACTCCTAAAATATCCCATCTGTTTTAATAATATCATTAAAAAATTAAATAAAATGTTAATTTTTATATATAACCGAACTGTTGGTTTGAGATTATCCACCTTTGGATTGATGAACAAAACAGAAGAAAATATTATTATATTAAATAAATTCCAGGGTATAAGGGGTAGAACTTGAGTAAGAAATGTGTTCAAAATAAACTCATATCGTGCATTTTGGCGGTTTTTGCCGTATTCCTTCTGGCATCCCAAAATGCTTTTGCCTCTTCAACCCTTTTTGAAATAGAAATCAAAAATAACCCTGAAGAGAATAATATTACTTTGTATATGGACGAAATCGCCGATGTCAAAAAAAAGGTTTTGTCTGATGACAGAATAATTCTGACACTCTCTGATACCAAACAGACAGAGAATGTTCCTGTTGTTTTTGAAGGCGATGTTGATAATCTTCTTGTCAGAGAGGATAAAAATAACGTTGAAATAACACTTCAGGGTGAAAATTCAGCAAAATCGAACGTGTTTGTAAAAGAACTCAATTCGGGTAATTTGAAACAGGTCTATTCGGGGAACGATAAGAGGGCAATTCTTCAGAACGGGTTTTATGTTCTTGACGGAAAATTTACCTCTATAATTGTTTTAGGCTTAATTTTTATGTTTACGATGTTTGCTTTTGTTAAACCGAGAAGGGAAGAGCAGGTTAATAAACTCTCAACCTTTAAAAAGTCTGAAACTAAAGCCGATTCAAATATGCAGACCATAAGAAATCAGAAACGGGCAAAAAATGCACCCTATATTCATTTCGGGTATAATACAATTCCGAATGATTTAGTTGTAAACCAGACCGAAGAGCAGAAGCAAATCAGAAAATACGGTTAGTATTGCATTTGCTGAATTGAATTAATCAGTCCCGTAACACCGTACATCATAGGGTTGTAGTCCTGACTGTATACCTGACTGTTCTCTCTTCCGCGCTCTAAGGCTTCGCCGACTGCGTTTGACATTGAACCCCATTTTGAATTCTTTTCTTCTTCTTTGCTGATAACGTCATCATAACAGCTTTTGAGCTCTCTGCCTTCTAAGTCTTTGCAGGCGTTCATTTCGCTTTTGAATTGTATTCTTCTTGCATACCAGTAGGATTCATTCTTGCCGAGGTCGTCTCTTTTAACCTTTAAATATTCCTCGGGGCAAAAATCAGACCACTCGGGCGTTTTAATTTCCGCCAAAGCATTTAAACAAAATGAAGAGAATATAACAAAACAAATTATATACTTTTTCATGCTTATCCCTGTTCCTGACAAGATTTTAGCATAGAAAGACGTGGTATACAAGAAAATGTCAGTAATCCCTTTGTTTTTACTATTGTTTTATTTATTCCTTAAAATGACAGTCATTATATTTTTCGCGCCAAATCCCGTTATATTGTTTACAGGTATCCTTATTTATAATTATTTCTTTACCATCATTCATTTTTAGAAGTAAACCTTCTTTACATACTCCACTGTCAAGGCAAGAATCTATATCCCAAGGATTATTTTTACGTAATTTGCACATTTTATTTTCTTCGTGCCAATCATAATGATTTTCTATACAATATTCTTTTGTAATAACTATTTCTTTTCCTATGTCACCATCAAATATAGTATCTCCTTCATAACAGTATCCGTCTTCAATACAGTAATTAGAATGGAGTACAGAAGATAAAGCCACAAAAAATAATAAAAGACCTATTAGACTAAAAAAGCCTATAACAGTAAATTTTATAATGGTTTTAATTTTAGAAAACATATTGCACCTCTTTTTAATAATATAATAAATGAGATGTATGTCAGATACGGACATAATATAAACAAAGAACTTGACTTTTTCAACTTCATACTTTATACTTTTAAAATAATTAAACTATAAAGTATGAGGTAAAATGGATAAATTACTTTCAGAAATCAAAGAACAAAAGGTAAAACTGGCGAAACTATTAAAAAATAAAAATAACAAAAAGCAATTTGAAAAATGGCTAAAAACAGAACTTGCATATACTTCTAACGCAATAGAGGGCAATACTTTAACAAGAAAAGAAACGCAATTAGTTATTGAAGAAAACTTGACATCATCAGCAAAACCTCTGAAAAATTATATAGAAGCAGTGAATCATGCTAAAGCATTCAATAAGATTTTGGAAATTATTGAAAACAATAATAAGATAAGCGAAAAAGAAATACTTGATATTCACAGGACAATATTGATAGGGCTGGATGATTTAAATGCAGGTTTCTACAGAGATTGCAGAGTAAGAATATCAGGTTCAAATGTAATTTTACCAAATCCGTTAAAAGTGCCTGAACTAATGATAAATTTTTATAAATGGCTTGATAATAATATTGAAAACGAACCAACAACGGCAATAACTGCTCATCTAAAATTTGTATCAATTCACCCGTTTGCTGATGGGAATGGAAGAACAGCAAGATTACTAATGAATTTATTATTGCTTAAATATGGTTATGCACCAATAATTGTCAGACCAACTGACAGAAAGAAATACCTGTCGGCAATTGAAAATTTCCAAACAAAAGGTGACGAAAAAACATATACAAAACTTATGTTCAGATTATTAAACCGTTCTTTTAAGATAATTATAAACATGTTTGAAACTGAACAAAAAGAGTCTAAAAAATTAGTCACTATATCTAAATATGCAAAATTAAAAGGAGTCCCCGCTTCAACTATAAGGTATTGGGTTGAAATAGGAAAAATTAAACCAACAAGTTATACAAATTCAGGGTATATGTTGTTTGACATTGATAATTAAAAAAGTCTGTAGGGTAGACTTTAGTCTGCCAAATTTACATTTTTTGAGCATTCAACCTTCAAAAAATAATATAATAAAATAGCCGATAACCAAAAGTCATCGGCTATTTTATAATGTCTGAGAAGGGACTGTCTTGGATTTGCTTTGCGCTCGTTTTTGCAGTTGCTTTTGCTATCGCAGTCGCAACATCAAAACTCGCTTACCGGGTTCGTTTCACTCCACCCGTCCGCAAATCCGCTTGAACCCAAGACCAAACTCCGTTTGGTGAGGGTTCAGTTCCATATTTTAATTACATAATAAAAAGAGCAATAACAGAAGTTATCGCTCTTTTTATAATGTCATGAAAGTTATGACTTTGGAACCCTCTGACAAAAATAATGTATCACGAAAGAAGTACATTAACAACATTTGCTGTGGGCTTATTTCTGTTATGAAACAGTCCACACAAGAATACT